>JBEIQG010000071.1:0-15499 GCA_040376625.1 Nitrospira sp. | reverse complement strand
GCGTTTATCACCGAGTTGTTGTTTTCCGTCCAGGAGGCGGTTGAAAAGCGCGACCTCCAAATGAAACTGGACCACACCTTTCAACGGCACCAGCGGTTCATCGAAACGCTGAGCGACTTGGTGTACGAGCTTGATCGGGACGGTCGCTTTGTGTACGTGGGTACTGCTGTCACCGCCATGCTCGGCTATACTCCCGAGGAGCTTGCCGGACGACACTATTCACTTCTACTTCCTCCCCTGCAGGAGGCAACAGCACGCTTTCGCCTGAACGAACGACGGGCCGGCAGCCGCTCGGTACGCCGACTTGAGCTCACTCTTCATCGGAAAACCCTACCAGATGCACCACCCACATCTATCACCGTCGACGTCACAGCCAAGGGGCTCTTCGATTCGGCCAATCGTTACCTCGGCACGGTCGGGGTCCTACGCGACCTTTCACAGCAAAAAGCACAACAGGACCGACTCGCGGAGTTAGAGTCACGCCTCCAGGAAACCACCCGTCAACTCACGCTTTCCCGGGAGGCGGCCCGGGTATCCCGCCAACTCCAACAACCCCTCACCACTCTCCTGCAGGATTCACAACGATTACTCAGCTCAATTCAGCACAGCAAGATCGAGCAGCATGTCGAAACGATGATCGAAAAGGCGTCGCGGGCCAGCCAACTGGGTCATCAACTGGCACAGGCCATCCATGCTCCTCCTGTAAAGTTTTTCGCACTGGATCTACACCGCGTTCTCGAGGCAGTCTTGCAAACGATCCGTCAGGAGACAGAAGCTTCTGGACTTCTCCTGACTACACACTTGGCTCAACACCTTCCCCTCATTCTAGGCTCGCCGGACGCGCTGGCGGATCTCATGAGAATCCTCCTTAATTATGCTCACCAATACACATCCGGGCCCGACACTCCGTCACATCTTCTGCTACAGACGGCGCTACTGAGCCGAGACATTCCGTCATTCGCTTCACACACGCCTCCGCTGCCTTCGAGCGCCTCGCGCGAGTATGTGAGCTTCACCATCAAGGAAGACTCCGGATACAGCACTGCTTTCATGGGCGATCAGCCCGATTTCCATATTTCTCCCGAGCAATTCCTTCGCGCTCACCAGATTGTTCAGGCACATGGCGGCGCCATCGAGATCGAACAAGTGCCAGACAGCGGTCTGACCATTACGGTACGAATTCCTGTTCCCGCTCATCTTTCGGTAGAACAAACCACTGAGTCTCCTGCGGGCTCGCCCGCCCAACCCGATTCTGTTCGCGTTCAATCCCAGTACCTCGCGTGGCAACGACCCGACCGACGGCGTTCCGAACGCAAGCTATTCGCGCTGCCCGTGCAGCTATCGGTGGGAGGCACGACTCTTCGAGCCGTCTTACGAAATATGAGCACAGGCGGCGCGCTCCTCACCATCCATGATCTGTCGACCTCCATTCACCTGCAACCAGCCTACGTGGTGATCAAGACACCGGTGAGTTTTCTGGAACTTCAAGGACTCGTGCATGAACGACCGGCTGCACATACGGACCTGCCTCTTCCTGCCATCAAAAACTTTGTGATTTCCTTTTCACCGAGCGATGAGCGCGACCGCAATGTCCTGCGTTCACTTCTCGACGGGCTGGAAGACGGTTCAACGATCATCACCTTCGAAGGATTGATCCTTCCTCTTTTCACCGCCGCCGAGAACAACCCCGACGCCCCCCTCCCCTCAGACAAAGTGCCGACAGATAGACGTGAAACCGCACGTCTAAACGTCCCCTGTCCGATTCGACTAATCGGCTCTCCAGTCACGCCAATCCTCGGGAAGATTGTCAACATGAGCCTGGATGGGGCCTGCATCGAGGTGCCGGGAGGGTACGACTTCCCTGCAGGCCTGCAGACCCTCCACTTGGCACCCGTCGAGTCAAACATTTCATCAATCGGCACCGCCTTGCCTGAGGGTTCTGAAACCCCTTGGCCTGCGCGGATTGTCTGGACACATCCGCCTCAGCCCAGGACAACCTCGAGTTCCGCACCGTCGGAGGGAATAGGCCGCCGCGTGGGCGTGCGCTTCGAGGGTTTCTCCTCCGCACAGGAGCAGAGACTCCGGGCCCTCATCTCACCGCGGATCGGCACTTCGCAGGATTTCGCCGAATCAGTGTCAGACTCACCGGTTCTCACCGTTTCACACAGCCTACGTAATCGTGAGGGCCTCACAATCGCGCTGTGTCACGATGCTCCTAGACGAGCAGATGGCACCCGATGCCCGCTGGTACTGCTTAGTCCGGGATATGGTACGACTCAACACGCTTATGTAGCCCTTGCCTACACACTTGCCGTATGCGGTTTGCAAGTCTTGCGCTATGATCATAGCCGTCACATCGGACTGAGCGACGGCGACCCCACCCAAACCACCCTGACATCCCTGGAAGACGATCTCGATACCATACTGATTTTTGCGCAGAGAGAATTTCCCGAACTCCCCCTCACATTGCTGGCACCGGACCTGCTCGGGCGCATCGCCTTGCGTCGACAGGATTGGCACAGGCGAGTCCGCCGGCTCTTACTTCTCAATCCGACACTCGACATCCGAAACTGCCTGATAGGGCTTCACCAGCGGGATTTGGTGGATGAACATCTGGCGGGAACCCGGCTCGGGCTCGGCAACCTCTTGGGGATTCCCCTCGACATCGACCAATTCCTGGCCGATGCCGTGGCTGGTCAATATACAGAGAGTCATTCGCTTCAGAAGGACCTCTCGCACTGCGGAACCGACGTCGTGTTTCTTACGACCGGTCCAGGCACCGGTGAATACCCGACTCCCTCACCGGCGCCGGCGCTTCTGGAAGATGCGCTGCACCGGCTCGGATCAAGAGGCAGTCGCGTAGTATTGCAGGTCCCCCCTCTGCCTGCCGACGCGATTGCACCAACGGCACTGCACGCAAGCTGGCACCGAATCGCGCAACTCTGCCTTACCCCGGATAGCGTTCCGTATCCCACCGCCACGGCGCTCCTGAATCTTTCACACATGACCTCCATTCGCGCACGATTCGAACGTGATCGGCTCCGCATCAAATATGCAGCCGGAACGGCAGGCCGCGAACGACTCTGGGCGGCACAGATCGACCTCACACGAAGTCTGGACGAACTCCCCACACATTGGCAATATATCGATCAGCTGTATCAACTCCTCCAACCACTCGATGGAGGTCTGGCTCTGCTCGATGTCGGCTGTGGCATTCATTCATTCGCCAGACTCCTGCTCTTGAACCTTTCCTACCGCCTCCGCGCTCAAACCTGGAACCAGAATCAGCCGGTTCGGTACACCGGTATCGATTTCTCGGTGGCTGCGCTGCAAGCCGCCCAGGACACGACGAGTGATGCCTTGAAGCACGTGGACCGCCTGTTCTCCGGACGCATCTCCGCGCCGACACCGGTCACTCAGCAGTGGGTACTTGGTCGATCCGTAGAAATGCTTCCCTTCGCCGACCATTCGTTCGATCGCATCGTGGTGAATCTCTCCCTCAGCTTTTCACGTTCTCCTCTCCATGCGCTTCGGGAGCTTTTCCGCGTGCTTCGCCCAGGCGGAAAACTCATCGTGAGTGCCATGACTCCCTTGGCAAATATGGCCCTCCCCTATCGTTCATTTTTGCAGGAACTCGGCGTCGATGCCTTTTCGGGAGACACCCGTCTTGCCCTCAATCGCATGGCTCAATGTTGCGTCGCCTTGCGTATCGGTCAACTTCACGCATTCCGGGAAGAGAGCCTGAGCGCCGCCCTCGCCCAAGTCACACCTGCTCCCGCGAGACTCGTGCGTACATTCTCCGGACAGCTTCTGGTCGCTCTCGCCGAAAAACCTGTTTCCGCTGGCTGAAAAAATACCTCGCATATATACTTCAGGCACTAACACACGACATGCGACGCACCGGATGACACCACATGCACGATGGTGTCCGGGCTGATATTCTCTGCGCAGGACTATGGCACTCCACGAGCACATTCGACGCACCCCTATCGTTTCTACTTCCGAAACACCCATCAGAATGATCGGCGCTTTCGCCGAATCTGTGGGACAGGCCACCGACCTCACGCAGGTCGGCGACTGCATCTTGGCGATACTCAGCGAACAGTTGCGCTTGCCTGAAGCCGCCATATGGGTACGACAAGCAGACGGCCAATACCAACTCCTTGCCTCTCTCGGACAAGGCCCACTTACGGCACTGCCAGCTAGCCTGCCGGGAAACCACGCCCTCATCACGGGCCTCTCCGATCGTCTGCACCTGCTCCGATACGACCAGGTCTCAGCTTCGCCCGCCGGCTCAGCCATGATATCGATACAGGCAGCAGTGTGCCTTCCTCTCCGGAACAAAACACAGTTTCTTGGACTCTGCTCTCTTGGACCAATCGGCACGGCATGTCACCTGGACGAAGACACCGTGATCATTGCAGAGACCATCGCACGTATCGCCTGCAATGCCTTGGATCATCATCTGGCGCAGGACGACCTTCGGCGCGCCTCCACCCTGATGAGACGCACCGATCGATTGCGCTCCTTGGAAATTATGGCGGGGGGATTTGCGCATGAAATCCGTAACCCGCTGACCTCGATCAAGACCTTTATTCAGTTGGCCCCGCAACGTCAGCAAGATCCGGTATTCATTCGTGAATTCAGCCAAATCGCCATTGAAGACGTCCATCGCATCGAACGGCTCCTGCATGAAATCCTTGATTATGCGAGTTACATGACCCCCCAACCGAGCGAAGTGGACTTGAACGAACTGGTCAGCTCCTGCCTCGGTTTCGTCTCGTCCACCGCATCGCATAGAGGAATTCGTTTGCATACGACACTGGCGGCTCAATTGCCCATACTCTTTCTCGATCGCCAGCAGATCAAACAGGTACTCTTGAACTTGCTCTTGAATGCGCTCGATGCCATGTCCAACGGCAATGGCGTCATTCACATCCGTACGCGCGTGTTGCCGCAAGCCGGCCACACAGCCTGGGTACAACTGGAGGTGGAGGACGAGGGATGCGGCATTGCCCCAGACCACCTGGAGCATATTTTCGATCCGTTTTTCACGACCAAGCATACCAACAGCGCGAGCGACGGATCCGGCCTGGGCCTGACCACCGCGCATCAAATCGTCCGCGAACATGGCGGCAGGCTCTCGGTGGAAAGTCGAGTCGGCGCAGGATCGACGTTTTCCGTGAATCTTCCGGCACCGGATGCACGCACCACCGTTTCAGCCGCACGGGAGTAACATGAAAAAACGGGTACTACTTGTCGATGACGAACCGCGTGTCCGCGCCTCGCTGAAAACAGTGTTGGAACCGACCTATGACATTCTCGAAGCGGCGGACGCCGCGGAAGGACTCAAGAGTTTCAAACACGATGCACCCGATCTGGTCCTGCTTGACGTGATCCTCCCGGGAACGGACGGGCTGTCGGCGCTCCAGACCATGCGCACCGAGAATCGTGCCGTACCGGTGATCATGCTGACCGGGACCAAATCGGTCAAGACGGCCGTTGATGCCATGAAACTGGGAGCAGCAGACTATCTATCCAAGCCATTCGATGTCGAAGAACTGCAAATCGTCATCGAGCGGACGCTGGGCAAACAGGAATTGGAACAAGAGGTTCGTCAACTGCGCGCGCAGGTCGTCCAACGGTATGCCTTTCACAATCTGATCGGCAAAAGCCCGGCGATGCAGGAAATCTATGCGAAGATCGAGCAGGTAGCCGACAGTCGCACCACCGTCCTGGTAACGGGCGAGAGCGGGACCGGCAAAGAACTCGTCGCCAAGGCCATTCATTACAACAGCACCCGACGCGAACGCCCGTTTGTGGCGCTCAATTGCGCGGCTCTGCCGGAAACCCTGATCGAGAGTGAGCTGTTCGGCCACGAAAAAGGCTCCTTCACCGACGCGACAGCACGACGCGTAGGCCAGTTCGAATTGGCCCATACCGGCACGCTTTTTCTCGATGAAATCGGTGATCTCAGCCCCGCGACGCAGGCCAAACTCCTACGCGTGTTGCAGGAACGTGAGTTCACGCGGGTAGGTGGAGTGCAGTCGATCAAGGTGGATGTCCGAATCGTCGCGGCCACCAACAGGAACCTCGATGAGATGGTCCGGAAGAGCCAGTTTCGCGAAGACCTGTATTACCGTATTAATGTCATTGCGCTGTATCTGCCGCCCCTGCGCGAGCGAGGCGAAGACATCGCTCTCCTGGCCAAACACTTTCTGGCGAAACGCATCGAAGAAGAGAAACGTCCTTCCCAGGAATTCACCAAGGACTCGCTGGAGCTGATCTCGCACTATCCGTGGCCCGGAAACGTCCGCGAGATGGAGAACATCATCGAGCAGGCGTTCATCTGGTCGAAAGGCTCCAGCGTCATCACGCCGGAGCACTTGCCGAATATCCTGCGAACGGATACACGATCGACATCGCTCCGGGACGACACGTTGGCCGGACGATTATCGCTCGAAAAAGCCGTCATGGAGTTCGAACGGGAAATCATTCTGGACGCGCTCAAGCGCACGACCTACGTACAAACCCACGCGGCCGCCATGCTGGGTATCAGTCGCCGTATGCTGAAGTACCGCATGGATACCCTGGGCATCAGCCGACCCGACAACGGGGCGAATCCAGAACCTTCAATGACTCACGAATGAGACAAGTCGTCTCTCGCAGCCTGTCTCATTTACTAAAAGGGAAACCACCTACGCCAAATATCTTGTGGCCTGAATGTGCAGGACCTGCTATATATTGTCCGATTAACACAGTCAGGAACGGTATAGGTTTTGCGTTTGTCATTCAGTGAAGTCTGCACTACACCCGGGAGCGTGTTGGATGGGGACCGATACATCACCTGAATACGTGGGCACGAAACCGTCGGTACTGGTCGTCGATGATGAAACGGGCCCTCGGGACGCGCTCAAAGTCATCCTTCGTCCGTTCTTCACTATTCACTCCGCCGACAACGCCAAATCAGCGCTGCGGGTCCTCAAGGATCAGCATATCGACCTCATCACTCTCGATCAAAAGCTGCCCGACCGCCAAGGCATCGATCTCCTGCAAGACATCAAGCAGGACTACGCCGACATTGAAGTCATCATCATTACCGGCTATGGCAGCTTGAAATCTGCGATGGAAGGTATCCGGCACGGGGCGGCGGGATATCTGCTCAAGCCATTCAATGTGACCGAACTGATTACCCTCATCAATCAGACACTCGAGAAAAAGCAGCGGCTGGACTACCTGCGTTCGTTCCTAAAGACATCCACCGCTTTGTGGGGAACGGAACAAGAAGCAGCCCAGGCATGGAAAGATCTGCAAGCCAACTATTTCTCCATCGGTAAATCCGCCCCCGAGCCCGTCGTCAGTACAGGCGATGTCACCGCATTGATCCCGTTGTTGTCCGACCTCCTCGAAGCGAAGGACCGCCAACTCCTGAACCACTGCAGCCGAGTCAGCTTTTATGCCTCGCTCCTTGCCAACCAGCTCAACCTCTCCCTTCCCGATCAGAAGGCACTCGCGCTGGGCGCGTTCCTCCACGACATCGGAAAAATCAGTATTCCCAATTACAAATATGCAGCGGACGATGACGACGGTATCAAGAACGGGGCCCTCGCCAAAGCCTACTCTGAGAGCGGCGCGCGGATGCTGCTGCCGCTCGAGTTTCAGGCCGAGGTAGGACAGATCGTAGCCTATCACCATGAGCGATTCGACGGACTGGGCAATCCACACGGGCTGGAGGGTGAAGGCATTCCGCTCTTAGCACGCATCGTCGCCATCGCCCAAGCCTTCGACAACCTGACGGTCGACATGCCGGGACACCTCCCGATGTCCATCGACGACGCCATCCGCAAGATCGTGCTCCAAGCGGATACTCACTTCGATCCGAAACTGACGGAGCTTTTTGCCCAGGTCGTGCGGGAATGCAAATCGTCCTTACCTGCCCTTGCAATCGCAAAAACCTCACCGGCGACCTAATCCGATCGCGCCCGTCGTTCCTTCGCGCTGCCGATCATTTCAGCCGCCGCCGCGCGCGCACTGTCGGTGACCGTGACCCCGGCTAACATGCGCGCCACCTCCTCTTCTCTTTCGCGGTCCGTCAGCAACCGGATTTGCGTCGCGGTGCGCTGCTGTCGCACCTGCTTCTCGACAAGGTAATGCGCATGGGCTTGGGACCCGACCTGCGGAAGATGTGTCACGCAGAATACCTGGTGATGCCGACTGAGATCGCGGAGACGTCTCCCCATGACTTCAGCCACCGCCCCGCCGACTCCGGCATCGACTTCGTCAAAAATCAGCACGGGAACTCGATCACTCTCGGCCAGAATAGTTTTTAACGCCAACATGACACGGGAGAGTTCCCCCCCGGAGGCCACTTTGGCAAGAGGCTTAACTGGTTCGCCAGGGTTGGCCGAAAAAACGAACTCCACCGCATCGTGGCCCATCAGGCCGTAGGCCGTCTCAGCGGGTAGCGGAAGCACCTCCACCGCGAAGCGGGTTCGCTCCATTCGAAGGGCGCTCAACTCTTTCGTCACCTGGGTCGTGAGCCTCTTGGCCGCATCGATTCGTTTACGGGAGAGACGCTCGGCCAGTTCACCCACACGACGTGCGGCATCCTTCACAGCAGTGGCTAAGTCCTGCAGTTGGGTTTCCGCACTGTCCAATTGGGCCAGCTGAGCGCGTAGGGAATCTTGTAGCGCCAGCATGGCATCCAACGACCCTCCGTATTTTTTGCTCAGCCGATGTAACCGATCCAGCCGCTGCTCGATTTCCATCAATCGTGCCGGGTTGGCTTCCACCTGATCACGATAGTGACGGATCTGGTCGGCCAGGTCCCTCAGCTGAACGATGGCGTCCCCTACGACGCGCGTCCATTCGACGGCAGCCGGATCGATCGACATCATCTTCGCGAGCAGTTTTCGCGAGGAAGCCAGCAGACTCAGCACACCCTGATCCCCCGCATACAACAACTCATGGAGTTGGTCGGAGAGGTCTCCCAGTTGCTGACTATGCATCAGGCGAGGGCGTTCCTGTTCAAGCCGGGCGTCCTCCCCCGCCTCTACAGCGGCATCGGAGATCTCCTGAAATTGAAAACGCAGCAGGTCCTCTCGTTCTCGGCGCTGAGCGACGTGCGCAGCCAGCGACTCACGTTCAGCTACCCGCTCCTGCCACGATCGATACGCGGCCTGGTAGTCCTGACGAAGAGCATGAAGTCGGCCGAAGGCATCCAACGCCTCCAGCTGAGCCGCAGAGGAGAATAGCGATTGCTGCTCGTGCTGGCCGTGCACATCCACCAATGCACCGCCCAGTTCCTCCAGAAGATGAACCGGGCAGAGATTGCCGTTAAGGTAGGTGCGGTTGCGCCCCGTTCTGGAAATCACGCGACGGATGACAATTTCCGTCTCACCTGGACGAGCGAATTCCTTGGCCTGGAGCAAATGGAGGATGGGATGGTCGGACGGCAACACAAACGCCGCTTCGAGATCGGCTTCATCGGACTGGGCACGAATCTGATCGGCCGAGGCACGACCTCCGACCAGGAGAGTTACCGCATCAATGAGGAGAGATTTGCCGGCTCCGGTTTCACCGGTAAATACGATGAAGCCGGAGCCGAAGCGCACGGCCAGCTGCTCGATCACGCCGAAATTCGAGATGCGCAGCTCGGTCAGCATGCCGCTGAGGATCCGACGCTAGGCAGCACCGGAATGTTGCGCGAGAAGCGAATCGATGATTTCTTTGAACTGGCGCTTTGGCCGCGCCCCTACCAAGCGCTCGACGGCTTGGCCGTTCTTGAAGAACAAAATGGTCGGAATGCTCATCACCTGATATCGACCGGCGATTTCCGGGTTCTCATCGGTATTAAGCTTACGAACCTTGATCTTACCCGCATATTCTGTTGCTAATTCATCGACGATCGGTGCGACCATCTGGCAGGGCCCGCACCACACCGCCCAAAAATCGACCATCACTAATTCGGATGCCTTCATGACATCCTCGTCCCACGTCGCATCAGTCGCTTTCAACGCATCGCCTGCCACAGTGTCCTCCTTCGCTCGACCGACCTACCATGCTATCGTTTTTCGATGTGCTGAAGCGCTTCCACACACCGTCTGTCATCCTATAACAGGGTTTTGCAGAGAGTCAAATCACGGCCTGTCCCAGTGCCATTCAGACGGCACGCCGGACCACCAGTCCGTCGGCCTGGCGCGGCGCCACGCATCCTGCTCCTGCCAAAACTGCTTCACCAGCGTCTCATCCAGGCGAGCCGCCATTGCCGCAGTGACGTCCGACTGTCGCTGCACGGCCTGCTGGATCATTTCTTTGGCGATACGCGCGAGCACATCCGGCGGATCAACCAAATCTTCACTTCGCCCGGTCGCGAGATTCAGATAGAGCTGCTCCACGCGAACCCATTGATCGGTGGTCGCCAGGTGCTCAAGGTAACCATCGAGCGCGTGATATACATAGGTAAGGAAGACATAGGTTCGAGCCGAAGGAGTCTCCCGCACCGCCGCCTGACAGGCCTCAACCGCCTGACGGTAGTCAGCGGCCTTGAGAAACACCGCAGCGCGCTGAAGATGCGATGGCTGGTCCGCAGCAGACGCTTGAGGTGAGATCGTCCCCTGAATCGCAACCCACACGCACACCCCGATCAACAGGAAGAGCCGGTGACGTAACATGAGGATCGCGCCTCCTCTATCGTGTCAGGACCGCATCACACATTACACAATCCCAACCGTTCATGCGTGATGACACTATTCAATAGCGCCCCATCGGCATCGACTGCACCGGCAGCGGATTCAGGGAACGCCCATAAGGACCACCCGGCGCCGCCCAGGGCAAGCCGCGATCCCCGACCAGCAATGGACCCAAAATCGTGCGAGCCACAATCGTGCCGAAGTTCTCCGTCCAGCCGATGCCGGTCATACTCAGCATGAAGGAGTAACTCTGGCGATCCGGGAACTGCAGGTAATACAGCCCGAGCGACCAGCACTTGCACGGGTTTTGATAGAGGGCAACGACATCGAATTCCGGACTGCGACCGCCTTTGACATCGTAATAGCCCTTGGCGCCGACGGTCCAGCCCCACGGCGTTCGAAATCCCCCTCCGGCGGTAACGAACTGGATTTCCTCGGTGGGGGCGTAGACCTCATTAAATGAGACCGGATTCCAGATATCGCCCCGCCGGACCCGATTGCCGTCGCGACTGAACCGTTGCCCGACCTCCACGTACCAATAGTTGGATTGCTGCACCCGAAGATCGGTATTCCACTGGCTGAACGTCCCCCGGTAGGGATCGAGAAAGGCATCGACCGTCAGATACGAATTCGTAGGAGGCAGCATCTGTCCCCCGGTCACGTTCTTTCCGAGGGCCTCGTTGACGCCGGGTGGACGAAAGAATTCCGGCGCGGTATTGCCGATCACCGCCCGTATCCACAAGTCGGACATTTTTCGCCCCTGCACCTCCACCGTCGCCGGCTGCAAGGGTTGCGTGAGCGATCCCAGAAACGGTAACACCCCGGGAGTAAACTCTCGAGCGCGGGTCTGCACTCCGCCCACGTGATAACTCTGCGCCAGGGTCAAGTCGAGCCAGTTGAACGATTGGCCGTTCACCTGCTGTTCTAGCAACTTGGTCCGGAGTGAAGAGGTTAATAAATTTTTCTTCGGGATGTCATCGACTTGATCGATCTGGGCGATCTGAGACTGGTTGCTTCCCGGCACATATTCGTACATCACACTCGGTTCAATCGTGTGCAGGAAACTCCCGCCGTCAGCCCCGGTATACCTGCGGCTCAGCCTGGAAGAGGCATCCATGGCCGCCCAGAACGTCTCGCGATGGAGCGGACTTGCCTCCTGAATGCCGCGCGTATAGTAGACTTCCTTGAACTTGAAATGCGGCGTCAACCCGATCACGTGCCCGACATCGATCACATCGGTAGTAACACCGGGCATAAAATCCATGCGATTCACCGCGAACCCCTGTTCGCGATAAAAATTCACAAAGTTACTGTCGAGATTCATGAGCAGGGGCAGCCCGAACGCCGAGGTATTCGGCAACACATAGCCGACCTCCGGGAGACGCTGGAACGTGTCGGGACCGCCGGAATTCAACGGTTGGAGGTACTGGCCCAGAAAATAGGCGCTCCCGTACGGCAGACGTTGGGTCGCCAGCAACGTGGATTCGCCGCTGGGAGAGGCCCGTTGCGCTCCTGAGTTGCTCAACTGTTGGAGATACTGCCGATCCGACACAAACGACGCCTGGCCTCGCACCAGGAGTGTGTCCGTAACCTGTTGAACGTGCTGGCCGCTGATCAAGCCTCGCAAGCGCCGTTCATCCGAGGCGGTCTGGTCGACGCCTGACACATTCGGCAGTTTCGTCTGCTGGAGAAAGCTCGCAAACCACTGCCCGCTGGACCGCCGGTTCAGATAATAGCGATAGGTAAAATCGCTTCCGTACCCGAGATCCGAATAATACGATGGTGCGATCGTCAGATCCTGGCTGGGGTTGATCGCCCAGAAATAGCCCTGCTGGTAGTGAAGCCCGAAGCGGTTGTCATAGCCGGGTGTGGGAATGAGAAACCCGCTGTGGCGATTGCTGAGCGGATAGGTGAGGGTCGGGACAGGGATGATCGGCGTGTCCCGCATGCAGAGCCACGCCCGCTTCATCCCGATACTCTCCCCCGTATTCACATCAAGGTCGTCGAACTTGAATCGCCAAGCCGGCACTTCGCCGTCTTTGGCATCGCAATTCGTAAACGTTCCTTCCTTGATGCGATAGTGGTCCTCAGAGAGCCTCCTGATGCTGCGACCGGTAAAAAAGGAGTTACTGGGCCTGATGTACATCGACCCATGGGTAATGACTCCGGCTTCGGTATTCACGTTCAATTCCATCCGCTCCGCCTGCAGATCGGAACTCGGGTCGAAGAAATGCACATGTCCGGTCGCCACTAAGGTACCCGGCAGCGAATTGATCGTGACATGATCGGCCGTGAGTCGAAACGAGCCTTGCGTCACCACCACCGACCCGTCCGCTTCGTACACCTCCTGCTCCTGCAGGTGGTCGATGCGTTCGGCCGTGACGGTGAGAGGCTGGTTGCTCGGTGAGGCGGTGGTCACCGTGGATTGTGCCGAGGTGGATTCAACCAGCAGCAACCAACTGAGGAGGAGAGTCAGGAGGACAATCGGAAACTGGCAACCAATCGTCCGCCGCCGTATCGAAGCCGAATAGCGGTCTGGCCCCATCTCAACCACGAACAGGTGAGAGGGAACACCCTCGAAGGAGGGCCTTGATCTCGCCGACCAGCATCAAGGAGCCCGTGACACAAATTAGATCGGACGGAGCGGCGAATCGCTTCGCGGCAGCCAGCGCATCGGCGGGGGTGGCCGCCACCTGGGCGGACGGCGCACAATCTTGCAGCAGCGTGCGCAATTCCGAACCGGTGGACGCACGCGGCAGATCCGCCTGTGTCAGGATCAACGTATCCACCTGGGACAACAGCGGCGCAACGAATTCACGTGGATGTTTGTCGCGCATCATCCCTACGATCAGCGTGATCTTCGAGTCCCGCCGGCCACGCCGCCGATCGGCGAGATACTCAGCCAGCACAGCCGCAGCCGCAGGATTGTGGGCTCCGTCCACCATAACCGTCGGCGACTCGCCGACGATTTCCAACCGGCCTTCCCATGCCACATGCTGCAACCCGCTTCGTACCGCGTCCTCAGGCACAGCCAACCCGCGCTCGCGAGCGAGTTCGACCAAGGCCAGGGCGCAGGCGAGATTGTCGAGCTGAAAGCGTCCCTGCAGCGGGCAGGAAAGATGAGCGTACTGTGCTGACCAGCCGGCATACCGGAAGTCAGCCGTTGAAGGGCCCTCGCAGGAGAATTCGCGACCCACAACATACACCGGAGCGGCCACCTCCGATGCGCGCTGTTCAATGACCCGGCGAGCCGAGGGCTCGATTCGACCCAGCGCGACCGGCACGGCGGGTTTCACAATGCCCGCCTTTTCAAACGCGATCGCCTCCACCGTAGACCCGAGATAGGCCTCATGGTCCAGGCCGATCGTCGTAATGGCGCAGGCCAGCGGCTCCACCACATTGGTGGCATCGAACCGTCCTCCCAACCCCACTTCCAGCACCGCCACATCCACCTGGTATTCCGCAAAATATTGGAATGCGAGCGCGGTCGTGAACTCAAAAAACGTCGGGGCAAGATCGGGCGCGGCAACTCCTTGTAGCATCTCAACCAATCTGGCGACCGCCTCCTCGGGAATCATGGTTCCGTTGACCCGAATGCGCTCGCGGAAGTCGATCAGATGCGGCGACGTGTACAGGCCGACCCGATATCCCGCAGCCTGCAACATCGCGGCGGTCATCGCTGCGGTGGAACCCTTCCCGTTCGTCCCTCCGATGTGGAGCACCGGATAACGACGATGCGGCTCCTCCACCCTGGTCAGCAGGGCGCGGATCGTCTCCAGCCCCAACTTGATGCCGTGCTGCTGCAGACCGTAGAGAAACTGAACAGTGGCGGAATAGGTCATCGTGGTTAGTCGACGGCGGCGGTCGGACTAGAAATGTCCGACCAGCGTGCTCACCGCTTCCTTCAACTGTTTCCGTTCGACGATCATGTCGATCATCCCATGATCCAGGAGGAACTCGGCCCGCTGAAACTGATCCGGCAATTGCTGCTTGATGGTTTGCTCGATGACGCGCGGACCGGCAAACCCGATCAGCGCTTTCGGTTCGGCGATGATGACATCCCCCAGCATGGCAATGCTCGCGGTCACTCCGCCGAACGTCGGATCCGCCAAGATGGAGATGAACGGCACTTTGGCCTCCCCCAACTTCGCCACTGCCGCGGATGTCTTCGCCATCTGCATGAGGGATAGAATTCCTTCCTGCATGCGGGCGCCGCCCGAAGCGGTCACGAGGATCAATGGCATGCGGCCTTCCAATGCCCGATCGACGGCGCGGCAGATCTTCTCGCCGACGACCGATCCCATACTGCCGCCCATGAACCCGAAGTCGAAGACGCACAGTGCCACCTTGCGCCCGTTGATCGCTCCCTGGCCGATGACCATGGCATCTTTACGGCCGGTCTTTTCCTGCTGCGCCTTGATCCGGTCTTTATACGTGCGGGTATCCTGAAACTGGAGCGGGTCCTGGGGCTCCAACTCGGCGTCCCACTCTTTGAAGGTTCCGAGATCGACCAGGAGATTGATCCGTTCAATCACCGAAATGGGAAAGTGATAATCACATTTCGGACAGACCTTATTGTTCCGGTCCACCTCCTTGCGATACACGATCTCCCGACAGTGATTACACTTCAGCCACATCCCCTCCGCCACTTTGGAGCGTTTGGGAGGCTCTGCCTCCTCGGTTTTGCCTTTTTTAAACCATGCCATCGTGCTCACCTATAGTACAAGGGTTTGACCCTCTTCAAGCGCGGTCAAATGAAGAATACCCAGTTGCCCGAGCTCCTGCCGGATCTGGTCGCGAAACCGCGG
>JBEIQG010000240.1:0-5201 GCA_040376625.1 Nitrospira sp. | reverse complement strand
GAGCACCTGTTCACCGGGGAACGATTTGAAACGTGCAACCGGGGTGAGCGCCAGGTCCTGCCGGTCGGACAACTGCTGAAGCACAGTCCTGTGGCCTTGCTGATCCGGTGCGCATGATTCGTCCTGGATATGATGTCTAGGGGGCTTCCTAGCTGTCCCTCACCGCGAAGGGCGTTATGAATGATAATACGAGGTCACGGTGACTGCCTCAGAGCATCGCATACCAATATAAGGAGGGATTCTCATGGCACTACAGACGGGGCGACGATTGTTGGCGGCTTCCACGATAGAGGGCACGCCGGTGCAGAATCAGGCGGGAGAAGATCTGGGAGAGATCAACGAACTCATGATCGATCTCGACAAGGGACGCATTGCCTATGCGGTGCTGTCGTTCGGCGGTTTCCTCGGGCTGGGCGACAAATTGTTCGCACTACCCTGGGAGGCGCTGACCATGTCCGCAGGGGGGGATTTCTTCATATTGAACGTGGCCAGGGAACGCTTGGCAGAGGCCGAAGGGTTCGATAAGGATCGTTGGCCTGATATGGCGGACACCGCCTGGGGCGAACGTCTCCACACCTACTATGGCTACAAGCCGTACTGGTGAGATGAGGACAAAAGGTCGGGGCTACGAACAGCAGACACCGAAAAGAAGGAGACCGTTTATGACGCGACATATAGCCATCTACGCAGGAACGATTGCATTTTTACTCGCTACGAGTTCACCGGGCTTCACTCAAGGATCCAGAGACGGAAGCAGCACATCTACGGCCGATTCCACCATGGGCAAGGGAGCAGGAACATCCACCCCGACCCAGCCCTCCCACCTGGACAAGAAGACGGACTTGACCGGCGGAAAACAGGGAATCCCGGAAGAATATGCCGATACGCCGGTTCGACAGGGCCAGCTGGAGGAGGTGAAAGGGAGCCAATACGCCAACGCCTCTGTGTTTAACATGCAGGGTGCCGAGATCGGCAAAATCCAGCAGGTCCTGAAAGATACGAAAACGGGTGACATTGAATATGTCGTATTCGTATCCAACGAATCGAAGCGAGCGATTCCCATTCGCTGGAGTCAGTTTGTGACCAAGGGCGATAAACTTCAGTTGAACCTGAAGAAAGAAGACATTCAAAACCCGGTGTCCATGAACGCCAGCAAGGACATGTCGCCGGACATCAAGCAGTATATGGATAAAATGGAACAAGTTCGTGAAGCGCCCACTGCTCCAGGTAATCCCGGCATTCCAGGCCAAAAGGGCTCCGGTGCGACCGGGTCTATGGGAGAAGAGAGTGTCGGGGGCGGCGGGCCGAGCGGAACGAGCGGATTGCCCGCCGGGCAGGCGCCCGGATTTGAAGGCGGCAATCCGAGCAGCAAGCGCTAATCTCGTTCTCTGATTCGACAGACTGGGGCAGGTTCTCTACCAGAGAGCCTGCCCCTTTTTATTTCGAGGAAAGAGATTACGAGCAGAACGTGATCAGGTTTGATCCGAGCAGGCGACGGGCAAGGCAGACGCACCCTCTCGTCCGCTGGATACCGCAGTAGCTGTTGCCACCAGTTGCTCGTATATCGTGAGATACGCGTGCGCCATCTGTGGGACCGTGAATCGTGTCTCGAATGAGAGTCGGCAGTGGCTACGGTCCAAGAGCGCGATGTGCCCGAGGGATCGCGCCATCTCTTCCACCGTGTCGCAAAGGAATCCGGTCACTCCGTGTTGGACACATTCCGCGGCCGGTCCAGTCCGGAAGGCGATGACGGGAGTTCCACAAGCTAAGGCCTCAATCGCCGCCAAGCATGCTGGCTCTCGATTGTTGATCGGCGCGAAAAGAGCAGCGGCATGACCCAGAAAATCATTTTTCTCCTTTTCATGCACCGTGCCCCGGTACTGAATCAGCGAGCCATCCAGGAGCGGACTGATGATGGAGTCGTAGTAGGCACGATCCTCCGGGGCGCCGGTGCTTCCGATTTGGAGGGGCATCCCGATGCGAGCGGCTGCGGCGATGGCTTCCTCGATCCCGTTTCCCGCTTCGATGCGTCCTAGAAAGGCCAGATATGTGCCCGCAGCGACATCCGGCGTATAGAGGTGTCGAGGCAGGCTCAGAGGAATGGTTTGAAGCCAATTCGCCCAGGAGATCGGTTCGCGTTGGGCCTCCGAAAGAGATACCAGCGGCATGTCGGAAAATTTTCTGAACAACGGTAAGAGTTCCGGCAGATCGAGGCGCGAATAGAGGGTTGTAAGGAGCGGAATGCGACATTGACGGGCGAGCGGGAACGGGAGAAACCCCACATGGGAATGGATCAGGTCAAACTCACGACTGGCGGCGAACACCCGTTCCATTAAGGCAAACAGAGGCGCATCGGGGTTCATGACATGTCTGGATACACGCAAGGACTCAGGCCAGGTCGATACCAGCTTCGCCTGGGTGATGGAATCGCCGCTGGCAAAGAGCGTGACGTCGTGACCTTGGCCTATCAATTCTTCGGTCAGATAGGAGATGGCCTGTTCGGCTTCTCCATGAACTGCGGGAGGCACACTCTCCCATAAGGGAGCAATCTGCGCAATTCTCATAGGGACTCCTTGGCGAAATGATGATAGACAATTCTGGGTGGAAGGGCCCCGTCGGGCGCGCCTGACTTGTCGCCCATCAGGGGGCTCCTGTGGTGTGGAGGAATGAGTTCGATCATAAATGGCCCAAGGCGTTCTCCCCACTAGGCGCCTCCCTAGTGACTCCCGCTCTCCGATCTGAGGAGATAATCTTCCGGATGTGTGACTCTCGCGCCTGGGTGGTAAGCGTCGAGCGGACAGCCCTGTAAGGAGGTAGAGCAATGCAGCAAGTGGTGATTGTCGGGGGAGGGTTTGGTGGCCTGGCCGCTGCCAGAGCGCTCGAGGGGGTAGCGGTCCAGGTTACCCTCGTGGATCGGGTCAACCACCATCTGTTTCAGCCGCTCCTCTACCAGGTCGCGACTGCTGCATTGTCACCGGCTGATATCGCCTGGCCGCTTCGCACTCTGTTTCGCGGCCAGCAGAACATCCGGATCATGCTGGGTGAGGTCACCCAGGTTGATCGAGCCCGGCGTTGTGTTCTCCTGTCTGAGACCGCGCCGATTCCTTATGATCGTCTGATTCTAGCCCCCGGTGCGCGCCATGCCTACTTTGGCCATGAAGTGTGGGAAATGCATGCGCCGGGGCTAAAAACCCTCCCCGACGCATTGGAGATTTGCGAGCGGATGTTGATGGCCTTTGAGCGGGCGCAAAGGGCATATGACGCGCAGGATGTGCGCGAACATCTTACCTTTGTCATCGTCGGAGGCGGGCCAACCGGAGTTGAACTGGCCGGCGCGCTCATGGAGATCGGCCGGCGGGCGATGGCGCCTGATTTTCCGGTATTACATCGGGCTGAATTTCGAGTGCTCTTAATCGAGGGAGGTGCCCGCATACTCGACGCATTTCCGCCCGATCTGTCCGGAAAAGCGCAGGCGGCTCTCGAGGCCATCGGAGTCACCGTCATGGTGAACTGTCGGGTCAAAGACGTGACCGAGCAGGGGGTCTTGGCCGGCGCGCAGTTCATCCGAAGTGCCAATGTCATCTGGGCGGCAGGAAACACCGCCTCGCCGATATTGAAATCGTTAGAAGTCCCACTGGATCAGACCGGGCGTGTCCGTGTGGCGGGGGATCTCAGCCTCCCCGGTGACCCCTGGACGTTTGTCATCGGCGATGCCGCGCGTTGCGAGTCGGATGAAGGTCGCGCCCTGCCGGGTGTGGCGCCAGTGGCGATACAGGAAGGTCGTTACGTGGCGAAGTTAATCGCGGGAGACATCCCAAAAGAGCGGCGCCGGTCCTTTCATTACAGAGATCGTGGCATGCTGGCCACCATCGGCAGAGCCAAAGCGGTGGCCCGGTTCGGGCCCGTTTCGTCTTCGGGCTTGGTCGCCTGGTTGGCCTGGTCTTTCATCCATATATTCTTCCTGATCGGCTTTCGGAATCGATTTCGGGTCATGATGGAATGGATCTGGTACTACGTCACGTTCAAGCCCGGTGCACGATTGATTTACGGGAAGCTGCGTAATTTGCGCAAGGAATGAACCAACGAGAGAGAGCAGCCGGCACCACCCGAAAGAGCCCTATCGCTTCACCGCTCGTACACCGATCAGCAGCTCATAGTCTCGGTCCCAGTGGTCGAGCTCCTCACGGCTCAACTCCGAGGAGATCAGGCCGTGCAAGCTCGCTGTGGCAGTCAGGACATTGCCATAGGTGGTGACCGTCACGTCTTCGGGCCGAAACGCTTCTTCGAACAGCTTTCGTGCCGACAGAGAGGTGAAGCGCCAGCACTCCCCCCAATTGTCCATGTCATAGCGGGAGATCTGACTGATACCGGGGAACACGAGCAGGGCGACACCTCCGGGTTTGAGAATGCGTGCCACTGTCCTGATTGCCGCCCGCAAGTCGAAGATAAATTGCAGGGTGAAGGTAAGAATAATGCAATCGAAACTGTCGGAGGCGATGTGATCGGCCTTAGTCAGATCCCCGCAAATGGTCGCGCCGGGTGCATCGGGCTGAACATGGAGCACATCCGATACCGTGACCTTTTCCGCCCCGAATCGCCGGGTATATCGATCATCTGCAATCTCCAACACCCTGCCGCGAATGTCTGCGCGACAGGCCGGTAGAAAGTGCTGTTCGGTGTAATAGCGATCAATCGGTTGTCCCGCCTGCCAACCGAAGTCCCGACGGATCGGATGGGGACGGCGCAGGGAGTTCGCCCACCGCCAGTCGAGTCCCAGCCCTGACTGTTCACCGAGTATCGTCACCCGCATTTGTTGATACAGTGAAGGGCTCAGAAACGATCTGACCAGCCCTTTCAGAGGCCATGCGAGGAACGAAACGAGCGATCCGCGTGCACTCATGGACGTACCTCTGCGAAAGGGTGAGTCGATGAACTGCGTCGAGTCGCGGCGCGGCGAATTCACCATAGCATGATTCTCAATCGTCATGGAAGATCGACCTACCTAATCCCGGTTGGAGGATTTCCGGACGACGGTGGCGGCGGGGGAGCCGGACGTGGAGTTTTCTCCGGGTCGATCGCCATGTTGGGATCGACAACCGGCGGAGGCACGACTGCTTCCGGCGCCGGAGGAGGCAGATGTTCTGGTTGCTTGACCATCCCAGGGTCGGTTTGTGACGGGGGAGCAGGTGGCGCCAGGCTCG
>JBEIQG010000243.1:0-5077 GCA_040376625.1 Nitrospira sp. | reverse complement strand
CCCCCTCACTCCCTCAAGGGGGGCGGCCTGAGTGAGCCCCCACTGCGCGTCGTCCAACGAGGGCCTTCTCAGGCCGCGCATCAAGATCTAATGCTCCCTCCACTTACCCCCTGCATTCCCCTTGGGAGTAGCCGCATCGGCCTTCACTGCGCGCATGGGCCGAGCACATTCTGATAGTGCGCGGTCTGCGAGCAAGAAGGACGGGGCGGCTGCTCCCTCTCTCAACATTTCGACCCGTCCACCCGGCAAGCCTCCGCCCGATCGTTGAATCCTGAATTGCGCAGGCTTTCGTAGACATTCTGCTGTCGTTCCATTTCCCGGTCGTAGGGTGTCTTCATCCCGCCTTCAGCGACGTAGCCCCCGCCGGAATTCCGCTTCGGCCTCCGCGCATACAGCACCTTGTTCACTTCCGTTTCGTAATAGCCCCGCGTCTGGGGATCGGGATCCTTCTGGTAGCAGGTGGTGAGGAACTTGCGGCCGTCGGCGTCATGCCCCAGCGCATAGTGGGCGAAACCGACGTTGCAATAGGCGTTGGGTGTGGCGGGATCGAGCTTGAGCACTTTTTCAGAATCCGCGAGTGCGTTCTGAAATTGTTCGTGGCGGCTATAAATCTGCGCGCGGAATGCATAGGCGCCGACATGTTTGGGATCGAGGCGAATGGCGGCGGTGAAATCATCCAGCGCCTCGCGATCTTTTCCCTGATACTCCCGCATGTAGGTCAACCCGCGGCCATAGTAGGCCTCGGCGGTCGGCTGGAATTTGATGGCGGCGCTATAGTCCTCGAGCGCCTGCGGAATCCGGCCGAGCATCTTCCCGGCTTTGGCGCGAATGAGATAGGCCTCGGCCTTGTTCGGCAGCCGGCGAACGACCTCGGACGCGTCTTGCACGGCTTGCGCATAGGCGCCGAGAACATAGTGGCAGCGGGCGCGCGCGAGATAGAGCCCGGGCTGATTGCGCTTTTGTTCGATGACGTTGGTGAGGTGGTCGCGAGTTTGCTGATTGCGCTGGTTGTTCGCTTCGCAATAAGCGTCGTTGAATGAATCGCCGCAGGAAGCGACCAGCAGTACACTGACAAGTGCCATGATTCCGTGTGCGATCCGGCCGGCCCGTCCCATGCCTGCCTCCTGGCGACGGACGCATTATCTTCCTAGGGCCGAATGGCCGTCAAGAACCGATCATCCATGCTGTTCAGCCGAATGTCCCTATGGCCCTCCGATAGGGCATTTCAGCCCTGGCCTCCTTTTGTTTCCGTAACAGAATCCCGGCAGTCCTGTCAGGGCTGCGAAATTATTCGTACTTGCCACCCTACCTGACTTATAAGCATTTACAATGAGTCCACGTCTCCAGTATCTTCCCCTTACCCTGATCGTACGGGCCTCCGGCAAAGGCCCGGCTCCTTGACGTTGTTCACTCTCGATGAGGCTCCCACCCTTGCAGGCGACGTGCGCATGAACACATTCGACACGACAGTCCTGGCCTTCTTCAACCAATTCGCTCAGCGGTCCTGGGCCCTGGACAGCCTGATCATGACGATCAGCGACAGCGATGCGCTGAAGGGGTACCTGTCGTTGCCGCTCGTCTGGTGGGCCTGGTTTCGCGATCCACATCGTGAGGATCATCGACGAACCGTCCTCCTCGCCATCCTGGGGGCCTTCTCGGCGATGGCGGTCGCCCGTGTATTTCAGCTCGTCCTGCCCTACCGTCCGCGCCCGGTCCACACGTCCGGATTGGACTTCACCCTGCCCTACACCGTGCCGGAAGATTTTCTTGCCGGGTGGAGTTCGTTTCCCAGCGACCATGCGTCCCTGTTTTTTGCCCTCGCTGCCGGCCTCTGGTTGGTGTCGCCGTTCGTAGGAACCCTGGCCTTCCTCCATGCAGCCGTGATTGTGTCCCTCCCCAGGATCTACGTCGGCCTGCACTTTCCGACGGACATCCTGTCGGGCGCATTGCTCGGAGTAACTGCCGTGGGCGTGATCTGGAAATGGCGAGCTGTCTTTGTGAAACTCGTGGAGCCGGCCCTGACCTGGAGCAAAACCAGCCCGCAGCTGTTCTATCCCGCCTTCTTCATCCTCACCTCCGAGTTGGCCCATCTGTTCAAAGACAGCCGCTGGCTGGCGGAGAGTCTCTGGCATATGGCAACACTCACCTTCAACCGTTAGAGCCTCCTACCCCTAAAATCCGACGGACACCCCCATCGTCCCCAGCAGCGCGGCACGTTCCGCCGGCCCGACAAACTCAGTGCCAAGCCCGCCGTCGAGCACGACGCGCGAGGTCAATTGATGGCGGATGCCGACTTCGATGCCGGTATGGTTCTGTTGCCCGCGCAGGTCCGATTGGCGGCTATAGATGCTCGCAATCAGTGTGTCGCGAAAGCTGGTGGGATATCCCAGGGGGTAGCTGATGGCGGCCACGGCCCGATAGGCACCGGGTCGCTCCTGCCCTCGCGGCGATCCGATCACGGCATACCCCGCATTGACATGCACCCGCAGTCGCCCGAATGAGCGGGTCAGGATGCCGGTGAGCTGCGTATCCACGCCCGTGGAATTCACGCCGGTGGGCAGATCCGCCTCGACCCGGACCGCGAATGCCGGCAGCATCAACGTCTCCGTATTGAAGTTGTAGAGGACCCCCAGGTGCAGGTCGCCAGACTTGTTCGCGCCTACGACGGATCGCGGGTCGGTGAACAGATCCCCCTGGATTTCGATCTGGGTATTGGCGAACGCACCGTAGATGATTTGCGGCTGAAACGTGACCTGCGTGCGTCCCTCTCGCCTGTCATTGAATCGCACACCGCCCTCCAGACCGATTTCCCCCATTGGAATGGCATAGGCATCCTCCATGCCGATCGGGCGGTTGGGATCGAGGTTATCATGGTCCAGTGCCAACAGCGGTGCGGTCGCCAGCGTGAGGCCCGCGCCGAATACGAACGCAAGGATTCGCCCGTTTCTCAGCTTCAATGGTGATGCTCCTGACCCTGCACGACCATCGGATTGGTCGCATCCGCACTCGCCAAATAGTAGCTATTCAGCACACGATAAATTTCGGCCCGCTTTGCCTCCCGGGTCGGAAGCTCTTCACTCGTAAGAATGTCGCTGATGTTGTCGTGCAACATGTGCAGGTTGTCGAAGATGTTGGCCAGTTCCGGATACCGCGCGGCAAACTGCGGACTGAGTTCCGCCGTGAGTGGCATGAACGTCCACTGCACCGGCGGCTGTTCGAGATACCGGCGGTAGGTCGCGAGAATCGGCCGCACCGCTTGCGTCTTGGCGGCTAGGTCGCGCGCGGCCTGCAACGGATCGTACACGGCCACCTGCAGGTAATGGTACGACCAGATCGTCGCATTAAAAAGCGGGAAACGCGTTCGGAACGATTTCGAATAGGGAAACCGGTCCAGCCTTCGATGATCCAGCCGCCTGGATGTGATCGTGTAGGCGCTGTCCTTGTAGTAGGCCAACACATTGCGGAGCGCACGGTCCTTGTCCGGCTCGTCGGACACCACGATGTCGTAGGTTGCGCGGTGCAGGGCATGCGCTTCGTCGAACGTGTTCTGCGCGCGCCAGGCCAGCTTCATGTAGGTCGGTGCAATCGCCTCCTCGTTCGGGTTCAGCCGGGGTTTGGTCGCGATAAACGCGAGCGTCTGCTTGCGCGCCCGCTCCTCGATCGCCTGTACGTCCCCACCGCCGGTCAGCAACAGGTGCTCGTATAGATTGGAATGGCCGAAGTCCACACCATTGAACTCACTGTCGAGTTCGGCCAGGTCTTCCCGCAACGAAAAATTCCACATGGCGCGGTAATAGAAGCGCTTGTCGCGCGGCTCGAGCTGGCTGCATGCCGCCATCGCGAAGGCGACCGTGGCCAAGACCAGGAACGCCGTGAGGCGCATATATGTCCCCATCCTCATCCCGAATGACTCCTGAATCAGCAAGAGCCAGGCATCTCGTAGCCGTGGATCGACGATGGCAGCCGAACCGTCTCAGTGGCAGTGGTGCCCATGCACCAACGCATGCCCTTTGCCCCGCGCGATCAACCAGCGATTGACGGGAAATGCCGCCACTCCCGCCAGGATAAGGGACAGGGCCAGGCTGCCCCAGAACAGGGGATCAGATAACCCGGCGTCCATCGCTCCGGGAATCATCACCATGAACGCATTGTCCACCAGTTCCATGGTGGTCATGGAGAGCGTATCGGACGCCAAGGCCAACCCCAGCGCCGTTCTCCACGCCATACCCGCCCTCCTCAACGGGTACAAGGTCATGGCGTACCCGAAGAAAAAGGCCAGTACAACCGCAAGACCGACCGTGGGCCAGTTGCTCCATCCTAAGGCCGTCCCGATCGCCATTCCGAGCACTTCGCCGATGGTGCAGCCGGTTAAGCAATGCAGGGTCGCCATGAGCGCCGTTCGATCGAGCGAGGTGGCCTGGCGGTGCGATTCATGGTGCCCGCGATGGTCATGGGATTCGAGGTGCTCCGCTGGAGTCGCCCGGCGCCCATGGCCGTCCAGGTGGAAATCGTGATTTCGTGGTGCTGTATGACGCGCGGCGGCGGCCGCCGATGGATGGTTCATCATGAAACTCCTCCCTGTACGGGGTGACATCAACCGTTCACCGCTACAGACGGAGCAAGGCAGAAAACCTTACAGGGCGACGATCATTCTTCACACCGACCGGCTGATGGAGGATCGAGTTTGCAGGCCACAGGTGTTCAAGATAGGGGCCAGGAGTCCTTCGGCATCGGTTTTTCCGGCCTCCTCCGCACGCGCGCGATCGCCACTCCCTCCCGATTGAGTCTCCCGCTTTTCCCTTCAGGCCAAGTCATTATACGTTCAATTTTGACTCACACCAGCATCCCTGTTGTGCCGTTCTGCGACAGTGGCGGAAAAAGTCTTGATCTCGGCCTTGGAGACATGCTTGACTGACCAGTGCTCGAGTTCTTCTGGTTTCATGGAGGGTTGTGCATGTCGCGTGGAATTGTTCGTTCTCTCTGTGGTCTCGTCCTACTCCTTGTCCCGCACTTCACCCAAGCCGCGGATATCCCGGATACGAGTCTGAGTCCCTTAAAGTTCCTCGTGGGAGAATGG
>JBEIQG010000039.1:0-20718 GCA_040376625.1 Nitrospira sp. | reverse complement strand
GATCACCATTAAAGGTGAAAATTTCGGCAGCAAGGAATGCTTCCATGGAGTGACCTTCAGCGCCGCCTCCAAGGAGAAGATCGACTATCGTTTCGTGAACGAAACCACGATCGAAGCCGTAGTGCCGGAGGCAAAAGCCGGCATGTCCTTTATCATCGTCGTAGCCGGAGGCGGCAGTGCTCAATCCAAGCCGCTCCTGATTCAAGCCAAATAAGATACACCCGCGGGCAGGAGGCTCATCACCGCCTGCCCGTTTTGGCCCCTCCCACCCTCCACCCTTTCGTCCTGGTTCGTCTCGACAACTCTCTTGACCCTATGCTAGGTTACGCGATCTTTTTTGGAGGCGGATCAGAGGTGAGCTACGGCTCCAAGCCTCTCGCAATCCCATCATGTTTCGGAAGATCCTTATTGCCAACCGTGGCGAAATCGCCATGCGCATCATCCGTGGCTGTCGTGAGCTCAATATCGCGACGGCCGCGATCTATTCTGAGGCCGACTCCTCCGGCATCTACGTCAAGAAAGCCGACGAGTCCTACCTCGTAGGCCCGGGACCCGTTAAAGGGTTTCTGGACGGGAAACAGATCGTGGAGATCGCCAAACGCATCGGCGCCGATGCGATTCATCCCGGATATGGATTCCTCTCCGAAAACACCAAATTCGCCCGGCTCTGCCAAACCTCCGGCATTACCTTCATCGGTCCGTCTCCCGAGACG
This sequence comes from Nitrospira sp., assembly GCA_040376625.1. Taxonomy (GTDB): domain Bacteria; phylum Nitrospirota; class Nitrospiria; order Nitrospirales; family Nitrospiraceae; genus Nitrospira_A. The sequence continues at coordinate 20,005 of JBEIQG010000039.1, read as the reverse complement.
ATCGATCTCATGGGCAGCAAAGTAAAGGCGCGGCAGATCGCGCAACGGGCGGGCGTCCCGATCGTTCCCGGCACCGAAGGGGGAGTCACCAGCGTCGATGAAGCCCTGGCCTTCGCCCATCAGATCAATTACCCGGTCATGATCAAGGCCAGCGCCGGCGGCGGGGGACGTGGTTTGCGTGTAGTCCGGTCCGATCAGGAATTACGCGAAAACATCGAGGTGGCCTCGCGGGAAGCACAGGCAGCCTTCGGCGACGGCAGTATCTTCATCGAGAAATACATCGAGCGGCCGCACCATATTGAATTCCAGATTCTGGGCGACAAACACGGCAACATCATCCACCTGGGCGAGCGGGATTGTTCCATCCAGCGCCGGCATCAGAAGCTGATCGAAATCGCGCCCTCTCTGATCCTGACCCCCAAACTGCGCGCGCAAATGGGCGAGGCCGCCATTGCCATCGCGAAAGCGGTACACTACGACAATGCCGGTACGGTCGAGTTCCTTCTCGACCATGAGGGGCATTTCTACTTCATGGAAATGAATCCGCGACTTCAGGTCGAACATACGGTCACGGAGCAGATCACGGCCATCGACATCGTCCGCAATCAAATCTCAATCGCGGCAGGCAAACCCCTGGAGATTCGCCAAAAGGATGTCACCTTGCAAGGCCATGCGATTCAGTGCCGTATCAATGCCGAAGACCCCCGCAACAATTTCATGCCCTGCACAGGAACCATTACCGCCTATCTGTCACCGGGCGGGATCGGGGTCCGCATCGACGGCGCGGTCTATCGCGATTACACGATTCCTCCCTACTACGATGCGCTGCTGGCGAAACTCACCGTCCGCGGGCGCACCTGGGAAGAGACCGTGAGCCGCATGCGGCGTTCCCTTGAAGAGTATGTGCTGCGCGGGGTGAAAACGACCATTCCGTTCATGAAGAACGTGATGATGGAACAGGATTTTCAAGCCGGACGATTCGATACGTCCTACCTGGAAACCCATCCGGACCTGTATCAATACGAAGAATCCGAGGAGCCTGAGGACCTGGTGCTGGCCATCTCCGCAGCGATCGCCGCGTACGAAGGACTCTGACCTCCCCAGCCATCCGGCAACAACACCTCAACCCTCTTACACGAGCGGATTCGCCGCCGAAGGCCGCCAGTATGGCAACGAAAAAGACTAAAAAGACCGCCCCGAAGAAAAGCCCCGCAAAGAAGAACGTGCGCGCAAAACCCCTCCGGCCCTCGGCCTCACGCGCCGTCCAGGTTAGGCAGGCGGCGAGCCCTGAGTTCCGCGTGACCCCGGCGCCGGGCAAAAAACTGTTGATGACCGAGGTCGCCTTGCGTGACGGACATCAATGCCTGCTCGCAACCAGGATGCGTACCGAGGACATGCTACCCATCGCCCAAAAACTGGACGCCGTGGGATTCTGGTCGTTGGAAGTCTGGGGCGGCGCCACCTTCGATACCTGCCTCCGGTTCCTCAAAGAAGACCCCTGGGAGCGCCTGCGCGCCCTCCGCGCGGCGATGCCGAAGACGAAACTGCAAATGTTGTTGCGCGGACAGAACCTCGTCGGATATCGCCACTATGCCGACGACGTGCTGGAGAAGTTTATCGAGCGCTCGGCATTTAACGGCATCGATGTCTTCCGCATCTTCGACGCCCTCAACGACGTCCGCAATCTGGAGCGGGCCATCCGTGAAGTCAAAGCCTGCGAAAAGCACGTGGAGGCGGCCATCTCCTACACCACCAGCCCGGTCCACCGGCTGGACGGGTTCGTCACAATGGGCAAACGGTTGGAAGATCTGGGCGCCGATACCATCTGCATCAAGGACATGGCCGGGCTGCTGGCACCCGTCGATGCCTACCGCCTGGTCAAGAGCCTCAAAGCGGCGGTTCGCGTGCCCATCCACCTGCACTCCCACTACACGTCGGGCATGGGAACCATGTCGGCCCTGATGGCCGTCATGGCGGGACTCGATCTTCTGGATACCTCGATTTCTCCGCTTGCCGGAGGCGCGTCGCATCCACCTACAGAATCCATGGTGGCGGCATTACGGGGCACGCCCTATGACAGCGGCTTGGATCTGGAAGATCTGCAGCCCATCGCCGAGCATTTCCGAAATGTGCGCCGGAAGTATCGGCAATTTGAAAGTGACTTCACCGGTGTGGATGCCGAGATTCTGACGTCACAAATCCCCGGCGGCATGCTGTCCAATCTCGCCGCCCAACTGGCCGAACAAAACGCCCTGGATCGCATGAAGGAAGTGATGGACGAAATCCCCCGTGTCCGCAAAGACATGGGCTATCCGCCGCTCGTCACGCCGACCAGCCAGATCGTCGGCACGCAGGCCACCCTCAATGTGCTCACGGGCGAACAGGGGGAGCGGTATAAGGTCATCACCACGGAAACCAAGAATTATTTCCTCGGCCTGTACGGCCGGGCTCCCGGGCCGCTCGATAAAGAGATTATGGCGCGGGCCATAGGAGACGAAGAACCGGTGAAGGGCCGGCCTGCCGACCGGCTTGAGTCCGAGTTTGAAAAACTCAAGAAAGACATGCCCGAGTCCGCCGCAACGCTGGAAGACCAACTGTCGTTTGCCCTCTTCCCCGCCATTGCCAGGGACTTCTTCGAGGCGCGCGAACGGGGCGACCTGCGGGCGGAACCTTTGGAACCGACGGAAACGAAGGGTCCTGCCGTCGCCCACGATCTCCACCTGGCCCCGGCTGAATTCAACATCACCGTACACGGCGAAAACTACCATGTCGTGGTCTCAGGCTCAGGCCGCACCACCGACGGCCGCAAGCCTTACTACATCCGGGTCAACGATCGGCTGCAGGAAGTCTCGCTGGAACCGCTGCAGGAGGTGCTGGCCGGTGTACCCGAATCACCCGCCGCAGGCAGCACGAGCAAACCGAAACGTCCCCGACCGGCCAAACCCGGCGATGTCGCCCCGCCGATGCCGGGTCGTGTCGTGAAAGTGCTGGTGACGGACGGCGCGCAGGTGAAGACCGGCGATCCGCTCCTGATCATCGAGGCCATGAAGATGGAAAGCCAGGTTCCCGCCCCGATAGACGGGCGAGTCACGGCGATTCTGGTGGTCGAAGGCGACAACGTCAAGATCGACGAAACCGTCATTCAACTGGAGTAGCTGTGAAGCTTCCGGCGTGGCAGGTCCGGTGCACCGCCGTCGCGTCGTCACACGTCCTAACCTTCTGGCTCGCGGCGGTCCTCATGAGCGGTTGTGCGGCGCCTCCAGAGATTCCACGCTGGTTCGACAGCTTCCGACGATTTCCCGTCCACACCGCCACGGTCAACGGCCATCGCATCGCCTACCTCGACGAAGGCCAGGGCCCGCCGCTCATCTTGCTCCACGGGTACGGCGGTTCGATGTGGCAGTGGGAATATCAACAGATTCCCCTTGCCAGACACTTTCGCGTCATCACGCCGGACCTGATCGGGTCAGGCCTCTCGGACAAACCCCCGCTCGACTACCGGCCTGAAGACTTGATTGAATCAATACGGGGCTTCATGGATGTGCTCGATCTTCCCTCCGCCACCTTGATCGGCAACTCCATGGGAGGCGGCGTCGCTATCGGCATGGCCTTGACCCATCCCGATCGGGTGTCGCGCCTGGTACTGGTCGATAGTTTGCCTGATCATGTGCGCGAACGTCTGACCAGCCCCCTGATGCAACGCGCTCTGAACACCAGCGTCCCCGCCTGGCTGGCCCGCTTCGGAGCCCTGTTCGTCGGCAACCGCACCACGGAGTCAGTGTTGAAAGAAATCATTTATGACCACACGTTGGTGACACCGGCGGTGCTGGACCGCTCCAATCGGAACCGTCAGCGCGAGGATATGATTACTCCCCTCATGTCGCTCCGAGATAGCCTGCCCCTCTGGGAACGGCACTTTGCGCCGAGGCTTAAGGACATTCGACAGCCCGTCTTGATTCTCTGGGGTGAACAGGATCGCCTCTTTCCCCCGCAAGTCGGCCGCGACCTGGAGGCCACGATTCCACGGGCCCGCCTGATCATCATCCCCGACGCCGGCCACATTCCCCAGTGGGAACAACCGGAGGTGGTCAACCGGCACATTACGGAATTCTTGCAACCTTGACAGCCCGACGAACCGGCCATACAGTGACAGGGCACACTACGACCTCATTTTGCTTGTATGGAGACTTTCTATGGCATCGCCTCATACACGTATGATCCCCGGCACTTTGGCTTTTCACGTCCTGGCAGCCCTGCTGTGTCTGGTCCTCAGCGGCTGCGGGACCTTGCCCGGCGCGGGCCACTCTGATTTCTCATACAAGAATATGCCGGTGGCCGACGGCAGCGCAGTGGCCGGGGAAGGCAACAACGTCCTGTTTCAGGGCAAACCATTGATGCTTTCGGGAATGGGCATCAAAGTCGGCGACAAGCTACGCGACGTGAAGCTCACCCAGACCGACTTATCCATGGTGCCGATCAACGACACGAAAGGAAAGGGCAAGGTCCGTATCATCAGTATTGTGCCGTCCCTCGACACCAAGGTCTGCGAACAACAGACCCACTACCTGAGCGAAAAAAACATGGGCCTCGATCGAATGGTCGAACTCATCACGATCAGCATCGACACGCCATTCGCGCAAAAACGTTTCGCGGAGGAAGCGAAGATCGCCAATGTGACTTTCCTCTCCGATTTTCGCGCCGCCGACTTCGGCAGGGCGCATGGACTCCTTCTCAAGGACCCCCACCTGCTGAGTCGCGCCCTGCTGGTGGTAGACAAAGACAACAGGGTGCGGTACCTCCAAATCACCCCTGAACTCGCGCAGCTGCCGGACCTTGAAGAAGCATTCCGATTCGCTCGCAAACTGGTTACAGCCAGCTGAAGGCAGCGACCACCCGTGACGCGTCGCCCGTCTCTCACGAGTCAGAGAAAAGCGTGTAGCCAATGGCTGATGGCACGGAAGGACAGAGAGTAGCCTCTATGAACGTTCGGCTCTGTGTTTCGGCGAGATACGCTTCACACATCACACGCTGCGGATTGTAAAGAACACATCATGGCTCACTACGATCTGCTGGTCATCGGAACCGGCCCGGCAGGACAGAAAGCTGCTATCCAAGCGGCAAAGCTGGGAAAAAAAGTCGGCATCGTCGAACGCAAACGAGTCGTCGGCGGCGTCTGCACCAATACCGGCACCATCCCCAGCAAATCTCTCCGCGAGGCCGCCCTCTATCTCTCGGGTTTCCATCAGCGCAGCCTGTATGGCGCCAGTTATCGCGTCAAACAGGACATCACGATGGAGGATCTCACCTTTCGTGCCAACCACGTGATCAATCGGGAAATCGAAATCATCCAGAACCAGATGACGCGCAACAATGTCGATCTCTGGTTCGGCACCGCCTCTTTCTTGGATCCGCACCGCCTACGCATTGAACGCTCCGGCGACCTCGTGGAGCACACAGCCGACTTTATCGTCATCGCCTGCGGCACGGTTCCGGCCCGGCCTCCCCACATTCCCTTCGACGATCACAGCATCATCGACACCGACGGTCTGCTGACTTTGAAAACTCTTCCCAAGTCGATCACCATCATCGGCGGCGGCGTCATCGGCGCGGAATATGCCTCGATCCTGGCGACCATGGGAATTCACGTGACCCTCATTGAACGCCGCCCGCGCCTGCTGGAATTTGTCGATCAAGAAACGATCGAAGCCCTCCAGTACCACATGCGCAGTATCGGCGTGACCCTGCGGTTCAACGAAGAAGTGGTGTCCGTCGAGCGACAACCGCAGGAGCAGGTCATCGTCCGCCTGAAAAGCGGCAAGGAAATCGCCGCCACCACCGTCCTCTATTCGGTCGGCCGCACCGGCGCCAGCGCCACCCTCAACCTGGAGGCAGTCGGACTCGCAGCAGACGACCGGGGACGACTGAAGGTGAATGAACACTACCAGACGACGGTGCCGCACATTTACGCAGCGGGCGACATCATCGGCTTTCCTGCGCTCGCCTCGACATCCATGCAGCAAGGTCGCCATGCCGCCTGCCATGCCTTCGGCATTCCCTGCCAGACCCAGTCCGACCTGATGCCGTACGGTATTTATTCGATTCCGGAAATTTCCATGGTCGGCCGCAACGAAGATGATTTGACGAAACACGGCGTCCCCTATGCCGTCGGCATCGCCCGCTACAGAGAGATCGCCCGTGGTCAGATCATCGGCGACGAACTTGGTATGCTGAAACTGCTCTTTCACAACAAAACCCGGCAACTGCTCGGCGTGCATGCGATCGGCGACGGCGCCACGGAACTCATCCACATCGGCCAGACCGTCATGGCCTATCAGGGCCAGATCGATTATTTCATCGAAGCCGTGTTCAACTACCCGACACTTGCGGAATGTTACCGCGTCGCCGCCCTCGACGGCATCAATCAGATGCCCAGGCCCTGGCCACCGAGGGTGTGACGCCTCGCCAACCGTAATGCACAATGTTCACTGGTCAATTGACAATTGAAAATCGAGTAGCGAGCATTCCTTGGTACGACGAAGGAGGAACCGGATGTCGTTTTCGAATCATCTTCGCAAATTGGCCCAGCCGATCTGGGATGCCCAGCTGACGCACCCGTTCGTCGTGGCCCTCGGGAAGGGCACGCTGGCGGAGCGCAAGTTCCGTTATTACATTCTCCAGGATGCCCGCTTTCTTGCGGATCTGGCACGCGTGTTTGCCGCCGGGGCGTTGCGCGCGCCCGATTCCGAATCTGCTCTGCGCTTTGCCAAGCTGGCCGAGGAGACGATCACAGTGGAACGCAGCCTCCACGAGAACTACGGCAAACGCTGGAAGCTCTCGCCTCACGACATGCTCAACGAACCAATGGCTCCTACCAACTATGCCTATACCCGTCATATGCTGGCGATCGCCCAGGGCGGCACGGCGACCGAGATCGCTGTCGTCGCGTTGCCTTGTGCCTGGATCTACTGCGTCGTCGGCAAACATTTTCTCAGGAACGGACCGCCGCCGGCTAAACATCCCTATCGAGATTGGCTGATGTTGTACGCGTCACCGGAATTTGAAGCCGTGCAAGAATGGATGCGGGCGCGGGTGGATGCCTGGGCGCGCACCGCCGGACATGAGGAAAAGAAACGCATGGAGCAGGCATTCCTCATCAGTTCGAAGTACGAGTGGATGTTTTGGGAGATGGCCTGGAACGAGGAAAAGTGGCCGGTGTGAGGGGGTGGGTGGAGAGGGAAATCTCTCCGCGCTGAAACCAGAGCATCGGCAGCGAAGAGTGCTGAGCCGGCTTTGGTGCCTCAACTTGCCCTGTTGCGCGCCACGCGCGAACAGAGCTTCGAACAGGAGACACCATCTGCTCCGCAGAACAGCCCGTGCAGTCCACTTAGAAACGCTGCCGTTGCTTTAATAGCGCTTCGAGACCTCCCCCTCCACCCGCCAGTCGCACGTCCACGGAAGGAGGAGTGGAAGAATCGGTCATGAGCCGGACACGAAAACAACGTATGTCTGACCGCAAAAGGAAGCTTGCAGATTATCCTCACATCGCTAGGGTAATGAGGCACTATTGAATTGGCTCAGCGTGCGCATCTCTTGGAAAGTAATGTGGCCAACGAAGAAAACCACTATCTCATTCGCTGGACATGACCTCGTATTATTCCCGCCCACCACTGACACCGACCCCTCTCTTCACATCAATCTCAACAAGCTATCTTCGAAACAGGGAATGACGCTGATCAAGCTTTTTGTCGTGGTGTGAAGATGCACCAGTCGAAAACCTTGGTGGCATTTCTGGGCAACTAAATCCGCACCCCATTCCTCGCAAGGAAGAAAATCAGCTGTGCTATACAGACGTCTTTCCCCTTTCAATTACGCTCCATGAAGACGAGAAAGCACTGCGGGCATTGGCACTATTCAGAGAGGCAAGATCTGTTAATAGCATTTCATTTTGCCTCCTGAGCTATTTCAAAATTCTAAACATCGTTTGGAAAGACACGAAAATAAATGGCAAGAACGAAATCGTAGAAGGGACTCGAGACACATTGCCGAAAATTTTGGACACCGAGGCAAAGGATCGGATCGCTCGACTCAGGAAAAAAGGAGAGCGAGACATACCGGCATATCTTTATGGATCAGGTCGCTGCGCGGTAGCCCACGGCTACAAGGACCCTATGGCTGATCCCGACAATATTGAGGATCTTCATAGACTGTCCGAAGACACATGGATTATCAAAGCTATAGCCGGGTATCTTATGGAGCACACTCTTGTGATTTCGCGCTCATTGTTCGGCTGAAAAGAACACTTAGTAAACGCCAAACTCTTCCGCGCAATACATCATCGAATGCCGCGCCTACAGATAGAGGAGGGGAGACAAAGGGGTCAAGATTCTTCCTATCGAACGGTCAGACAAACACATTTAGCTGGGCGAGGTGAAGGCGGAAAGCCGCAGCGCCATATTAGACACACCAGGCAGTATATGCACCCATTCCCGCCACTATGGGGGTCATTGCTGGGGGCGTCGTGCCAGCCTTGCCCGGCAGCACCCTACCGAGATGCTCAACTGGCCTTGCGATACTCTTCCTGCTGGGTGAGGGGTTCAACATCCCAATCAGGCTCTTCTTCACCCATCATGGATTCACTCTCTTGGGTCACAGAGGCCCAGACTGCAATGGCACAAAACAGGATCGTCAATGCGATGAGGAAGTACACAGGCATGATGACCTCCTCTGTTCCTGATTGTCCTACTTTCATGCTAGTCCCGCCGCCGGCTAGAGGCTACCAGTTAAATGCCTAGGTTAAGCATGGATTTTCCCCGTAGCGGGAATATGGACAGCCGGCCACCGCCGCCCTATCTCCAACGACCCGGTGCTACACTTCCTTCAGCATGCAATCATTCCCTGCTAGGCTTCACGTATTGCTGGCCCGGGAGGCTCCGGTTGGATTGGTGATCCGCCGTGGGCCCTCGCGGAAGGTCTGCACTATGTTGTGGGACCGGCGGACGGACAATTTCACGCTTGGGCAATGGTTCAGAGGTCGGATCTATGAGCGGCGGTGCGATCTCTCACCGGATGGGACCCACTTCATCTACTTTGCGATGGATGGCAAGTGGAGTGGCTTGTCGAAAGGATCCTGGTCGGCAATTTCCCATCCGCCTTATCTGAAAGCCTTGGCCTTCTTTCCCAAGGGCGACTGTTGGAACGGCGGCGGACTCTTTCTCGATAACGATCGCTACTGGCTGAACGGCGACGGCTGCCACCAAAGGGGCCGCGACTCGACAACACTACATCGTGATCAGGTTTATCGCCCTACCGGCGGGCGGGGTGGTGAATGCCTTGGCGTGTATTACCCACGCCTGCTGCGGGATGGCTGGATGCTCAACGATCACCTCTCGGCCGGCATCACGGATCAATGTGACATTTTCGAGAAACCGCTGGGAAATGGCTGGCTGCTGCGGAAGTACGCCCATGTACAGGTGGGCAGCCCACCGGGCAAAGGCTGTTACTGGGATGAACATGAGCTTGTCCAGGCCCAATCCAGTCTCTGCCTAAGACAACCGGGATGGGAATGGGCTGACCTGGATGACACCAGATTGATCTGGGCAGAGTCCGGGTGCCTCTGGACCGGTTCGCTCACCGACTCCGGCCTGGCCGAACCCCGCCTGCTACACGACTTCAACCAGATGGCCTTCAACCGTCGCATGGCCCCCTGCTGACCCGGCTTCCCCTTTCGCAACCATCCGTTCTCCACCTTCTTATGCAGCGCTCAAGGTCGGTGCTCACTTGCCCCCTCAGCTTCCCCCTCGACTGTGATAGGCTGATCTTGGCACCATGCACCTCACGATATTCGCTCTCCGCATGACCCGCATCGATCCGTCACCCACCGTTCTGGCTTCGCGTGAGATCAAGCTGCACCTGCTTGGGCTCGTTCTCTTCCTCGGCCTGCTCGGTTTTTGGTACTGGCTTTCCACCGGCGCACGAGCGGTGCCGACATTGATCGAGATGCTCCAGGACGACGATCCATCCACACGCATCGTCGCGGCCGAGCAGCTTGGACAGGTCGGGCCCGCCGCGCAGGCGGCCATCCCTCCATTGCTGGCCCAAGCCACGGGGGATGGCAATCAGCATGCGAACACCACCGCGGCTGCGGCTCTGAAATCGATCGATCTGACGGCGGCCCGGCAGGTCATGACCCACTTCATTCCGCGCCTGCAGGACCAGGATGCGCAACAACGCCGCACCGCATGCGCCGTGCTCGGGAGCCTGGGCCCGGTGGCCAAGCCGGCAGTGCCGGCCCTTATCGCGGCGGGGCACGATCCCGATGAACTCGTGCGGCGCAATGCGCTGATGGCCCTGGCGACCATCGGCATTCCATCTCCCCCGATCGTGGCAGCCTTGCTGGAGGGACTTCGCGATTCTTCCTCACTGGTTCGTCAGACAGCCGTCACTCAATTTGCCTTTACCGTTCCCCTGACACAGCCTGTGATCATGGCCCTGACGCCGCTGCTGAACGATCCGAATAGATCCATTGCCGGGCTGGTCCGCAGTGCGCTGGACAAAGCAAAACCTGGCGATACGGCCCAGCTGGAATCGCTCGGCATGATGGTCCAACATTCAGCCGCGCGTGACTATGCCTTGCATCAGCTGGCCCAGCTTGGTCCGCATGCAGGCGATGCCCTGGCGCCGGTCCTGCCGCTGCTTCAGGATGACCGGCCGCTTGTTCGATACCTCACGGCAGAAGCAATCGGTGCGATGGGAGTTTCGACCAAGCAAGCTCTCCAGCCTCTTCAGCAGCAACGGCAAGATCCTGATCCCGTCGTGCGGGAAGCCGTTGCCGAGGCCATCGCAGGGGTTGAGGCCGCTATGGCACAGGCGGAATCCTCCGACAAGGCGGCTCGTCCATGATCACGACGACACCCGAAACCTCCTCGAAACTTCGCGTCCTGACTCGCCTGGGTTTCTGGGGAGGTGTGATCGGCGGGCTGCTGCTCCCCTGGGCCATCATGCTGGCGGTGGAGGTCGTAGTACACCAGGTCCCTATTGCAAGGGCCTGGCGATCCTTTACCTTGCACCTCTTCGCTCCCGGCTACAATTTTTTCCTCATCGGCCTGTTGACGGCCGTTCCCTTCCTGGTCCTCGCGCTGTTCGTTCTGCTGCACCTGGGAGCTGCTCCTGCCCAGGATCCGCTGATTCCGCGTCGACGGACATTGGGGCTCGCCGGCGCAGGACTCGGCATGCTGACCCTCGCGGGTTGGACACATCTTGAGGTGTTGCTTCATCCGGATGCGCAGGGGGCGCTTGCCTATCTCTATTTGCCGGTCATCCTGCTCGCGAGTATGCCGATCGGTTACGGGTTGGGACGCCTCATCGCTACAATACTCCTGCCAAGGACTTCCTCCTGAGTGACGCGGGCTGGACAGTCTCGACGACGTGAGTATAATGTGGGCCATGCGTTATCATGCCGTGAGTGCCTCCCGATGATCCGTCTCCTCTGCTCCCTCATCCTGCTCGTGCTGTGGCACTCCACCACCTCGGCTGCGTCGAAGTATGAAGACAGCGTGAAGGAATTGGCCGAAGGGGTGGCCGCCGAAGCCATCAAGATGAAAAAGTCGCGCCTCGCGCTGTTGGATTTCGTGGACAGCACGGGAGAAGTCACCCCCATCGGTCGATTCCTCGCCGAGGAGCTGGCCACGCATCTGTTGGTGGCCGGAGAGCTGAAAGTCGTCGATCGCAAGCTTCTGGTCGCTACCATGGAGAAACACCAGCTCACCCATCTCGACACGTCGCAAGCCAAAGCCGCCAAGAAGGTCGCCAAGGCATTACGCGCCGACCTCTACGTCACCGGCGCCTATCTTGAAATTCCCGAAGGCGTGCAGGTCACCGCCAAATTGATCGGACCCTACACCGTATTTCCGGTGGGTGCCGCCCGGACAATCATACCCAAAGCCGGCCCGCTTACCGCACTCCTCAAGCAGGCGAATGCCCCCAAGCCGTCTGCCCCCGCAACCCCGCCTGAGCCGCCCACCCCGGTCTTGAACGCGCATGAGAATGAGTTGTACAAAGTCAGTGTGATCACCATCTCCAGACAGGCTGACCAGATCGAGATCGACCTCCTGTTCGTCAACCACAGCACCCATCCGGTCAAGATCGGATGCCAGCTTCTGGACACGTACCTGGTGGACGAGCAGGGCGAACAGTGGCGACAGGATGTCGCTCAGAATCGAGAAGGACTCTGCACTCGCGGCATGGAACTGACTCCGAGACGGCAGCAGCATGCGAGCCTCTCCTTCATCGCGACGAACAAGGCGCCCAGGGGATCCCTGACGCTGCATTACCATGAGACCTCGCCGCGACCCGATCGTGTCGTCACCCTGGACGGACTGAAACTCGAAGCCGCGCCGGCTACCGAAGCCGAAGCGCCTGCCCCGCAGGCAGCAGACGCCCCCACACCATAAGTCATTATCTCCGGAACATTTTCACAGGGAACCTTCATGATTAAACAAGTCTTGACGATAGCGGGCTCAGACTCGGGCGGCGGTGCAGGGATTCAGGCGGACCTGAAGGCCATGTCGGCCAACGGGGTGTATGCGATGTCGGTCATCACCGCCATCACGGCCCAAAATACGGAAGAGGTGGCCGAGGTATTCGAGCTGCCCACCTCGATCATTGCCGCGCAAATCGATGCGATCTTCGACGACTTCGATGTCGCGGCCGTCAAAACCGGCATGCTCTCCTCCGCCGACATCATCAAGACCGTCGTGAAGCTTCTCAAACCGCAGCAGGTCAAGAATCTCGTGGTGGACCCGGTGATGATCGCCAAGGGCGGTCAGGCCCTCCTGAAGCCCGATGCCATCGACACCATCAAGAAAGAACTGTTTCCACTGGCCCTGTTGGTGACACCGAACATATACGAAGCCCAACAACTCTCAGGCATCGAAATCACCTCGCTCGCCGATGCCCGCCGGGCCGCTAAGATCATTCACCAGTTCGGCTGCGCCAACGTCCTCATCAAGGGAGGACACTTAGCGAGCGACCGCGCCACCGACCTGCTGTATGACGGCCGCTTCTTCAATATCTACAAGGGTGAGTTCATCGATACGCCGCATACCCACGGCACCGGCTGCACCTTTGCGTCAGCCATCGCGGCGCATATCGCCCGGGGGAAAACCGTCCCCGATGCGGTTCAAACCGCCAAGACCTATCTCACCGAGGCCATCAGGCACAGCCTGGCCATCGGGCACGGAAAGGGTCCCACAAACCACTTCTTTTTCTTGCACCAGGGTTAAGCACTATGAGTCGAGGGCCCGGATCCCCACTGTCGTTTCTGCTGGCCGGATGGAGTTGGCTGCTGCTGACGTCACTGATCGGACTGGCGACCTTTCTTGGCATCGTACGGGGCTCCCCGCTCCCTCCCGGGCTGCGCCTGTTGCATGTTCATGGGGCGCTCATCGGCGGTCTCATTCAGTTCCTGACCGGACTGGCGCTCACCGCCGTCGCCCTCACCCGCCCCGATACCAAAGGATCGAAACACCGCCTGCTGTTCGTCAGTATGAATCTCTCCGCCTTCGGTTTGACCGCCGGGGCCTGGTTGCGGGACCACACCCTGACCATAGGGGCCGGGCTGTTGCTGGCCGCGCTGTTTATTCCCATAGCCCGACATCTGATGACGGGACTTCGGACCGGTTCAGGCTGGACTCCCTTGTCGACCTTCTTCTTTGGAATCAGCCTCATCGGACTGTTCGGCACCCTGGCTCTCGGCGAATTCCTGGCCGGCGCCTGGTTTCCAACTTGGCACGGTATCTTGCGTCTTGGCCACCTGCACGCGGGGCTTTTGCTCTTTCTCACACTCGGGCTCTTCGGAGCGATCCAAACGGCGATGCCCGGGCTGATGAATCGCCCTCTGCACAGCGCCGTCCTTGGTCAGATCGTCCTGCTCCTTCTGCCGGCTTGCGCCGCGGGACTTCTCACAGGATTTTTACTGTCCTCCGTTCACATCCAGCTGGTCGCCGGCGGTGGCTTACTAGTGACGCTGGCGCTCGGCAGCGTCAATCTCCTCCGCACCTGGAACCAGGCCGGCCAGCCGGGATCCGCCGCCATCGACCACCTCATGGTCGCCCTGTGTCTGCTGCTCACGATGACCTGTATCGGCATGGCGATCGGGATCAATGTCCTGTGGACCCCGCCGGTGATGCCTTACGGGACGCTTCACCTGGTCGCCTATACCCACACGGCGTTCCTGGGATTTTTCCTACAAGCGACCGTCGCCGGACTGTCTTATGCGTTGCCTGCGCTGCTGGCAGCGCAACGGATCACCAGTCACAAGAAGCGGGCCGCCTATCGCGACACCCTTGCGCAAATCGCGAACAGATGGCGGGCGTTGCAGGTGTCCACGCTCAGTTTCGGAACTTTGGGGCTTGTCTTGGTCGCCTCGCTGACCTGGAATCTCCCGCTGTCCTCGATCTGGATCCAGGCCGGAGCATGGGGAAGTCTGGGACTTCTCTTAGTCCACCTGACGATAGTCACCATGAAGATCACGCAAATGATAGGAACGAGGCCGACCGGCGACCGCGCAGCCACGCACTAACCAGACTCAGATCACGGCTTATGGCAACGACGCAGCACAGGGAAGAAACGGTCTTTTTCCACGACACGCTCGGTCATCGCGTCGCAGCCGTCCTGGCGAGACCTGAACAGACGACGGACCACGTCGCGGTCCTTTGTCACGGATTTCTCTCCCATAAGAATAGTTCGAGCAACCAGGCCCTGACCGAACTCTTGATCGGCCGGGGGATTGCCACGTTCCGGTTCGATTGCTTCGGGCATGGCGACAGCGACGGACCTTTCGCCAAATTGACGACCACCATCGGAGTCGGCCAGGCGCTCGCAGCCTTGCACTACCTACTGACCCGGGGGTATCACCGACTTGCACTGGTGGGCTCCAGCTTCGGTGGTCTCATATCGATTCTCGCCGCCGCTGACTGGACAAGGATGCACACCTCGAAACCGGCATCCATTCCGCCCCTGGCATGCCTCGCGCTGAAATGCCCTGTGGTCGATTTCGGAGAAGAGCTGCGCCTGGAGCTGGGAGAAAACGGCCTGCAAGAATGGAAACAAAGCGACACGATTCCTGATCTTCACGGAGGAGCCACCCGCCTTCCCCTCGACTATGCATTCTATGAGGACTGCCTCGACCGGATTGCCTACGAACCGGCGCGAACCCTCACCGTCCCCACGTTGATCGTCCAGGGCGATCATGACGAGTATGTGCCCCTCCACCAAAGTCAGCGACTCTTCGAGGCCTTACCGGGGCCGAAACGATTGGAGATCCTTCCCGGTGCCGATCACCGCTTCACGAAGCCGGCGGATTTCAAAAGGATGTTGACGCTCCTCACCGAGTGGGTCTCCCGTCATCCCAAGCTCTGACATCGGCGGCCTCTCAATTCGCCGACTGAACGGCGGCGATTCCTGAGCCTCGTTCATAATCCCGGTGGCTCGCCAATGTTGCCGCACCGCATCCCGCCGGAGGTTTTCCCCTGCAGCCACTGCTCCATCTTGCACAGTAAAAAACAACGAGCAGCAATCCTCCGTTCGATTCCCCGCAAAATGGCTCGTGACGGGGCTTTCTGGCAATAGCCCCACATCGACGCCTGGCACACTGGTTGCTCATCAAGTGTCTCGAATTTCCCGGAGGAACTACGATGAAGACGTCAAGGAGCGTGCTTGTGATAGGGGCTGTCGGTTGTTTGTCTTCCGCTCTGCTTCAGGCAGGGGGACCTTCATATGCAGTGGCCGTAGACAGCGGCACCACGATGAGCCTGCTCCAACAACCATCTCTTGCAACAGCAGTCACGAAAGCCCAGGGTAGCGGAACCGCACCCATTCTGCCCAACCCGACGGCGCTGGCTTTGACTGCTCAGAAGGGCCGGACCGCAGTCGGGACACTCACGCTCAAGAAGTCCAGCACCGACCAACACACGTACTACCTCAGCACCAACCAATCGTGGATCTGGATGAACCCGCCCTATGGCAGCACTCAGTCCATTACCTCAGAAACCGATCAATTGATCATAACCGCTCAAACGGCCAACCTACCGACCGGAACCCATTCGGCCGTCATCTATGTCGTCGACTCGGGCCCCAATAACTTCACCAACATGCTGCGGATCCCAGTCATCCTCACCGTTACGGCCTCACCGGTCGTGACTCCGCCGCCCCCGCCTCCCGCAGCACCACCGGCGCCTAAACCTGTCGTGCAGACGCCCCCCCCACCGCCACCCGCCCCTGTTGCCGTCCCGCCTCCGCCGGCCCCAGCTCCCCCGGCACCGCCGGTGGTCTCCGACACCGGCATGGTTGCCAACCCTGTCGCACTTGTACTCACGGCAGCTAAAGGACAGACCGCTGTCGGCGCCCTGGCTCTACGCAAAGGCGGCACCGCTCAGCACACCTACTCCCTCAGCACGAACCAGTCATGGATCTGGATGAATCCACCCTACGGCAGCACCCAATCCATCACGACAGAAACAGATCAACTCGTAATCACGGCACAGACCGCCACCCTGCCGGCTGGAACACATTCGGCTGTGATCTACATCGTCGAATCGGGCCCCAACAACTTCAGGAACATGCTGCGGATTCCGGTCACCCTCACTGTCACGGCCTCACCGGTCGCGACTCCGCCGCCCCCGCCTCCCGCAGCACCGCCGGCCGTGACGCCACCGGCGCCTAAACCTGTCGTGCAGACGCCCCCCCCACCGCCACCCGCCCCCGTGGCCGTCCCGCCTCCACCGGCTCCGGCTTCCCCGGCACCGCCTGCACCTTCCCCGGTGGCCACCGGGCCGATCCAGGCCAATCCGGCTTCGCTGGCGCTCACGAGCGCCAACGCAGTCGGCACCCTGAGCCTGCGTAAAGCAGGAACAGACCTGCATGCCTATTCTCTCAGCACCAGTCAGCCCTGGGTGTGGCTCAATCCGCCCTATGGCAGCACACAGACCATCACCACCGAAACGGATCAGATTGTCGTGACGGCACAGACCGCCGGTCTCGCAGCCGGAACCTATTCCGCTGTGGTCTATATCGTCGAATCCGGGCCGAATAATTTCTCCAACACGCTGCGCATTCCGGTGACCTTCACGATTGCTGCCGGCCAGACGGCCGCTCCAGCACCGTCGAAGCCCACGCAACCGTCGGTCACCACGCCACCTCCTCCGCCCCCTACCCCGACGACACCGCTCCCGGTGGCGACCACGCCGACGCCGGTAGCGCCCACGACCGCGAGCGCCACGATCAGCTGGAACGCAAATAGCGAATCGGACCTGGCAGGATACCGGGTCTACGTCGGAACGAGGTCGGGCGTCTATGGATTCGCAGGACCTTTCGAGGTGACAAACCGGACCAGCTTCACGATCACCAATTTGCCGATCGGTGCGACCTATTTCTTTGCCGTGTCCGCCTTCGACAAGTCCGGAAACGAAAGCGCGAAGTCTGCAGAGGTCAGCAAGAGCCTGTTCTGAAGGGAGAAGAGCGAGATGCCGTAAGCCGGCGCACAGGCGTCCGGCTTACGGTGAAGTGATCGGCGAAACCGTCCTGGCGCAGCGAAATCCCGTATAGCTGTTGCGGGTGCCCGGCGGCAACTTCGACCGGGCGTACGTCAGCAGGTACTTCGGCAGATCCGACCAGGATCCGCCCCGCACGACACGAAAGGTTCCCTGTTCCGGTCCCGCAGGATTTTTTGAAGGACTGGTTTCGTAGTAACCCGCTCCGTACCAGTCCGCAACCCATTCTCCGACATTCCCCGCCATCTGAAACACCCCATAGGGGCTGCGGCCCGATGGATACCCTTGAACAGGTGCGAGGACCTGACTGTAACTGAATCTGGCGCCAAGGCCGAAATTCGCCACGCCATCAGTCGGGGGCTGATTACCCCATGGGAACAATCGACCATCGCTCCCCCGTGCTGCCTTCTCCCATTCCGCTTCCGTCGGAAGCCGTGCGCCCAGCCAGCGACAATAGGCCTCCGCATCGAACCAACTGACTCCGATGATCGGACGATCGTGATGCTGTGCCGGATCAACCGCCTGCCATTGCCAAGGCGGCGACGACTTCTCCTGCGCCAGAAATGCCGTATACTGCGCTGTCGTCACCTCGTACGCATCGATCTCATACCGGTCCAGCCACAGTCGGTGCTGCGGCTTTTCATCTTCCAACGCATCCGTTCCATTCGCCCCCATGAGAAAGTACCCTTCAGGAATCGAGAGAAGCGGAGTCTTGGAAACGGAGGTCGACGCCACTTCCTTGCCCTTCCGCAACCGTTCAAGCTGCGCCTGCGCAGGATCAGCGGCTGCAAAGAGAATTGTCAGCAGCGATGGAATGACGAAGCACCGAGATAGATGCATACAGGCAAGAATACACAAACCAACCGGCAGGCGCGAGCGCTCTGCGATACTTCTAAACAAATCATCAGCATAACAGGACAGTCAAAACGAGCCTCCAGCAAGGCCCCAACCGATGGCCATACCACAGGCGTACTCTCGGGTGTATGTTGAGGATGTGGCCGAGGTGACGCCGTTGAGGCTCGTTGTCACCATCCTGATTAGAGAAGGATTCCGCCGACAACCCAATGCCGGTCGTCCGGCACGTCGATGAGGAGCCGTGAGAGATTCATCTCGGCCAGTTGCGCCGCAACCTCATCCTCGGTAAACGCGGCCAGCAGTGAGTTGTAAAAGTCGCGTTTCAAGATCGGATCTTCCTTGGCCGCGTACTGATCCACTAAGGCCTGAGCCGCTTCAGGCGAGTCCGGTCGCAGTAAATCCATCACCAGCACACAGGCCCCCGGCTTGGCCCATTGCTTCAACCGAAACCAGAACTGCAGCGGATTCGGGACGTGGTGCAGGAGACTGTTCGAGAGCAGAGCATCGGCCTGTTCCGGCAGATCGAGCGATTGAAACCGGTCACAACAAAGGGTGATACGATTCGTCAGCCCGGCACCGGCAATCGCCTCCGCCGCCAAGTCCAACATGGGGCGGCTGGCATCCACGGCCGTCACTCGGGCCTCCGGGAAAGAGCGGAGAAAACGAATGGGAATATCTGCCGGTCCGCACCCCAGATCGACGACATGACCGCCGGCCCAATCGGGAAAGTAGTCACGAAAACAATCGACGAAACCCTGATTCTCCTCGGCAAAATCGGCCTTCGCATAGGCACGGGCCTGCGCTGCGTCGTCCATCAGCTCCGGCTCCAGCACTCGCTTCATAAGCTCAACCGGCCTGCTTCGTCCGCCCGTTCCACCACAACACGATCTCCCATCCGCACCGTCCCTTCTCGAAGAACCCGCGCATACAGCCGGCTCCAACCGGGATGCGT
Source organism: Nitrospira sp. (assembly GCA_040376625.1). Taxonomy (GTDB): domain Bacteria; phylum Nitrospirota; class Nitrospiria; order Nitrospirales; family Nitrospiraceae; genus Nitrospira_A. The sequence goes on along the minus strand of JBEIQG010000039.1, from coordinate 652 downwards.
CTCCTCGGCAATTCGTTCATAGTCCCCGCCCCTGAACCACTGGGCATTGTATCGACAGGGTGTCGTATAACTCGTCATCTCCAGGTGCACCTGTTCACCGATTCGAAGTCGGTCGCCGGGCCGCATGAGGGACCAGTCGAGTCCCGCCAGGGTGAGATTCTCCCCCGACAACCCAGGACCGATCGAATGCCCTTCTGCCCGAAGGGCGTCTATCACCTCCAGGGAAAAGAGACACACCGCTCGATCCGACCCGCCGTGATACTTCCGGTTGCGCTGACGATCGCCGACCAACCCATCACGCGTCACCTGCGCCGAAGGTACCGCCGACTTCGGGACCCCGCCGTCGGAAAGGCTCACCTGGTGCACATGTGGGGTGACCGGTTCTGCCATCTCATCATTAGGAGCAGAGGCCGCCATCACAGGATTCCATGCCGGTCGCCTCCAGGGCGATCCATCCGTCACGTTCCGTCGATGCCCTCACGTAGACTCCCTGCCCGGCATAGGCTGCCTCAATCTCTGCCCGCTGCTCCGCCAACAGACCGGACAGCAGGAGGCGTGCGCCGCCCGACGCATATCCACACAACGTTCCAGCGGCGTTCAGCAGGGTCTGCCGGTCCAAATTCGCGAGGACCAGAGTGGGCTCAAATCCGTG
>JBEIQG010000037.1:0-21644 GCA_040376625.1 Nitrospira sp. | reverse complement strand
TTCAAGTTGGCGATCTGGTATGAGGAGGTCTGCCGGCACCGGACGCGCCTTGAAGCCGCACGCAAGGATATTGCGGTGGGCAAGCTCTCGGGTGCGATGGGCACATTTGCACATCAAGGCCCTGAAATCGAAGAATATGTCTGCGCCAAGCTGGGCCTCGCGTCGGATCCGGTGTCCAACCAGATCGTGCAGCGGGACCGGCATGCTGCCTATGCGTCGGCGCTTGCGTTGTTGGCGGCGACCATTGAAAAAATCGCCACCGAAATTCGTCACCTGCAGCGCACTGAGGTGCTGGAGGCGGAAGAATATTTCTCCCCCGGACAGAAGGGCTCATCGGCGATGCCGCACAAGCGCAACCCGATTGCGTCGGAAAACTTGTGCGGCCTGGCGCGCCTGGTACGCGGTAATAGCCTGGCCGCATTGGAGAACGTGGCCCTGTGGCATGAGCGCGACATCAGCCATTCTTCGGTGGAACGAGTGATCATGCCGGACAGCACCATTCTGGTCGATTATATGTTGGCCCGCGTGACCGACCTGGTAAAGAATCTGATTGTGTATCCCGAGCGGATGCAGCGAAACCTCGATTTGACCGGCGGCCTGGTCTATTCGCAGCGACTGCTGCTGGCCTTGATCGACAAGGGCGCCCAGCGCAAAGAGTCATACGAGGCGGTTCAGCGCAATGCAATGACTGCGTGGAAAGGCGGGGGCGGATTTCAGGAACTGGTCGCTCGCGATCCGTTCATCACCACCCACTTGAAACCGCACGAAATTACTGCCTGCTTCGACCCGGCCTATTACCTGCGACATTTGGACCAGGTCTTCCGCCGGGTGTTCGGGTCGAGTGCCGCCTCGTCGGCGAAACGGAGGAAGCGGGCATGAACTTACGAGCAGTAGGACGGGCCGGGCTGTTGGCCGGTGTGTTGTTGTTGATTGCGGTTTGGTCAGCTTCGGCAGCCGAAGGGGAAAAGCTGCTGACAGACCCCGGGGTATACGGGACGTTTGCAACCTTCCAGATGGATCATGATTGGTGGGACCTCCCCGGCGAATCGCGCGTTATTTCGGTGGCGGAGGTCAAGGGACTAGCCGAACAATGGTCCGGCAAGATTCTGATCGAGTCCTATCTGCTTCGTGGATTATCCGACCATGCCGATCTTATGTTTCGGATACATGCCCGCACGCTCTCGGACACCCAACAGTTTCTCTCGACCTTCATGGGCACCCGATTGGGGCGCCATCTCACCCCGGGTGGATTGCTCCATGGTCTGAGCAAGAAGCCCGCCTACGTTGCCGGTTTCTCGGAATCCATAAAGACGGAGTTACAGGTGAAAGCCGAAGCCGGGCCGAGGCCGTACGCGATTGTAATTCCGATCAAGAAGGATGCGGAATGGTGGGGGCTGGACCAGGAAGCACGGACCGCTCTAATGCAGGAGCACACGCAGGCGGCGCTTCCCTATCTAAAGACGGTGAAACGGAAACTGTATCATTCCACCGGCCTCGACGATGTCGATTTCATCACCTATTTCGAAACCGAAACGTTAGAGGATTTCCACAGTCTCGTGCGGGCGCTGCAGCAGGTGAAGGAGTTCCGCCACAATCGACGTTTCGGGCATCCGACCTTGTTGGGTACGATGAGTCCGCTGGATGAGATTTTGGAAAAGTTTGCACAGTAGCCGAAGGAGAGAGGGATGACCGCCGAACCAGCAGGCACGATGATCTACGAGGGCAAGGCCAAGAAGATTTTCACGACTGACCGAGCTGACCAGGTGTTGCACTATTTCAAGGACGACGCCACGGCGTTTAATGCCCAGAAACGCGGGACTATCGTCGGCAAAGGGGTGGTCAACAACATGGTGTCGGAGCGGCTGTTCCAGCTGATCGAACAGCAAGGCATTTCGACGCACTTCATCGAGCGCGTGAACGACCGTGAGATGCTCACCAAACGAGTAATGATTGTGCCGGTCGAAGTGGTGGTTAGAAATGTTGTCGCAGGGAGCCTTGCTAAGCGGCTGGGCCTCAAGGAAGGCGCGCCCATCGATCCGGCGATCATAGAGTTTTATTACAAAGACGATGCCTTGGGCGATCCTCTCGTGAACGACGATCACCTGCGCCTATTGAATGTAGCCACTCCGGCTGTGTTGCGAGAGATGCGCGAGCTGGGCCACAAGGTCAATAGCGTGCTGCTGTCGTTTTTCAAAGCACGCCGGATGATCCTCGTCGATTTAAAGCTGGAGTTCGGCGTCTTTCACAATCGGCTCATCCTCGCCGACGAAATTTCTCCCGATACCTGCCGGTTTTGGGACCAGACGACCAAAGAGTCAATGGACAAGGACCGGTTCAGGAAGGATTTGGGAAAAATTGAAGAGGCGTATCAGGAAGTGTTGAAGCGGGTGTGCGAATAGGGGCGGCATGAACCGGTTTCTCCAGTTGTTTTTGAATTATGGTTTGGTGGCGGCGATTCTGGTGTGGGCGGCTACGGTGGCATTGATGGCCTATCACCTCAAGGAATCGCCCTGGCGCTGGGCGTTCCTCCTGATGTCGCTGGCAGGGCTCGGGACCATCGGCGTGATCTTTTGGATCAGGAAGTACGTGCAGAGGGTGAGCAAAGCACAGCAGGAAGTGGGAAAAACACAATGAAAGCCAAGATTCATGTGACGCTGAAACACGGCATTCTCGATCCGCAGGGGAAGGCGATCGAACATGCGCTGGACTCCCTTGGGTTTAAGAATGCGGAGAACGTGCGGGTCGGCAAGTATATGGAAGTCGACGTGAACGAGCCGGACCGTGCTAAGGCGGACGCCCAGGTGAAGCAGATGTGTGAAAAGTTGCTGGCGAATACGGTCATCGAAGAATATCGATACGAACTCGGATAGGAGCCGGTAGCCTGTAGCCTCTAGTTGTTGGCAGACGCCGAGACCTCCTTCCGGTCTCGTGTTATGCGCCATTGGTCAGAGGCCAGAAGCTGGTTAGCATTATGAAAATCGGCGTGGTGGTCTTTCCCGGCAGTAATTGCGATCACGACTGCCAATATATCTTCAAGGATGTGCTCGGCCAATATGTGGAAATGATCTGGCACAAGGAAACTTTGCTGTCGGGATTGGACGCGATTGTGTTACCGGGCGGGTTTTCCTACGGGGACTACCTGCGAACCGGCGCCATCGCGCGGTTTTCTCCGGTGATGGGAGCGGTGAAGGCCTTTGCGAATAAGGGTGGTCTGGTCATCGGCATCTGCAATGGGTTTCAGATTCTGCTGGAGGCGGGTCTCCTGCCAGGTGTCATGTTGCGCAATACCTCGCTCAATTTTATCTGCAAAGATGTCTACGTGAAAGTGGAGAATGCGGCGACACGGTTTACGAACCAATGCGAATCCGGCCAGGTGCTGAAGATTCCTATCGCTCATGCCGACGGTAACTATTATACCGACCCGGTCACGCTCGGCGGCATCAAAGCCAATGCACAAGTGCTCTTTCGCTACTGCACGGCAGACGGCAAGGTGACGCCCGATGCGAACCCGAACGGTTCGCTGGATAACATCGCCGGAATCATGAATGCGGATGGAAATGTGCTGGGCATGATGCCGCATCCCGAACGCAGTGCGGAAGCGATATTGGGCAATGAAGATGGCCGGCTGATCTTTCACTCGATGTTAAGCTCGTTCGGCAAGCCCGAATTGCAACTCAAGTTGATCGGAGTTGACAGTCGGATCGCATGAGCAGCGATATCGGAACTGTCGGTAACCCTCTACGATTGAGAATGTGTCACTCATGAACGCACTGGTTATTACCAAAGCCATCCTTGAACAGCATAAGCTGAGCGATGACGAATATAAGAAGATCCTCGAGATCCTGGGCCGGGAACCCAATTGGACCGAATTGGGTATGTTCTCAGCCATGTGGAGCGAACATTGTTCCTACAAGAGCTCCCGCATCCACCTGAAGAAGTTGCCGACGACGGGGCCGCGTGTGGTTCAGGGGCCCGGCGAAAATGCCGGCGCGGTGGATATCGGGGACGGTCTGTGCGCGGTGTTCAAGATGGAGTCCCATAACCATCCTTCTTTCATTGAGCCTTACCAGGGTGCGGCGACAGGAGTAGGCGGAATTCTGCGCGATATTTTTACGATGGGCGCCCGTCCGATTGCGTTGCTGAACTCGCTAAGATTCGGCGGATTGGACAATGCCAATACCCGCCATCTGCTCAAGGGTGTGGTGTCGGGTATTGCCGGTTACGGAAACTGCATGGGGGTGCCCACCGTCGGCGGAGAGATTGTGTTCAACGACATTTATGCCCTGAATCCTCTGGTGAATGTGTTCTGCCTGGGAATCGCCAAGAAGGATAAGATTTTTTTAGGCAAGGCGGCCGGTGTCGGTAATCCGGTCATCTATTTTGGTTCGAAGACCGGGCGGGACGGGATTCACGGCGCAACGATGGCCTCGGACTCCTTCGATGAACAAGCGGCTCAGAAACGGCCCACGGTGCAGGTCGGTGACCCCTTTACTGAGAAGCTGTTGCTCGAAGCCTGTTTGGAACTGATGGCCGGTGATTGCCTGGTCGGCATTCAAGACATGGGTGCTGCTGGGTTGACGAGCTCGGCCTGCGAAATGGCCTCACGGGAAGGTACGGGTGTGGAGTTGGAGTTGGCTGATGTGCCGCGTCGTGAACCGGGGATGACGCCATACGAGATCATGCTCTCGGAGTCGCAGGAACGGATGTTGATGGTGGCGAAGGCTGGGCGTGAAGACGAGGTGATCAAGATCTGCCGTAAGTGGGATCTGGACGTCGCGGTGATCGGCCGGGTGACGGAGACGGGTAAGGTCGTCCTCAAAGAAAATGGCCAAGTGGTTGCTGAGATTCCAGCCAAGGCTCTGGCCGACGAGGGGCCTCGATATGATCGGCCGAGTTCGCCGCCTGCCTATCAGGAAATGTTGCAGGCGTTGAATCACGATGCGCTGCCCGATGTCAAAGACGCAAATGCTGCCTTGCTCGCACTCCTTGATTCGCCGACCATAGCCAGTAAGCGATGGGTCTATGAGCAGTATGACCATATGGTGCGTACGAATACGATGGTGCGTCCGGGGTCGGATGCGGCGGTATTGCGGGTGAAGGGGACGAAGAAGGCGCTCGCGTTATCCGTCGATTGCAATGGACGATATTGTCTATTAAATCCTTATGAAGGAGCCAAGATTGCTATTGCGGAATGCGCGCGAAATCTTGCCTGCTCGGGAGCTGAGCCGATCGGCGTGACCGACTGCCTGAATTTCGGCAATCCGCAACGGCCTGAGGTTATGTGGCAGTTCGTACTTGCGATTGAAGGGCTCAAGGATGCATGCGAGGCGTTGAATGTACCCATCGTGAGCGGCAACGTGAGTTTGTACAATGAGACGAACGACCTGTCGATTTATCCCACGCCGATGATCGGGATGGTTGGGTTGATCGAAGAGGCCGATCGCGCGGCCACGCAGTGGTTCAAGCAGTCCGGCGATGCAATCATTCTCCTGGGCCAGACCCGTGAAGATCTTGGTGGAACGGAATATCTCAAGGTCGTGCACCATCGGGAGCAGGGTTCGCCGCCATTGCTGAGTCTGGAGACTGAAAAAGCCGTGCAGGTTTGCACGATTCGACTCATCCGCGAGGGGTTGGTGCAGTCGGCCCATGACTGTTCCGATGGCGGATTAGCGGTGGCGCTGACTGAGTGTTGTATCTCGGGTTCAGATCAACGACTGGGGGCTGTGGTAGAATTACCGCTCGACGGTCTTCGTCGAGACGCGTTGCTCTTTGGGGAAAGCCAATCGCGCATTTTGCTCTCCGTGAAATCGGAGCTGGCCGATCGGGTTTTGAATGCGGCCTGGGATGCCGGTGTTCATGCTGCTCGCATCGGCACAGTCGGAGGTGACCGGTTGGTGATTAAAGTGGAGAGTGATCAGCGGACGCCTGGCTGCAAAATCGATCTCGAATTGTCGGCACTGTATGACCATTGGGGATCGGCAATTCCTCGTGCGTTAGGTCAGGAGTAGGATACGAACGTCATGGCCAACGAATTACCGGTGATTGTTCCCGATAAGTTCCACGACGAATGCGCCGTGTTCGGTATCTACGGCCATAAAGAGGCCGCCAACCTCGCCTACCTCGGTCTCTACGCGCTGCAACATCGCGGGCAGGAAGCTTCCGGCATTGTCTCGAATGACGGGGAACAGTTTTATGTCGAAAAGGGGCAGGGACTCGTCGCGGATATCTTTTCGCAACAGGCCTTGGCACGTCTGCCCGGCACGATGGCGATCGGCCACAACCGCTATTCCACTGCCGGCGGGGCGGGCCTCAAGAATGTGCAGCCCTTGAGCGTCAATTTTGCCTTCGGCAACCTGGCCGTGGCGCACAACGGGAATTTGATCAATGCCACCATGCTTCGCAGTGAACTGGAAGCCTACGGTGCAATTTTTCAATCGACGTCCGATACGGAAGTCATAATCCATCTCATCGCGCATTCGCGGGCGGATACGCTGCTGGACCGGGTCATCGATTCGCTCACCCAGGTTCGCGGGGCATTTTCGGTGGTTCTGATGACCGATCAGGGCATTGTCGCCGCGCGCGATCCCCATGGATTTCGCCCCCTGTGCCTGGGACGGTTTCGTGACGCCTGGATCGTGGCCTCCGAAAGTTGCGCATTCGATCTGTTGGATGCCGAATATGTGCGGGAGATCGAACCGGGAGAGCTGGTGGTACTGGATCATCAGGGCGTCACCAGTTATAAGCCATTTGCTCAAACCAAGCCGGCCATGTGTGTGTTTGAATATGTCTACTTTGCCCGTCCCGATAGCCGCATCTTCGGAGGCAAAGCCGTCTATTCCATCCGGAAGGCATTCGGACGGCAATTGGCACAAGAATCGCGGGTTGATGCGGACATCGTGATTCCTGTGCCGGATTCCGGGGTGCCAGCGGCGTTGGGTTATTCGGAGGGGTCGGGGTTTCCTTTTGAAACCGGACTGATCCGGAATCATTATGTGGGTCGCACCTTCATCGAGCCGGAGCAGTCAATTCGTCACTTCGGGGTGAAGGTGAAGCTCAATGCCGTTCCCGAAGTCCTCGAAGGGAAACGTGTCGTCGTAGTAGACGATTCGTTGGTTCGGGGAACGACGAGCCGAAAAATCGTCAAGATGCTGCGTCATGCCGGAGCCAAAGAAGTGCATATGCGGATTAGTTCTCCGCCGATCGTGTCACCCTGTTTTTATGGCATCGATACCCCGACCAAGAAGGAATTGATCGCGTCCAGTCACACCACCGAAGAGATTCGCAAATATATCACCGCGGATAGCCTCGCCTACTTGAGCCTGGACGGCATGGTGAAGGCGGCTCCCGGCACGCCTGGGCAGTACTGCGATGCTTGCTTTACCGAACAATACCCTATCTCGTTTACCCGGGCAGAAGAACTCCAACTCGGGCTCTTTGAAGCTCCACACTGACCCCCTTCGCCCTCGCCGGTTCATAGGATCGTCTGGACTTCCTCCTGCGACTTGCTAGACTGACTGCATGTCCCTGGTCCGGAAATATGGAGTGATTGTTGCCACTTGTGTTGTGGTCATTGGGGTCCGCATCGCATCCCGCCTGACGAGTCTCAGGCGATTACTCGGCTGGTTATTATGCGAGATTTCATCTGATCCGAATGAGCGTGCCATGGAAGAGGTGGCATATTACGTGGATCGATGGCTCGCGCTGTTTCCATACAATCCGAAGGGGAATTGTTTCCCTCGAGCATTAGCGCTGTTTTTCTTCGCCCGCCGTGCCGGCCTCCCCGTTCAATTCAAATGTGGAGTGATGAAGCTCGATCAGCAGCTGGAAGGACATGCATGGCTGGTGCTGGATGGTCATGAGTTTCTTGAGCCGTCCTCCTACTGGCAATCGTTTACCGTGACGGTTAGCTTCCCCGAATCCGTGGTTTCTTCGAATACTCAATCTTCTCGCATCTCCTGAGTCCTTCTCTACACATTAGCGTTCTTTTGGGTCGGCTGGACCTGGCGGGCTTAGTCGAATTTTGAAACCCATCAGCGCCCCCAGTCCTAAGCCTTTTCATCCGTTTCGATGAAAACAAAATCCAGCTCCCCCAAAGGGAGGTGGATCCCAATCTCACTGGGAATGGCGAAACGAACGTGATGACGATAGTTTCGCTCTTGTCTTGCAGTGGTGTGACGGTTTGCTTGTGGGGAGACCAAGACTTCGCGGAACAATCGGTTGTGGAGCGAATGATGGTATCGGAGCAGTCACATGTTCCAGCAATCTGAACCAGGAGGATCCCTATGCCTGCCACTGTCCATCTGTGGAGTGAGTGTCAGCTCGAATTGTCAGAACTGTTTCCCAGGCAGGATGAACAGGTCCACAGCACGGTTCTTGACGGTGAAAGTGTGCTGTTGAATCTGAGCTCCGGTCGCTACTACACGCTTAATGTTGTGGGATCAACCATCTGGGATTTGTGCAAAGGGGAGCAGTCGCTCCGGCAGATTCACTCAACAATCTGTGCCAGGTTTGACGTGTCTGAACAGCAGGCTCAGGACGATATATTGGAGTTGATCATTCTTTTGGAGCAGGAGGGATTACTTCACACAGAAAGGAGGTGAGCGAGAATGGAGCGACAGATAAAACCCGAATACGTCAAGCCGGCGCTCGTGAAACATGAGTTGCTGCGCGACGTGACGGCCATTCAGTTGTCCCGCGTGCTGGATCGAACACCCGCATAACATGCCAGACGCTCCAGTGGGAGCCATGGAGCTGGCCGGTCAAGTAGACCGGCCAGCTCGCCTTATACCTTTATGGTAGTGACGACAGGCAGAAGGCTGAAAAGGAGAAGCGGTAATGGTTATGGCGTCGTCAATGAAGGAACTTTTACTCTCCGTCCATGGAATAGAGATGACATTCACCACCAATTCGCCCGAGTTGGCACATTCCGTTGAAGCATTACTCCATCACTTTCACTGCGACACCGATGCGGCTCAGCCGATCCGGATGGAGTTCGACGCGATCGAGCGACGTGAGGATGTTCCGGTCCAGATTTCCGGTTCAGCGAAATTGTTGTATGGCGGTTCTGGCCTTGAGATCGACCCTGATCAGAAGACGACATGGTTGTGCGACATTTATTCGGACAACGGCCTATTGATTGCAGATTTTCATGGAGAAGGCCTTGTCGTGATTGATGGGGACTTACTGTCCGTCCGGGGCTATCTGGTGAGACCGGAGGCCATGGCGCCGGATATCCGGGCCAGTTTTGTTCACTTCTCCATGACGGAGCTTCTGAAGCGGCGAGGGCTGTATACGTTTCATGCCACCGCCCTGGAGCACAAAGGGCAGGGTGTGCTGATTCCCGGTTTCAGTGGGCGGGGAAAAACCACCTCGTTCCTATCCCTACTGCGAGCAGGGTATCGTTACCTCTCCGACGATCACCCGTTCTTTCGGGTCAGCGGCACGCGTGTGGAGATCCTGCCGTATCCGCTCAAGATCAATGTGACTGATCACACCGTATCGTTCTTTCCAGAACTGCGAGAGGCTCCGCCATCTGTGCTTCATGCAGGTGTTCCCAAGCGCTATTTCCATGCTGAGGATATATATCCGAGGCCGTTAGGCCAGCCTTGCGAGCCAAGCGTGATCCTTTTTCCCGAAGTGATCAATTCCTTGCACAGCTGTCTGGAGCCCTTGTCCAAGAAGGTGGCTTTGGAAATGATCCTTCCGCATTCGTTGCTCGTGTATGACGCTGAGGTGGCGCGCCGGGAGTTTCAAGCACTTGTCCGTCTGGTAGAGCAAACGGACTGTTATCGACTCCACTTCGGACGCGATGTCCTGGAGTTGCCATGGTTGGTAACGCCTCTTCTGGAGAAGCGCCAAGCAAGGAAAGAGAACTGATATGGGACAGCGTCCTAGGTCCACCGTCGCACAATGGAATTCCTCTCGTCTGGGAGGTATTCAGCGTAAAGGAGCGATGCCGGCGCCAGGTTTGGTCCTCATGCATGCGGAGGGACGTTTACTTGCACTCTGTGCGCGAACGACGGTGAATGAGTTCATTCGAGTCGAAGTAGCAGATTTGGCCTGTGATGGAATTGATTGGGAGCTGGTCTGGAAGCTGTCCAGAATCCATGGCGTGGCGCCGCTAGTGTATCGCAATCTTGTCACGATTTGTCCGGCTGCAGTGCCTTCTTCCATTCACGAAGCGTTTCGTCGGCACAATCAAGCGAACGCTCTTTTGAATAGCTTGTTGGCTAAAGAACTCGTGACCTTGCTGGATGCGTTGGCGGCTAAGGGGGTGACGGCGATTCCCTTTAAAGGCGTCACGCTTGCACAGACGGCTTATGGCGATCTAGGTTTACGGGAATGTGCAGATATTGATTTGATTGTTGAGCAGGGAGCGATTCCTCAAGCTCGGAAAGTCTTGTGGTCTCAGGGGTATCAACTGACCAGTCAGGACATGGGGAGCAGAGAGGAGTCAGGGGAGCCGTACCACTTTTTTCAGAGGCGAAACGGCATTGTTGCGGTTGATCTTCAGTGGGTGATGGCTCGTCGGCATTTCGGATTCCGGCTTGATCGGAGCGTGTTTTGGGGAAGACTGAAGCCTGTTCACTTACCAACCAAATCGGTGATGGGCCTCTGCCCTGAGGATCTTGTGATTCTTCTTTGCGTGCATGGGTCAAAACATGCCTGGGAGCAGTTGAAGTGGGTCTGCGATGTGGCGGAGCTCGTGCGTCGGCGACCGGCGTTAGATTGGAGTCGTGTGCTGTTTCAGGCAGACGAGTGGAGATGTCGACGGTTGGTCCTGCTCGGCCTGGCGATGGCTCACAGCCTCTTCGATACTGTAGTACCACGGGCGGTGCTTCAGGAGATAGAGGCAGATGCAGACATCCCCATTTTCGTTCGAAAGATGCCTAAGCAACTGCTGAAGAATCCTTGTCATGGGATTGATGAAGATTCTGCAGAGGCTCTATACATGACCCTCAAAGACTCCTGGTTTGAGCGGTGGAGACTGGGGGCTGCGCTCTGTCGTGCGGAAGCAGAGGTGCTCACCCGTTCGTTGCCCTGGTTCCGGTTTCAACGACGACTTCGTATGCTGGCCACTTGTTTGAAGCCGTTTCATCGGACTATCGCGAAATGGATTCTTTCTGTCCGGATGCGTGAAGCAGTGGCGCGCTGGTTGCAGAGCTCCGACTGAGCATGGCCTTTCCAGTATCACACGGTTCTCCTTAGTCAATGGATAAATGGCCTGCCTCCCTAAGTGGTTGCTCCCGAAAAAAAACGCATGCTAGGATGCCAGCATTACAAGCAGTAATGGTTGACTGCTGAGAACCAGTCGGTGGAGTATGGGCTTCCATCATTGGCTTGGTTTCAGGAAGGAGGCTTTGATGAAGCGAGTTCTAATAGCGGTTGCGATCGTATTGATGCATCTGTGGGCTGCCCACCATGTAGTCGCAGCCGGGTTTTTCAAAGTCGGAGAGCCGGCGCCGGCCTTCTCGTTGACGTCCGTAACAGGCGATACGGTTTCGCTTGAGCAGTATAAGGGGAAAGTGGTTGTCCTCGGGCTGTTTCATATTTGTGACCCCTGTATGACCCAAGGGACTAATCTGCAAAAGGTCCATGAGGCAATGGCCGGGAAAAATGTGGCCGTCGTCGGGGTCAATTCGTCGGGAGATTCCAAACGGGGCGTGGGTGAATTCTTGAGTGCCTTTCCGGTAAAGGTAACGTACCCCTATTTGCTCGATCCGAATAAGACCACCGACAGACTTTATGGAGGCGGGAAGTTCATTCCCAATGTGTATGTCATCGATCAGCGCGGGGTGATCAGGTGGCAGCGGGTGGGCAATATGGAATTGGCAGGTGCCGAGGTCATTATCCAGGAAGTGGAAAAGCTGTTGGCAGCTTCGGCCGGCACAGGAGCGATGTAGCAGGAAAAGAGGATCATTCATGGACGAATGGCAAGAGGGAAAGCAGAAGTTTCTGGAAGTCGTGCAGGGTATTGATCAGACCGTTCAGGTGGTGATTCCGACGAAGCCAACAAACAGCATGTTCCTTATTTCCCTCACGAAGGGACCGAATCGGAAATTCATTACCCTCTCGGAAGACGATATCATCGATCTTCCCAGCGAAGCCGGCATCTGTGCGAAGGTCACGAAGACCCTACAGGATGCGTTGGCAGCGTTGTAATCCCATCCACGTGAGGCGATATCTGTGAAACAACTCCTTCCCGGCATTTGGCAATGGTCCTGGTTTTCAGAAGACAAACAGCTCGATTTTAACGGGCTATTTCTCAATATGGGAGAACATAAGATTCTGGTTGATCCGCCGCCGATGTCGGCCGAGGCTCACACATTTGTTCGACGCCAGGGTGCCCTCGATTACATCATTGTTACGAACCGTGATCATGTTCGTGAGGCGGCGTCGTACCAGGCCGATTTTCGTTGTCAGCTACAGGTGCCTGAGGCCGATGTCGCGCAGATGGATGTGACGCCATCCAAGACATTCAAGGACGGCGAGTTGCTGCCCGGTGGTATTTGGGTCATTCACCTGAGTGATCAAAAATCTCCGGGTGAGTCGGCATTGTACATTCAGCAGGGGAAGGGCGTGTTGATCGTCGGCGATGCGTTAATTGGCAAACCGGCGGGAAGCTTGAGCCTCCTGGCTACAGAGAAATATGGCGATATCACGAAGGCGAAAGACGGGCTTCGGCGTTTGTTGAAATATAACTTCGACTCGATTCTTGTGGGCGATGGGGCTAGCATCGTATTCGGAGCCAAACAGGCTGTTGAACAGGCGCTTCAGACGTAGGAAAGAATGGCCCTTCGAAACGGACTCTCAGAGGAACTCAATCGTCAGGGCAACGAGCATTTTGCGCGCGGACACTATACGGATGCCTACGCCTGTTATGCAAAGGCCTTGGAATGTGATCGATTGACCGGTGATCATCGCGCCTTGAGTGCAACGTTGGGCAATCTTGGCAATATTTGCGCGGTCAGTGGCCGCCGTGAGTCGGCTCAGAGCTACTATCAGGAAGTGCTTGAGTTGCAGAAGGTTTTGGGTGACGACAAGGGTATTGGGACGACCCTGGCCAATCTGGGGAATCTTCGTGCCGACGCCGGGGAGTGGGATCGAGCGAGAGCCTATTACCTTGAGGCGCTCGATATCATGACGCGGGTACATGACGAGCTGGGAAAGGCGGTGCTGTTTTCCGATCTTGGCTTGGTGGCGCGTGAAACAGGCCAGTTCGAAGAGGCGCTGCGGTACTATGAGCAGTCTCTGGTGTTCATGCGCCGTCTCAATAATCAAGGAGGCGTAGCCGATGCCTGGCGGATGATGGGACGGACCTTTGCCATCCAAAAGCGCTATGATGAGGCCATTGCTTGTTGCCATACCAGTCAATCAATCGCGGAGCGCAGCCGAGATGAATTGCGCATAGGCGGGGCTCGTTACGTTCTAGCCCAATGCTATGAGGATTTGGGTCAGCTAGAGATGGCCGTTCAGTTACTGGAGCAGGTGGTGAGAATGGACCGTAAGTACGATCTCCCTAAATTAGCTGAGAATGTGACTCGCCTCGAACGGCTTCGCGCTCGTTTAGACGCCGAAGACCCGACTGCCCAGCCTCGGGAGTCACGCGCATGAATACCGTCGCACTTCCGTCATGGGAACAGGCTCGAGCACGGCTGGTGAGCACAGTTCCGCTATTTTATGAGTTGGAGCCCGGTGGAGACCTGACGCTCGATCTGGGCGATGATGGATGGCTGCTGGAGGTGCGGTCGGACGGACAACTCCTCTGTCAGCACGGAATCGCCATGGATGATGTGAGGAGTCTGATGTGTGATGGGACAACCGAAGACCTGGGTACTGATGAAGTAGCCAAACAAGCCAAATATTTTCTGGGTCCTGCGGTGTCCAAGAAACGTCCTGCTCTCTTGAAGGCGGGCTTCGTCGAACAGACCGATATGAACGACGAATATGTCGCCATCACGTTCCACAAGGCCGTCGACTTTGATCGGTTTGATGAGGTCCTCGCTGCCGTGCGTTGGTGTCAGAATCTATTCCAGATTCAGCCATAACACGCGACAATTCGGTCCGGTTACCTCGTGAGACACCTCCCATAACCAGCAGTCTTGTCCTGGCTGCTTACCACTTGCCGCGTGCGATTTTCACCGCTTGAGGTGAAGCTCTTATCCTGCTCCCCTTGAAAGTGAGACCACCGTCACGACATGGTCTTGAGTGGACCGAGGAGGTGGCGAGATGGCAGGAGACACAAGCGAACCCATTGAACGGTGGACGGCCAAACGACGGGTGGCGTTAGTGGTGAGTATTCTGAAGGGCGAGACTTCCGTCGCTGAGGCGGCGCGGACGCATGGGCTGACGGTGGCGGAGGTCGAAGACTGGCGGGAGAAGTTTCTGTTGGGAGCTGAGAATGCCCTGCGGAGTCGTCCCCGAGATGAAGAGGCCCTGAAGGAGGAGCAGATCAAGAAGCTCAAACAGAAGATCGGCGATCTGGTGCTCGATAACGATATCCTGCGGGAGGCCTTGAAACCGTACCCTTTAGACCGGAAGACATCCGACGTGTGAAAGCAGCACGACCGGATGTCTCGGAACGGCATAGTTGTCGGGTATTGGGAGTCAGTCGTGCCGGCTTGCATCGGCGGGGCGCACCCTGCGCACGACAGAGGGCCGTAGACCCGCCATGGACCGAGCGACTACACCAGCTGATCCAGCAGCATCCCACATTCGGGTATCGGCGGCTGTGGGTGCTGTTGCGATTCCGTGATGGGCTCGTCGTGAATCGCAAGGCGGTGTACCGCCTCGTGAAGCAGAAGCGATGGTTCGTACATCAACGGTCCTCTACCCCACGCCCGCGGGTGCGTGGCTGGGTGAGTCGGGCGAGTCGGAGCAACGAACGGTGGGCGATGGATGTGACGCATATTCCCTGTGGGCACGATGGGTGGGGGCATTTGGCGGCGGTAATCGACTGTCATGATCGCGAAGTGATCGGCTACGAGTTCGCACTCCGAAGTCGAGCGAAGGAGGCGGAGCGAGCCGTCGAAGCGGCCTGCCTGGCCCGGTTCGGGACGCTGCGTCCGATCGGAGCCCCCGTGCTGCGAAGCGACAACGGCCTGATCTTCCAGAGTCGGCGGTTTCGACAGGCCTGTCGCGATTATCGCCTGCAGCAGGAGTTCATCACGCCTTACACGCCGGAGCAGAACGGGATGATCGAACGGTTTTTTCGGAGTTTGAAAGAGAAGTGCGTCTGGCAACACACGTTCCAGACCTTTGAGGAGGCGCGTCGGATCATTCGGGACTGGGTCACGTGGTACAACCAGGAACGACCGCATCAGGCGCTGGGGTATCGAAGCCCGGTCCAATACCGCGCCCAACAAGTAACCCAGGTGGCTTGATTTCAGGGGAGCACTACACTCTTACTGCCACAGGGTTGAGGAACTCGTCTATCCCGAAGCTGGCCCAGGCTCTCGATGTGAGTCGATCGCTGTGTCGTCGATAATATTCTGCAATCTCCCCGGCGGACGACTGATCATTCCGGATGCATTTTCTACACGACCGAGAAGGCTCCTATTACGAAGAAGCCAGCCTATTCGCCGTGAGCAGGCTGCTGTCTAGACCTGCTTGAAATACCTATTCATTCCGTGTAACAGCCATATGGATTCGAGCTGCGCCGTTCGTAAAGATCAGACCGTTTAGGATGAAGAGGGGAATTGAACATTGGGATGGGGGGCTACTGGAGGCCTTTCGTCCGGCCGGAATGAAAGCGCGCAACGGCCTCCGAAGATCATGATGAGGAAGTTGAGGAGGCTGCTACCAAGTGTGAATGCCAAGATGAGCGGGCGAGGGGACGCCTGACTTGCTTCCTGGACGATGGTTGCGAGATCAAGTGCCAAGGCAATAGTACTGTACATGACGGTTGCCATTACGACCCAGGGCTGACGGATCACGAGAAGCCCGCCGACCAACAGCGTCGGAAAACCGAAAAGGAATCCTAGTAGCACTCCCTCACGAATAGTTGAAAGCGAAGCGGTTGAACCCGCCAGATAGAGAATAACTTCCAATGCGATCAGAGCGACCAGAAGGGCGATGACCGGCCGAAAGGCTTTCATAGCGGCACTATAGCTGCCGCGTTCGCCCACCGCAAGTTGCCCTGGCCCGTCTCCTATCACAATGCAGACTACCTCCGCTTGTCTTGTAACCAAGGTTCTTCCTTGTCTATACAAGGCCGAGGTCATCTGAGATGCCGCCGTGTACCCAACCATTGAGGGGGCGTCCTGGGCTGCTGTGTGATTTACCGCGTGTGGCTATTCGAGTGAAAATCCGCCTCTGACAGGGAGGCACACGTGGCCCTATATGTATTTTCAAAGAGCATCGCTGGCTGGTTTCTTGGAACACGATCAAGCAGAAGGTCGAGTAGGTTCGGTGGTCTACCAACGGAGCGACGGTTGCCATTAGCCTTGTGGGCGACGAGTGTGCTTGTGCTCATTTCCGGTCTTGCTTCAGCTGCCCCCTCCCATATACCTCCCAGAAGAGTAGCTACTCGTGGATTTGACGGGAAGGTCTTGGCCCAAGCGCCTGCCGATCATTCAGACGTATTGGCGGCCGGGTTTGGTTTTCAGGCGGCCGGCTCTTCAATGATTACGGTCCGGACGTACGATGCGCCGTCAGGCGCCATCCTGTCGGAGGATTCGTTCGATGTGAACGTGAAGGAAGAGGGCGCTGCCGAGCATGATGGGAATAGAGGGCGCATTTTTGCCGGCGGTATCGGAACTGACTCCACAGGGAAATCAGCCTTCATGTTGAGAGTGTATGATGCAGAAACGGGAAGGTTTCTCTGGGAAGGGCAGTTGAATTTGCTCAAAGTGGGGGAAGGTAGCCCGACTGGAGCCAGCGCGACGATCATCCCGATCCGCACATCGGTGCTAAAGGTATCACTCTCCAGCACCACTCCGCTTCAGACTCTCTTCTCGGTTCGCGCCGTCAATCCTTTCACAGGTGGACTTGTCTGGCAGGATCAGTTCGCTCCAGGGGTTCGGAAGCGCGCCCGGATTGAAGGAGTGTTATTCGGTGGGCTGTACGTCAGGCCGGTCGGCGATCCCATCGGGCATATTTTTGATTTGATTGTACGGACCTACGATCGCACATCCGGAACGCTCTTGTGGGAGGATTCGTTCGAGCAACCGGATCGCATTCAGGAGCCTTCGACCGAGCCTGAGCTTCGTGCGCATCCTCAGGCCATTCCATCTTGGATTCCTAGCGCTTCGCCGAGGCGTCAGGCCTATCAGACGAAGCTGCGATAGCCATTAGGATTTTGGCGGCACCACCGTGGAGCTCAGGCTGTCCGCCCATTGCTGCTGGAAGTGATCGTAGGACAGCAGCAGCCTATCCTGCATGGCGGCGGCAATTGGCTGTCGGGCTTTCAGGTGGATCAGCACCTCGTGAACCTTGTGCATGCCGAACCGTTCGATAAGATAATGAGTGGCGGCATTGGCTTCCCTGTATGCGAGACTGACCCTCTCTGCCGACAGACCTTCCCAACTAGCTTCAAGCGATGTCAACGGAACCAGGCTGTGCTGATCGGGCGTCACGCCGCTCACCTCTTGCCATGGATCACCGGCCAGCTGCATCGCCAGACCTTCGTTCAGCCAGGTTGGAATAATTCCGCCGGTTGCCCCCAATTCCTCATGAATCAGCGCATGCACAAATTCGTGACGAAGCACTCGAGTCAGCCAAGCCCGATCCGTTGCAGCGCCTTGGGTTGGGATTTGAATGCGCCCAAGGACGGGATCGAACAGGCCATCCGCCCAACTGGGGCTTCCCGTGGCGTCTTGAAACTGACTCTTCGTGTGCAGCACGACAATGATTGGTTTTGAAGGGAAGAAATTGAACTTCTGGCCGATTTCCCGATAGGCCTCTTCAAGAATATCCAACACGGTCGTCCAGGTGTCCGGGTCGTCACCCCCGTCGTACTTGACAGTGAAGTGGACGCTGCCGTGTGTCGAGAATTTATCTTCGACCCTTTCGGCGCGATGAACTTTCGCCGTGACCGCCTTCAGATAAGACTGAAGCCCGGGGTCCTTCTTAATTAACTCCTTGGCCTGCGCGAGGTGTTTGCCGGCCTCGTAAAGGTGATCCTTCTCCTGCAGCAGGTCTGCCAAGGCAACATGCGGGAACGGCTCATCCGGCGACAGTGCCACGACTTTCCGGAGGAAATCTTCCGTGAGTGCGGGGTCCCGCAACCCCCAGTACGCATGGGCGAGATTCAGGTGGGCAATGGAATTTTGAGGGTCGAGCGCGACCGCCTTCCTAAATGCCTTCACGGAAACTTCGGTCCCCCCGCTTCTCTCCTGGAGGATTCCGAGGTTATTCCACAGGATGGCAACATGCCGCTTGGTAGCGGATTCCGTCAAGATCGATGACGGCAGTTCCTCCAGTTTCGCTTCCGCCAAACCAATATTGTGCTTTTCGAGTTCTTCGTGGATGGCTCCCAGCAGTTCGGAATGTCTCGGAACTGGAATGCTGACCGGATCGATCGTCCTCGACCGTTTGACTTCCGGTACGGTACGATCCTGCGATGGGGCTACAGGAGCGTTCGACACAGGGGGAGCCTCCTCGACAACGATTTGTGGGGATGGAGTCGGTGTGTTGTGGAAGTAGTGAGGCTTCAGCCAGGTTTGATAGAAAATAAAGATGCCGATCAACACGGCTAGAGGCCCGAGAATATGTTTGATATTGCGTCGATACATAGGTGTCCTTCCCTGAATCCTACGCGACTTCACTGTATCACCGAGCCGGAAGCGAGCAAAGGAAAGTTGAAAAAGCAGCCCTGGTCCTTCTGGCTGAGTACCGTTGGCAAAAGTTCCCTCGTTGAGCCGTCATGGTGGCTGTGGTACGATCTCGTTCCAGGATGCCACGTCCTGAATCTGCCGACGCTCACGATCCGTTCCAAGCCTTTCTGCATCGTGTAACCAGACCGATTGAATTTGCTTGTCGCAATGCATATGCCCGTCTCTCGACGGTCACTAATCTTGACCGTTTTGTGTCGGAACAAGTGATTGGGACTCTTAGCGAGCGAGTCTATCCGCGAGCGCTGGAGATGGAACTCCTCTCGCTACGCAACCTATTTGTTGACTTCCACACTATGCTCACGCCCATCGAACAACAGGATCGGCTTACGAAGGCGCTGGCGCTGCTCAGTCGCCTACAACGAGGCGCACGAGCAGTGAGTCAACCGGTGGGGGCATTGAAGGAGAACCACGTACAACCTCCACCGGTTCGATCCAGTTCTGCCCGACCGCTGTGGGAGCTATCGATTCAATACGCAAAAGGAGTTGGTCCCAAACGAACCCTCTTGCTGGAGCGGCTGGGGGTGCACACTGTTGAGCAGGCTTTGTGGACGTTACCATGGCGTTATGAAGATCGATCGGTCATCACGCCGGTGGCCGAACTTGTGCCGGGGGCTACACGGAGCGTCTGCGGTGTGATCACTCAAGCTAAGACCTCACGTGCGCGCGTTCGCCGGCTGTCGATTCTCGATGTGGCGGTTCAGGACGAAACGGGGACTGTGCACGCGGTATTTTTTAATCAACCATACTTGGAAGATGTGTTGAAGGTAGGCCTGCGGGTCATGATGTCCGGGCGAGTGGTATCCGGTCGGGGTGGGTGGACAGATGTGCGGTTGGAAACGACGCAATTTGAGGTTTTGAGCGGCGGCGAGGATGAGTTACTCCATGTCGGGCGCATCGTGCCGATTTACCATGAGACGAAGGGGTGGACATCGCGCCAGATGCGTGCCTTGCTCCAGGGGTTGCTGGCGGAGTATGGGGTCGACATGGAGGAAGTACTGCCTCTGTCTGTCCGTGCGCGCCATCGGCTGCCGCCTATCGGCGAGGCGATGCAGCAGGTACATTTTCCTCTGCCGAAGACGGATGTGGCCGCTCTGAATCAGGGGGTGACGTCTGCCCACCGCCGATTGGTGTTTGAAGAACTGTTGTTGCTGCAGGCGTCTATGGTACTTCGGCAGCGGGAGACGAAGGAAGAACCCAAAGCCTTTCGGTTCAGTCCGCATGTGTCGCAACTGAAGCAACTGGCGAAGGTCCTGCCCTTTAGGCTGACCTCCGCGCAGGAACGCGTGTTTCGTGAGATTCAGGCCGATATGGTGAGTTCGCGGCCGATGAATCGCCTGGTGCAGGGGGATGTCGGGTCTGGGAAGACTGTCGTGGCGTTGCATGCCCTTGTGATGGCTTGTGGATCGGGCTGCCAGACGGCCTTGATGGTCCCTACCGAAATTCTGGCCGAACAGCACTATCTGAATCTCGGCCCCTTGTTGGAGGCCGTGGGATTGAAGGCAGTGCTTCTGACCAGTGGCGGTAAGGCAAAAGACCGAAACGAAACGCTGAAGCAGTTGGAGTCCGGCGTGGCGCAGGTCGCGATCGGCACCCATGCATTGATTCAGAAGAAGGTGCGGTTCGCCAAGCTTGGCCTGGTGATTGTCGATGAGCAGCATAAGTTTGGCGTCCTGCAAAGGAAGACGCTGCTGGAGAAAGGATATCGACCGGACGTGCTGGTGATGACCGCGACGCCGATTCCGAGAACTCTGGCCATGACTGTGTATGGAGACTTGGATGTATCCGTGATCGATATGTTGCCGCCGGGCCGCAAACCGGTGCGAACATTACTCCATACGGACGGGCAACGTCATGAGACCTGGCAGCTGCTGGGGGATGAGTTGAAGGCCGGGCGCCAGGTGTATATCGTCTATCCGCTGGTCGAGGAATCAGAGAAGGTGGATCTCAAGGCCGCCATTCAGGGTGCGGAACATCTGCAGCGCGAGATCTTTCCTCAGGCGCGGGTCGGGTTGCTGCACGGCCGGCTTTCGACCGCGGAAAAAGAGCGAACCATGGCGGCGTTTAAGGCCGGGGCGATTCAGGTCCTCGTGGCCACAACTGTCATTGAGGTCGGGGTGGACGTGCCGAACGCGACGGTTATGGTCATCGAGCATGCCGAACGATTCGGATTGGCGCAGCTGCATCAACTACGAGGGCGTGTTGGCCGTGGGCTGCATCAATCGCTCTGTATTTTGATGGCGACATACCTTGCTCGAGAGACCAGGCCACGAATTAATCGTGAGGGTCGGGCGGGGAAAAATGCCTCAACTGCACAGCAACGGTTGACTGCCCTCGTGAATTCAAACGATGGATTTGTCATCGCAGAAGAAGACCTCCAGATCAGAGGACCGGGTGAATTGCTGGGGCTGCGGCAGTGGGGGGTACCGGAGTTTCGAGCTGCGAACCTGGTGCGGGACGCGCGATTATTGGAGCAGGCCAGGCAGGAAGCCGTGATGTTGCTGGAAGAGGATCCGGGCCTGATGTTACCCCAGCACCAGGCGTTCAAGGCTGCCATGTTTCGGCGCTGGCGGGGCAAGCTGGCCTTAGGGGATGTGAGTTAGGGGGCATAGCTGCGGCCGAGTGGGTGGAGGGGTGTTCGATGGGAATGTTGCAGCGCTTGAGGCACGATTTGCGTGCGGGCTGGGTGACATTGCGGCACGGCACGGCCAAAGCTGCCACTCGTGCATTGGAAGAGGGCGAGTTGCTTCGTTATCGCCTGGAATTACGAAAGCTGGATCAGCAACTCGAAGATCTTCACGCCGATATTGG
>JBEIQG010000255.1:0-4684 GCA_040376625.1 Nitrospira sp. | reverse complement strand
CTGGTCGCGAATCTCAAGGACCTCGGACTGTCGGCACTCGGGAACTTCACCGCCGGTATCGGGATGAACAATCCGTTCGGTTCATTGACCCGATACCCCAACGATGGGCCGTTTCGCACGGCCATCACCTTTACCACCCTGCCGTTGCTCGACATCAAACCGACCGTCGCCTACAAACTGAACGATCAGCTCTCCTTCGGACTGGGCGCGGACATTTACACCTTCTCCGGGCTCTTCGGAGAAGGCCATCTCGAACAGAAATCCATCTGGCCCGGCGGGCTGGGCATCCCGGCCGGCTCCCTGATGGAGATCAACGGGAGCGACACCACGGCAGGATTTAACGTCAGCCTCCTGTACACCCCCTTCCGCAACAGGGACGGAAAGCCGCTCGTCAACATCGGCATGGTCTATCGCAGTCAGGCCACCCTCCATCTCACCGGCAACTTTCTCGCCAACGGCGCCCCAGTCGCCGACGCCGCAGCCACCTTAGTCCTGCCGCAGGTCTTTTCCGGGGGCATCGGCATCTGGCCGGTACGTACTTCCGAGCGCGAATGGAAACTGGAATTCGATGTGGACTACACCGGCTGGAAATCCAACCGGAGCCTCGATGTCCGCTTAACGAACGGCGCCCTGTTGCCGTTTCCCCAGAATTGGCAGAGCACCTACACCATCATGATCGGCACCGAATACCGATGGCTTCGCCTGGCCTCGATGCCGGATTGGGACATTGCCCTGAGGGCCGGCTATATGAACCAGCAGGCCCAAATACCCGATCGCACCTTTAATCCGGGAGTCCCCTCAGCCAATACCCACATTCCCTCCGTCGGAATCGGACTGGCCTGCCACGAACACGGCTCGTTCCTCGGGCTGGTGCGTTGCGGCGAACTGGGTATCGGCCCGCTGAAGCCGAAATTGTTCGCCATCGATCTTGCCTATCAAGCGGGTCTGTATGAAGTACGCACCATCGCCGGCAACCAAAACCCGACCGTCAATGGCCGATACGACAGTATGATCCATGTCGGCTCACTCTCCTTGCGCTTCAACTATTAGATCTTCATCGGTGCCGGGCATAGCTCGCAATGGCCCCATTCTCAGGAGTCTGGGGCACAACCATTGCGTCACTCCATCCCGTGCTGCGGTATAGACGTTGAGACTGAGATCCACTTCGAGGCCAAGCGATCTCGGCGTGGTGAAGAGCCGGTCTTTTGTCGCCGGTTATCGGCCGGCCGCATGTCACGGCCTCCTGGATCGTGCCCATCCAGCGCTGCTCGGACCGCCTCCTTCCACGCTACCAGCCGCGTCTTCGTTCACCAACGAAGACGCGGCACCTTATCTCCCACTCAACCCCTTCGACCATTCGTCCTTCCCCCTCGACTACAGCGAATAACTGCATGCAGAGACTTAATAGGTACGCGCACGAGTATCATATCGGATACGACCTGAATCTGATTCGATACACCAGTGCCGCAGTACGTGCAATTGTCTCTAGCTGAATGGAATGGTGCCATTCCCAGATGTCCTTAAAAACCCTACGGATCTTTCCTGAATCAAGAATGCATGCCCATTCTCGAATTGCAGGGCATAGCCCTTGCGCATTGCCGCGCCTGAGACCTGAACCATAACGTTTCCCTAGGAGGGCACGCCGCTGGGAGCACCGCGAATTTAGGAGGACACCATGTTCGCACTCCTCTTCCTGCTCATAGGCGTCATCTTCTTGCTCGTAGCGGCCGGCCGCATCTGGCTCGATGCGACTCCCTTAGATACACCAACAATCGATTCGGGTGTAAGGAACAACCACGACGAGTCCGTCTCGTTAAACAACATGTCCGCCGGCAAAGACTCAGTGGTCTAGCGACGGATGTGTGCATCGGACACCCGACGACAGATATTCAGGCACTCATTATCTCGTTGAGGAGCCGGACACTTGATCCATAGATCGTCACCTCGTCCGGCAGGGTGAACTATTGAGCCGGTGGAAGGACTGACGTTGGAAGGAGTTAGCCATGGATGGCTGCTCAGGCATACTGTCCTCTCTCAACAAATCCCCTCCTTTCGACAGCATCATCAGCCTCACGTAGCCACTGTTGCAGTAACGTTCGGGACGCACCAATTCAGAGCGGCATCGTATTGATAAACGGCCAGCATGACGACGGGCTTCGGGGGTGACCATGAGCTCAGGTGGAAACAATTTGTTCAGGGAGGTGCGACATGGCGAAGCGGGGATTCATGGCGATCGCAGCTATTTCGATGTTCATATTGGCCTGCCCGACGGGCCATGCCGCGCTGCAGGTGAAGGAAGGCACAAAGGCCTGTGAAAAGGCACACCTAAAGAATAAACAATGTGAGCCCGGCGCCGATAAGTGCCATTACAAATTCACGGTTACTGACGTTGATGGGCAGAAGCTACAAGTGACCTACCCACCAAGCGTCTGGTCGGTGTCGAAAGTAAAAGAGACGGATCCAGACAAGGAGAAGAAACACAAAGACGAGTTCGAAAAACATTCCCCATATCCCATTGATCTGAAGCAGAGTAGCGCAACTCCTAAACAAGGCCTTACTTATATCTTCACAAGATGTCCGGATAATGAGTTCACCTTAGTAGAGGAAGTCGGCCCTAACGATACGCATGAAGATAGACAACCAAAACCAAAGCCGTAATTGTGGCCCAACCCATTGAATGGACTATTTACGAAGGAGGTCTCGCGATGGTCACTCGAATCTTGATCCCCGGCCTCATGCTCATCCTGCTTCTCGGCAGCCATGTCACTTTTTTCCCGGAAACGGCACGCGCCGCGACCTGCTGCCCCTGCTCCAAACCCTGTGGTGGCGTCTGCGTGTGTCGTGGAACGGTTGACCATTGCCCATCCTGTCGTACCGGAGAGGACAATTTCTTTCAAGCCCATGTGAAGCCGATCATCTCCGCGTCAGATTTCAGCTCGCGTATTGAACCGCTGGCCATCACATTACCAGCGACCGGCCTGTCGTACGAAATCGTGGCGCGCGTGAGCGAGGCACACCGAAGAAATGGCGACTTCACCTCACGGCTCCTGCCCAGTGCAGAATTTAAGCTCAAGGCCTGGTGTCCTGGGCCCCTGGACAAGAGCATTTAGTTAGATGTAGCCTTCTTCCGTCTAACGCACAGGCGGAAGAAGGCTACAGGGGCTGATTTAGAGTCTATCGGCTCGCTCAGGCTCGGCACAGGTCGCACCGAGGCACGAGCAGAAACGAGCGTCTCCATGGTACGTACGCTGTTTCGAACGTCCTTCTTTCCTCCGTCAGGGGTAATGCTAGGTATAGCCTGCATGCTGGTTGGATCGCAGGGGTCCTTCAGCCTGGCGCAAGTGACTCCTGCCATCACCTCGACCCCTGGTACCGGCAACTTAGGCACCACTGTGTCCCAAGCCGGAAACACCTACAACATCACCGGTGGCACGAGACCGGGCAGCGGGCCGAATCTCTTTCATAGCTTCGGCGAATTCGGCGTGCCGACGAACAACATCGCAAACTTCCTCAACGAAACAGCGTTGCCCACTTCCAACATTCTCGGACGCGTCACCGGCGGGAATCCGTCGAACATCTTCGGGACCATTCAGACCACCGGTTTCGGAAGCGCCAACCTGTTCCTGATGAACCCGGCCGGGATTGTGTTTGGCCCGGCCGCTACATTGAATGTCGGCGGCTCGGTGAGCTTCAGCACGGCGGATTATCTCCGCCTTGCAGATGGGGGAAAGTTCACGGCGATTCCTGGATCGCTAGATGCTTCAATCTCCAGCTCACCCGTGGCCGCGTTTGGATTTCTGGGGTCAAGCCCGGGAGCCATTAACGTTCAGGGGGGGCAGCTCTCCGTATCGCCTGGGAAAATTATCTCACTCGTTGGAGGCGATATCACAGTTCAGGGTGTGGCCGTTGAGGAGGGCACGGTTCAGCCCGTTCAGGCTTCTGCCCCGGGAGGGCAGATCTCATTGGCCGGCGTCGCCTCTCCCGGGGAAATCCTTGCAGGGACTTTTGAACAAGGTCCGAACCTCAATGGTGAGACATTCGGTGCACTCGGAACGATTCAGATTTCGCAAAAAGCTGTCCTCGATACCAGCGGATTTGATGGCGGCACCATCCGTATTCGAGGCGGCCGTTTTGTTGTGGACGACTCGACGGTCTCGGCCAACGTAACCGGCACAGCCCCGGGACAAGCCGGCCAAACGGGAACTGGGATTGACATTCAGATGTCGCAGGATGTGGTGATACGGAACCTGGCCGTCCTTGAGACCAATGTGACCGATCAGGCATCGCCAGGGGCAGGATCGGGCGGCGTGCGAATACGAGCCGGTCACATCGAGATTGTTGGGATTCCCGGCTTCGACCTCGAGACAGCAACGTTCCCGCTCCCGTTTGCGGGCATCAGGTCCAATGTGGCGCCCACGAGCGAAGGGGGAAAGAGCGGAGATATCACGTTGGAAGCCAATTCCATCCTCATGAAAGACCTCTCAAATCTCGAAACCTCGACTATCAGCGCGAGCGATGGCGGCAATATCAAGGTGACGACGGTCCAGAACCTTGAAATGGAAAATTTCGGACGAATTGCGACCGGCTCCGACGCTGCGGGAAATGCGGGTCATATCGAACTGAGCAGTACAGAGGGCAATATGCTGCTGAACAGTCCCTTTATAACCTCGCAAGCCGCCCAATT
>JBEIQG010000269.1:0-4191 GCA_040376625.1 Nitrospira sp. | reverse complement strand
GGGTTTCGCTGTTGCCCTGATAGGCGACCGTGTCTCCCGTCGTGATCGTGAAAGGTTGCACGTCCGTTTTGGTTCCGCCGAAGATCGCCTGCCCGGCCACTTCCGTATTGCCGAGCTGAACCAGCTGGCGCTGAAGCTGACGGACCTCTTTGGCGATGCTCTGTCGCCCTTCCGCAGACGTCGTGTCGCTGCTCGCCTGAATGGTCAACTCCCGTACTCTGGTGATCAGGTTCTGGACCTGTCCCAATGCCTGATCGGCGGCATTCACGCGGGCGGTCCCGAAATTGATATTGCGGACCCACTGTGTTGTCTGCGAGAGGGCGGACTTGTCGAGCACGATTTGTCCGAATGCACTCGGATCGTCCGACGGATTGGTGACCCGCTTTTGGCTGGAAATCTGTTCCTGGGAGGTGAGCATCTGCAACCGGGAGCGTTGAAGATTGCCGAGCAGGGTTCCATACATTTGTTGATCGGCGACTCTCATAATGGCTGCTCCCCGTAAAATGAGAAGGCGGTTACCGCTTCAAGGTCAGAATCGTTTGCAGCATCTCATCGCTGGTGGTGATGAGTTTCGAGGCCGCCTCGAATGCGCGCTGATACTTCAACAGATTGATGAGCTCTTCATCCATCGACACCCCGGACACTTCCGCCCGGTGCGCCAGCAACTGGTCGTGCAGGATCTCCTGTCCTTGCAGATCGCGGGTCGCTCCCTGCAGAGTCGCTCCAAAGCTGCCGGCCATGGCGCTGTAGTAACCTTGAAAGGTCGTATTGCCCAACCCCGCCACCGAGGCCGTTTGCAGATTGCTCAACGCCAGGGCATTCACATTGTTGCCGGGCACGCCGGCGGCGGTCGATGAGGCCGCGATCTTCTGTCGGTCGGTCAGGGCCAGGCTGATCGTGCCGGCCGTGGTCCCTGAGGCCGTGAAGAAGTCCTGCGTGGTGGATCCGTCCAGACCATATCCCAGGCGATGCTGGGTGTTGACCTGCGAGACGAGCTGGGATGTGAGGGTATTGAGCGACGTCTGCAGACCGGCGGCGGTCGTGTCACGGGCATCGATCAATCCCTTAAGACGCCCTCCGCTGATGGCCGACGTGATATCCGTATTCGGCCCCGTTCCTCCGTCGTAGCGCACATCCAGAAGTCCGTTATTGGCGATGTTCGCGACACCGGTCAGTGTATAGGCGGTCTTCTCAGCGACCAGTACCTGCCCGATTCCTACGAATACCGTCACCTGTCCGGTCGCGTCTTCGATCGAGGAGATCTCGATCAGGCCGGCAAGATCGTTGAGAAAGCGACCGCGTTGGTCACGCAAATCGTTGGCGTGTTGGCCGCTGATCTCTGTCAGCTTGATCTGACCGTTGAGATCGGCAATCTTGCTCGCCAGGGCATTCACGTCGTTAATGCTGCTCCGCACCTGGCTATCGAGGGAGGTGCGTTGAGCCGAGAGTTGTGTGTCGGCCTGGTTCAAAAGTTTGGTCAATCCATCAGCTTTCGTCAGCAGCACCGTGCGGGCCGTCAGGTCTGCCGGATTGGTGGCGACGTCCTGCCAGGCCTTGAAGAATTCATTGATCCCCGCTGCGATGCCTTGGTCGTTCGCATCATTGAAGACTAATTGAATTTGCGAGAGCGCTTTACGCGATGCTCCGAACTGCCCCACCCGCTCGTTGGAGCCCAACAATTGTTGTTCCACAAAACTATCCACGGAGCGCCGGATTTCAGTAGCCGTAACGCCGGTACCGATCTGGCCCGGCTGACCATTCTCGGGCAGGCTTTCGCTGAGAGTGATCTCCTGCCGGGAGTAGCCCGGGGTGCTGACGTTGGCAATATTCTGGCCTGTGACGGACAGGGCACGCTGGAAGGTGGCCAGCGCATTGGAACCGATGCCGAATAATCCATTGAGTCCCGACATACGACTACCCGTTACCCCTTGACTCTCATCCTGCCGCCGCTTCCTGCGACCGCGGCCCCCGAGGACGAATAGAGTGCCGCCGACTGCGGTGAGCGCTGCCAGATCCGGAGTGTGCCTTGCAAGAACTCGAGCGACTGCCCGATGAGGGCGGCATTGAACCGGTTCAGGCGATCCGTCTGCCCGATCGCCTCGACAAGATCGGCCTCCTGTTGCTGGAGCGAGGGCGACGAGCGATACGAAGCAGACAAGGTTGCCTCGTTCCGGCGTTGCTGCTCCAATGCACGAATCTCATCCAATAGGTGAGTTTTTCGCATGGTCACGGATGTGAATTGTCCGAATGAAAGGGAGCGAATGGCATCTTGCTCTTCGGTCAGCAGTGCCTGAAAGGCCGTGAGTTTGTCGAGCATGCGGCAGAGAAGGGAGTCGGAGGCTGTGGCAAGCGGCTGCTGTACGGTCGACACGATATCTTCCCTTCAATCGAACAGTTCCGGCATGTGAGGCCGCAGGACCGAAGAGTCGAGCCGTACGCGTGGTGCGTTACAGGACCGCGTCGGTCAGGACGTTACGAATGATCGCATCCGCAACCTTCTTGCCGTCCACGTTGTACGTGCCCCCTTCGACGGACTGGCGAATTTGACCGACTCTGGCATCGCGCTCCGCATCCGGCTGTTCCGCTGCCGCCCTTAGACGCTGGAGTTCTTTAGCCTGTTCGGAAATCTGAACACGGTCCTGAGACGGCGTCCCTTGAGACGCGGTCTTCTTGTGGTGTGTCCGTTCAGTCTCCTGAACTCCCAACAGGATTTTCGCGAGATCTGCCGCCCGGCCGCTATTTGAGATCTCCATGACTGCTTCCCTCCCCCATTGCCAGGGTCTCCCGAAAGGCCTTTCCCCTAGTCGAGTACTCTATCGGCGGGATCGGCCGGGAACTTTAGGAGAAGCGAGCGAATCACGGAAGTTTTTCTGCATAGGCGTCGACGAATGCCGTAATACCGATGCCCCCTGCTTCTGTGGATAACTTGGCTATCTCCTGATCGTAAAAGGAGTACCAAACCTGCTCGTTTTTTCGGTCCAGAAGTCCCTTTGGAACAGTCTCCCTCATGTTTTTAATCAGATACGAGATGAAATACGCTTCAAACTCCTGCCCGGCTTTATGGAGTGCCGCGCGGGCCTTGTCCCCGGCCGGCCCCTGTTCGACCGGACCGCGGAAACCGAGCGGCTGTGGAGTCGCCATTTGGGCCAGATCGAGTTGGCCTGACATAAGATGCTGTATTTCCATTGGAAGCCTGGCCTTTCTTAAACAATCTCAAGATTCGCTTGAAGTGCTCCGGCCGAACGCAGTGCCGAGAGAATGGCCACGAGATCTCGTGGCGTCACGCCCACCGCGTTGAGTGCCCGTACCACTTCTCCGAGCGTGACCGTTTGATCCACCACGATCAGTCGCGATTCCTGTTCAGTCACCTCCGTCTGCACATCCGGAGTAACCGTCGTTTGCCCTTGGGTCGAACCGATCAACGGAGCCGGGGGCTGTGACACGTTGAGCGTGTTTTTGACTGAAATTGTGAGGTTGCCATGCGAGATCGCGCACGTGGATAACCGGACATGTTCACCGAGTACGACCGTTCCGGTGCGTTCATTCACCACGACCTTGGCGGCGACATCGACGGTCACGTCCAAACCCTCCATGGTCGCGATGTATTCCACGACCCTTCCGTGAAAGGTTGCAGGAAGCGATGTTTTGACGAGGCCCGCGTTCACCGGGACAGCCGTGCCCTTCCCAAACGTCCCGTCGATCGCCTCCGCCGTGCGAATAGCGGTGGTGAAATCAGGATGCCGCAACAGCACGGACACGGTGTCCCAGTTCTCGATATCCACCACCAACTCTTTTTCCACGATGGCGCCGGCAGGGACCACACCGGCCGCCTGATGGTTCTTGGTGACCGTCGCGCCGCCGGCACCGCCGGTCCCGCCGAGGAATCCACCGATGGAGACCGGTCCTTGAGCCACCGCAAACACCTGTTGGTTGGGCGCCTTGAGCGGCGTCGACAAGAGCGTACCACCTTGGAGACTTTTCGCATTGGCCATGGAAGAGACGACCGCGTCCAGCGTCATGCCGGGTTTCACAAACGGCGGGAGCTTCGCTCCGCTGAGCTTCGTCGGCCGCGGGCCCGGTTGCTCGCGATTCATCAGTACGTCGTCCAAGATCCGCCCCAGCAGCGTTTGCGAGCCGATCATCTTGCCGGCGCGGAACAGTTCATAGTCGACCCGCATCAGTTC
The DNA here is from genome assembly GCA_040376625.1 of Nitrospira sp. GTDB lineage: Bacteria > Nitrospirota > Nitrospiria > Nitrospirales > Nitrospiraceae > Nitrospira_A. Next base: position 7 of record JBEIQG010000269.1, on the reverse strand, counting down.
ATCGAAG
>JBEIQG010000207.1:0-6684 GCA_040376625.1 Nitrospira sp. | reverse complement strand
CCCCTCGAGAGCCCGGGCCGCCCCGCCTGCCAGCCCCTCCTCGCGCTCTCGCCCGAAGGAGAGGGCGCTTGGTCCCCCCGGCCGGAATTGAACCAGCGACCTGCCCTTTAGGAAAGGGCTGCTCTATCCAACTGAGCTACGGGGGCGTCGTCGTACGATACTGAAAGCCGGAGAGATTGTCTACAGCGAGGCTTGCCTCCGAAGGGGCGTGATCACCTTCGGAGGCGTCGCATAGCTCAAACCGGAGTGTTGGATTACCGTTGGTTGGCTTGATCGCGCTTGCAGGTTTCCGACGCTAACATCCGTTGCCCGACGGAAGCATCCTGTGGAATTCGTGCCATGCAGGCATTGAGGCTATCTTCCACGCTACCGGAGGCAACGCGACTCCGATTTTGCGTATCAGGTGTCGAAGAACCAATCGGCGCTCCACGCCGGCAACTTCCTTCGGCCAGCATGCGGGTACCAGGAGTGCTATTCGCGGGGATGCGCGCGAGACAGGCTTCTACGGTGTCATAGTTCGGGTCCGAGACCGGCACGGGAGCTGAAGCTTGTTTGGGATTCTTCACCGGAACGGCTGCCGCCGACGGCTGTGTAGATCCGCTGCTGGTGATCGCCTCTTCGGTAGCACAGGCGCTAAGTAACAGTAGGGATAAAGACAGGACGAGAGCACTGTGAGATCGCGAGTACATCATTGAAGGATCCTCCTTGATCAAGAACAATGGGCGCACAGTAGCATAAACCCACCCTATCTGGAAACTCCTCAGCGAGGTCGTTATGGAGGTGACCCCGGACCCTGGCCAAGGAGTGCGAGTCGAGAGGGAATTTGTTTCAGCAAGTCCGGGCGTACCTGGAAGATCCCAGGAATTCGATGGCCGGTGGCATAGACGAGTCCGCCGACTTGATTGCCCATTACGAGGCGCCCGGCGACGCGCCCGTCCTTCCCGGTGGCGACGAACTCAGCTGCGGGAGCCACAAGGCCATAGGGGGCGAGCGGACCGGCCTGCTTCAGAACACGTTCTTCCGCGGGCAGATTGACAATACGGCTGACGAGCAGGTCCGCGACCTCCTGGCGAAGCTTCTCCGTCGGCTGATCCTCAAGGAGCCATTCGTTCCGATCGTGAATGAGGACATACTGCTCATCACGCGTCTTGATCGAGAGCATGGCGATATCGCCGATCTCGACGCCGAGTAGCCGCTTATCCTGAAGAGCGAAGAGGTCTTTGGTCAGGTCCTTGATCGCCGAGGGGCTGATTTTATAGATCGGCCCGTCTGGGCTGGTTTGAGCGTAGGATTCCCCGCTGGCCGGGTCCGGCTGAAACAGCCGTACAACATGTTCGAGGCCGCCAGCTTGCAGGGAGATCTTCACTTTCGGTTTGGTGAGCGATGGAGCGAGCTTCTCGCGCTCAGGTCCCTCGTCCACGATGGCTAAGGCTTTGAGATCTTCCAGCCGGAAGAGCAACGTCTGCACCTCGATCCGGTCCCCTTCCGCCTCAATCGGATAGCGAATTTTCCATTTCTTTTTTGGCTTCTCGTCTACTGCGTGGAGGACGATTTCTGTTGAGGGATAGGTGAGGCGCAGTTTTTCAGTCTCCTGCTGATTGAACTGTAAGAGTTCCTTGCGGCGGAAGGAAAGCAGGGTTTTGTTGAGGAAGTCTTTCGGGGCTAGGTCCGTCAAGAGTACGGCATCGTCGGATGTCCTCAGGACATAGAGGGTCGAGGAGAGAGGTCCGGCGTCACCGATCGAGAGCGTTTCCTGCTTGTCACCTGCGGTGAGGGTGACCACCGTGGAAGGGTGATCGAGGCCGAACGGGGTTAATGAGACGGGATGTGTTTCGACGAGCCGTGAGACCTTTCCCATGACTAGCGCACGGATCAAGGCCTGCACCTGCCGTTGGTCGGCATCGGTTTGAATGGGGGCGGTAATGGTCCAGGGCTGTCCGGGTGTTTGGGATAAGACCACTTCGCCGGATTGGCTGCGAACTGTCAGCGAGGTGATCTGCGTCTCGGTATACGGCAGGATTTGTTTGGCTTGGGTGGCCGTTGCGATTTCGGTGCGTTGGCCGGGAAGCTCGATGAGATAAAGGTATAGTCCAAGTCCTGCGAACACGCCTGCCAGGATGAGTGTCGACCAGTAGCGCGCCATGGCCTTACAACCGACGCCGTTTTCGCCACACCAGGAGGCCGCAGAGGACGGTCATTGCCGGGAGGAGAATCACCTGGACATAAAGCAGAATGCGTTCCTGGAGCGGGTTGGGGGTAAAGGGGCGTACGGCGGGGTCTTTGGGGGTGAGGGAAATGAGATCCCGTTCTTCCGAAAGCCAGCCCACCGTGCGTTGGAAGAAATCGCTGTTGCCGACGAAGTTAATAAAACCGTTGCTGGCGAACGAGGAGTTGCCGACGACGACTAGGGTTGGGCGCGGTTTGCCTTCTTCAGGCGCTTGCTTGGGTGTCAAGGCTGCGGCTAGTGCAAGTGGGCCTTGGACGTCTTCCTTTTCAGTGTAGCTGACGACGCGACCTTTCATATCCGTTTCAGCCCAACTGCGGGGGGAGGTGCGTGCGAGAGGAACGAAATCCCAATCCTTCCCTTGTTCCTCCTGAAATGTGAGATGGCGAGCCAGGGGGAACAATACGGCCGCCGTCAATTCATGCGTGATTTCGTGATCGGTAAATGTGCGGACTAGGAGAGCGGTGAGGTCACCTTGCGCCAGTCGGTCTTGTAGATCGACCAGGACTCCGGGCCCGAGTTCGAGCCCCCAGGTTTTCAGCAGGTCTTCCATGTTTGACTGGGTATCGGGATCGACCATCACCAGGAGGTGTCCTCCCTTTGCCACATAGGCCTGGATGCGGGCTTTCTCTTCTTTGGTCAGCGCTCGCCGTGGTCCGGCAATGATCAGGACATCGGTATTGTCGGGTACTGCGGATTCTTGCAGCAAGGTGAGGGTGCCGACGTCATACCCTTGCTTCTGCAGCACTTCTTTTGTCAGCGCCAGCCCGCCGCGGTCTGTGTCGTCCAGACTTCGTTCACCGTGCCCTTCCAGGAACACCACCCGCTTCTTGGTGTCTTTGGACACCCGGACGAGAGCACCGGTAATTTCCACTTCAGCCGGTGAGGTGATGCGGACTGATTGTGGGCCGCTTTCAAAAATGGCGATATCAGTTCGGGTAATACCATAGTTTTGCGCGACTTTTGGCTGTCGCTCGGGGTCGATGAATTGGACGGTGAGCTTGGAGCTGGCTTGCCGATAGCTGTCGAGGCGTTCCTTATACGCCTGGTAGCCGGGATCCTTCTCCCGTGTGAACACCGTAATACTGATATCCCGGGTGAGGTTGCGAAGGACCCGATAGGTTTCCGGCGCAAGCGTATAGTTCTGATTCTCGGAGAAGTCCCAGCGGATCGAATGTCGCGCCCCGAGGAAGTTGATGATGGCGAGGATACCGAGAAACAGCGCCACTATCAGCGCGCTGTGGGCGCCCATGCGGGTCGATCGTTGGAAGGAAAAGGTTTTGAGCCGTTCGAAATGGAGAGCAAAGGCCCAAATGAGCGAGGCTAGTGCCAGCCCTTCCAATAGCGTCACGAGCCACAGCTTATCCGGTACCAGGGTGTAGGCGATCACTCCGGCGATGGCCAGCCCGGTTCCGATGGCGCCGAGAGGAAGGGTGCGACGAGTTATTTCCATCGTGACGAATCCACTACTCGGTGGGCGAGGAATAGCATTAAAACGGTACCACTGACGTAATAGACCAGATCTTTTGTGTCGACCAAGCCACGGACCAAATGATCGAAATGTTCCATGAACGACAGATAGGAGACCACGTGGCCAGCCGGCGTGTCACCTAACAACGAACCGAGGCCGGCCAACAGCCAACACATCAAGAGCAGGCCAAAGCTGGTAAACGCGGCTACGATCTGATTCTCGGTGATCGATGAGGCAAAGAGGCCGACGGCCAGAAAGAGCCCCCCGAGGAGTGTCATGCCCAGATACCCGGTAAGGACGGGGTACCAATCGAAATCGCTGAAAAGGGTTAGTGTAAGTGGAACCAGCGTGGTCAAGAGCAGCATCCCGAGAAACACGAGGTATACGCTGATGAATTTCCCGACAATAATCTCACTGACCCGCACGGGGGCGGTCATCAGAAATTCGAAGGTCCGCAGTTTCCGTTCCTCGGCCAAGAGACGCATGGTGAGAATGGGGAGGATCAACAGCAACACAAAGCGCATGCTGGTAAAGAGATTGCGGAAGACCAGATCGTTCAGATTGATTTGCGCGGTGCCGCCCTGCATCTGCATCAACTGAATGGCCTGGGCGCCGGTAAAGACAATATAGAGATAGGCAAGAAAGCCGAAGGTCAGCAGGAAAACTCCGCCCACGACATAGACGATCGGAGAGACGAAATACGAGCGCAATTCCTTGGCGATAATGGCTTGGACGGGTGGCATCGGGTTAGTGTTGTTCGCTTTCCTTGGCATCATCCGCTTTCGGCAGACCGTCTTCGCGCTGAGTCAATTTAAGGAAGACGTCTTCCAAGGTCATAGAGACCGGTTTCATCTCAAGCAATCCCCAATGCTGTCCGACTGCGAATCGTGCGACTTCTTCTCGTATATCTCTTCCCAGGGCGCACTCGATGAGGACAGTGTGGGACTCGGGTGTTGTAAGCACATGCTCGACTCCGGGGAGTTGGCGAAATCGTTCGAGGACGTCTGACGGTGGAGATTTGAGGGTCACGCTTATTTTTTCAGATCGACGGAGCCGGGCGGACAGTTGGTCAGGCGTATCTTCCGCGACGATCCTGCCGCCGTTGATGATCACGACACGCTGACAGACGGCCGTGGCTTCAGGGAGAATGTGGGTGCTCAAAATCACTGAGTGAGAGCCAGCCAGGCTCTTGATCAATTCTCTAATTTCGATAATTTGTTTTGGGTCGAGACCTACCGTGGGTTCGTCCAGGATCAGAACCGGGGGATCATGAATCAGCGCTTGGGCCAAGCCAACTCGCTGTCGGTACCCGCGCGACAGATTGGCGATGAGTCGCCGGCGGACAGATTCCAAGGAAAGCCGTTCCATGACACGGTCCATGCCAGCGCTCAGGTCTGCGCCACTGAGTCCGCGGAGTCTTCCAACGAAGGAGAGGTATTCGGAAACAGTGAGTTCCTGGTACACCGGTGGCGTCTCAGGCAGGTAGCCGATTCTTTTTTTCACCTCCTCAGGTTGCTCTGCACAATCGAACCCTGCGACCTGCGCTGTCCCTTCCGTCGCCGGAATGAAAGAGGTCAGGATTCGCATGGTGGTAGTTTTTCCAGCGCCATTCGGGCCGAGGAATGCCAGCACTTCACCTTTGTCGACACGAAAGGTGACGCGGTCGATCGCCGTTAAGTTGCCATACCGTTTCGTGATGTTGCGAACTTCGATCATGCAGTCGAGAGAGACGGCTGGATGGGTGTAATTCCTGCTGTTCGTTGATACGGCACGTGGTGTGGCAAATCGATCTGGATATTACCGACCGCTTTCGGTGCAGTCAAGAGACGGGTGTGACTCTTGGCTTTCCAGGACGGCAAGAAAAGACTCTGTCCGTCTTTACAGCGTCATGTGTAACTGCTAAAGTTCCGCGACTTTATCAATCTAGCTGCTCCACACAATGAATGGGGAGAGGTTTGTCTGGGATGCGGAGTGATAGCAATCAGCCGAGGCCGAGCCTGCTCGGTGTGTTGGTGATCGGCGCTGCACTCTGTGTTGCCCTTGCCGGCCTCGGAAGTTTCCTAACGTCGGTCTATGCTGCCAGTAACACGGTATATGAGATCAAAGGAACGGTTGAAGCCGTCAATCTAGCGGATGACCCTCCTGTCATCGTGGTCAGGGGGCAACACGGAGCAAATGAGGACACGGTGGTCGGTGCGGTGCTCAAGCAGGGTGCTACCATTGTGCGCGGGAAAAAGCGGATCGGACTCGATCATATTCATGCGGGAGATAAAGTGACGTTGAAGTATGTCAAGACTCGTGACGGCCTCGCCGTTAGGTCAATTGTGCTCCACCGCAATTAGGCAATGATTAGGCCTCAGATATTGGTCTGTTACTCACAAGGAGGTAGAGAGATTTATGATTCGACAGCAAGGGGTGCGGGGGGTATCTGCGCCGGTCGCCGTCGGGTTGCTGTTCCTGTTGGGCTGCTCTGGAAAAGGGGACATTATTCCGATGAACCTGACTCCCAAAATGCAAACGGATGCCCCCGGTGTAGTTCAGGTGGGGAAGCCTACGGCAGGGGCTCGTGTGACGGTCATCCCGTTTGAGGATGGGCGGGCCGATCGTACGAAGGTGGGAAGTCGGAGTTCGATGTGGGGTGGCGAAACATACTTTAATGTGTCGAGTGGGAGTGCTGGCGAGGAAACTGCCCAGGCGTTCGCCGACTATCTCAAGCGCAAAGGATGGCAAGCGGAGTACGCTAGGACCGCCCCGGCAGCATCAGAATCCGGACCCGATGTTGTGCTTTCCGGGAAGATTCTCGAACTGGCGGTCGATGCCCGGCGTGGGGTATTTCTCACCGATATTGAAGCCCGAACCAAGCTGGTCATTCAGGCGAGCAACCGAGAGGACAACAGCTCACTCGTACGAACCGATGCTCATTCAGGCAGCCATGACAATGTGCTGTGGTTCGAGCCGCAGGATGGGGAAAGTATACTGACGGACGTGT
>JBEIQG010000176.1:0-7758 GCA_040376625.1 Nitrospira sp. | reverse complement strand
CAACAACTCTATCTGGCTCACTTCGCCCTGACCGACATTGATGGCAAGCGATTCATCTACGCCGACAAGTTGAGTCGAGACGGTCTCGGAAAGGCCGGCGCGGATCCGGATAAGCTGCATGTCTGGATCGATCGCTGGTCGGTAGTAACCGAGGATCCGGCGTCGTCTCGACACAGGCTCCAGGCCGCCACTGATACAGTGGCAATCGACCTTCAGGTCATCCCGGGTAAGCCACCAGTGGTCCACGGCCGGGAGGGCGTCAGTCGTAAAGGGATCGAACCTGAGCAGGCCTCCCACTATTATTCGCTCACTCATCTCATGACCGAGGGGCAGATTCGAATCGGCACGGAAGCCTTTACCGTCACCGGTCTCAGCTGGATGGACCACGAATTCGGCTCCGCCGACCTGGGACGAGATGTAGTGGGATGGGACTGGTTCAGCCTGCAGCTGAGCGACTCGACCGAACTGATGTGGTATTCCCTGCGGCGGGCCGATGGATCGCCAGACCCCGTCTCCAGCGGCACGTTGATCTTTACGGATGGACGAACTCAGCCGCTCACAGCCCAAGACATCACCATCGAGCCGCTCGACTATTGGACAAGCCCGCGATCGAAGGCGCAGTATCCGCAACATTGGCGTATCACCGCACCCAGCCTGGGACTCAACCTGGATGTGCGATCGTTGCTCGCCGACCAGGAACTGAATACCGCGCGCAGCACCCGCGTGATTTACTGGGAAGGGGCTGTGTCCGCCACAGGGCAAGTCCGCGGCACAACCGTCACGGGACAGGGCTATGTCGAACTGACGGGGTACGCCACGCGTTTCACCCCGCGACTGTAACCGCTCATCGCCACACCGTGATGTCGTACCTTGACTCAATCGCCTCACTATGATTAGGTCTGCGGCCATTGTGATGACAAGCCGAAATCGACTGGCCGCATTGCTCCGGACATCCGTCTGTCTGGTCGGCCTGTTCCTCCTGGCTTGCGGATCTCGCGAGGCGGCGGTGGTCTCCATCGCGCTCCATCCCTCGAACCCCAACATTGTCTATGTCGCGACCAACGAAGCCGTGCACAAAACCCGCGATGGCGGGGCGACCTGGGAACAATTTCCGGCCTTCACGGCCCGCCGCGTCACGACACTGGCGATCGATCCGAAACTCCCTGCCACGGTCTATGCGGGCACGATGGGCGATGCCATCTACAAGAGCCCCGACGGCGGGCAGCATTGGCTCCCGCACAATGTGGGACTCAAGGAGCATGTGTCCTTCGTCAACGAAATCATCTTCCATCCCGTCAATACCGAGCTCATCTACCTCGCCACGACGGTCGGCGCCTTTGTCAGCAAGAACGGAGGGCGGGAATGGGAGGAGCGGATGGCCGGTATGAAGGAAGTGCATATCGTCACCTGCATCACCATGGATCACCAGCACCCTCGGATATTGTACGCCGGCACCACGGGCGGTACCTATCGCAGTGAAGACGGCGGCACGACCTGGCAAAAGAAAAACAGCGGACTCATTCCTGACGATCTGCTGAACGCCGCCATGGCGCTGGGAGTGAATATGCTGGCCGTCGATCCACGGAATTCCGACATCGTGTATGCCGCCACCACCAAGGGGCTTTTTCGATCCACCAACCGGGCCGACTACTGGGAGCAGATCGGCCAGAACCTGGCCAATCAATTCATCAGCACCCTGGCCCTGCATCCGAGCGATCCCAATATTTTGTACATCGGTGGTCCGGAGGGTATTCTCAAAACCGTCGATGGCGGAAAAACGTGGCAAGCCCACAACCAGGGACTGACGACCATGAATGTGCGGACGATCAGCCTCAGCCCCAGCGATCCTCAACTGCTCTATTTGGGGACTAATGGTAGTGGATTGTATCGGTCGACTAACGGCGGCGCACAATGGACTCCGATCCCCCTGACCAATCACGCGCAAGCGGCACCCGCGCCGTAGGTTGGCGAGAATTCCCGATGCCGGTCATCCTGCTCATTAGACACGGAGAAACGGAGTGGAATCGATCCGGCCGGGTGATGGGCGATCAACCCATTCCCCTCAGCCGGGCCGGCGAAGAACAGGCCCGCGCCTGCGCCGACATCCTGTCTCACACCCCGATCACGGCCATCTACACCAGTCCGGTCCTGCGGGCAGCGCAGACCGCCGAGATCCTACGAGGGCCACGGAAGATCCCTCTGCATCAGGTTCCGGGGCTCAGTGAGATCGGCGTGGGTGACTGGCTCAATCGCTATTGGCATGAACTTGCCGACGACCAGGCCAAGCGGGAATGGTATACCCATCCGCACCGGGCCCGGCCTCTCGGGGGCGAAACGCTGCGCGAGGTGCAACAGCGGGCGGTGGCGGCGGTGGAACAGGCCCTCACCGCACACGACACCCCCATCGTGATCGTGTCACACGGGGATGTCATTCGGGCGGTCCTCGCGCATTACCTGCAGCTCGACCTGGCGATCATCCGTCAAGCTCGCATCGATCATGTAGCGGTCAGCGGGCTGGACCTGACCGGCTCCGCAGCCCAGCTGCTGTTCCTCAACCATCGCCCCGGCTTAGAAACGCTTCTGTAGTCGCCCACCCCACCTCCTAGGGTTGGGCGGCAGCAGGGGCCGCAGCTTCAGCGCCCTTGCCGTAGTACCGGCTGCCATAGCGCTTCAACTCATCCGACAGGGCCGACCATTCCTCGGCTGTCAGCAACGACTTCATTTTGAAGCGAAGGCTGAGCATCCGTGCGGACGAACGCATCCGGTTGTTGTTCAACTCGTCGAGAATTTTCGTAAACTCCTCCGGCGTCGCCGTGTAGTTGGCGTTCAGCTCGTAGAGTGCACGATGAGACTGGCGATGCTGCTCCCGTGCCGACTTGATCTCAGTGATCATCTCTCCCATCACGACATTGACCTGCTTTGCAGTCTCCGGATTCTTGACATGCTTTTCAACCAGCCCGCTCACATCCTGAGAAGCCTTGCTCCAATAGTAGTCGCCCTTCCCATGTCCATCCCCCCCGTGGTGATGGGATGAACAACCGGTCAATCCGGTTACAAGCACGCCGATGAGAACAACCAAGGATCGATAACGCATTCCAGCCTCCCAAAGTAAGAAAAATGAATGCCTCACACGAAAACGCATTGCGCCGCGCCTCGTTCCTCCCGTAAGCTTCCATTGAACAGGTGTCCGCACAGGAGCTATGACATGGGCGCACAGATGGACCACCGGCGGGGAGCAGGCCCGACGGAATCGCTCCGGGTCGAATTCCGGGAGCATCTCCACACGTTCTACAGCACACTCAAGCTGGCCGCTCCCTACGACACGGTCGAGAAAGCCCTGGGGGCCCTCACCGCGAAACTCAATACGTTGTCGCCCGAAGAGCTCCAGCAGGTATCCACAGACTCGTCTTTGCGATGGACACACTTCCGGCAGGCCTTTGTCGAATCCGGCCTAAGCGCAAAACACCGCGGGATCATCGCCGGTCTGGTACGATCCGGATCGGCATTGGACCTGCCGCCGGAATTTGACCACCTGCTCAACCTCTATCGTCCGCCCAGCTAGGCAGTTCCTTCGCTTTTCGACGCCACCTCACGAAGCTCCGTGTAGACCTGCATCAGCCTCGTATTTTCGATGCGATAAGCCACCGTAATCGTCAGCAAACCGAAGGCGACCACGATCAATCCCACGCCGGTGACGCCGATGCCCAACAGAACACTCCCCAGTGAGTCGAGCCCGCCTTCAAACAGATAGGTAATCACGAACCCGAGCGTGCCGAACCCCACAAGGCTGAACCACAGGAAGGTGAGAATCGAAGACGACCAAGGCACCCGCTTCGTGCACACCATCGTCAGTCCTTCCGGTTCAGGAGCCCATTCGATGGAACCTTTCAACGGCCACGCCGTGCGGAACCGCAGGGAGAAGAGGCGATGAGTCGGCCGGATGACCATCCGGTTTACCTCCGGAAAGACCCGCGCCACGCCGTGGGGCAGACTCAGAAATCCGTTCTGGTCGAATGTGCGCAACAGTTGAGGAACGGTCAACGCAGCAAACCGATCCTGTAGCCGCCCGATCCCATACCCGTAACGGCTGGCATCGGACGAGAGACGGGCAAAGTACATCCAGTCACCGACGATCAATCCGACAAACAACACGATGGCAAACGCACCGGCCAAAATCATAGCGGAAACTTCCCACAGGGCTTTACCGAGAATCAAGCCCGGACGATACGCAGGAGCGCTCAAAAACCGGAGGAACCAGTTGACTCCCTATGAGCGCTTTGGCTACATTAAGCCCGTTCTTATCCGGCGGGTGAGGACGAGTCATCCGGATTGCAGTCCCGCCTTCATAGATTTTTCCACGCCACACTTCTCATCGCCGTCGCTTCTGCACTGCAGAGTGTGCGGGCGGAGAGGCGTGATTTTGCGGAGGGACGATGGATATCGCCAAAGTCGAGCGAGTGTACACCAGTTATTCCGGCGTCTACGATCATATTTTCGGAAAAATCTTCCACGAGTCGCGGGAAGCGTGCGTGCGCAATCTTAGAATCCGGCCGGAAGAGAAAATCCTGGAAGTCGGTGTGGGAACCGGAATCGCCCTGGAGTACTACCCGAAGAATTGCGAAATCATCGGCATTGATCTCTCTTCAGGTATGCTGGCAAAAGCCAGGCAGCGCCAGTCCCACTATCATCTTGACCATGTGCGGCTGATGTTGATGGACGCCGGGAAAATGGACTTTGCCGATGACAGCTTCGACACCGTGATGGCAGCCTATGTCGTGACTGCCGTACCGGATTATCGCAAAGTCGTGAACGAAATGATCCGCGTCTGCAAGCCCGGCGGACGCATCATCATGTTGAACCACTTCAGCAACGGTAACAAATTAATCGCTGCCGTGGAAAAAGTGATTTCTCCTCTCTGCAAACATATCGGCTTCCGAACCGACCTCTCGTTGAACACCGTGCTCGAAGGGACCAATCTCCACGTCGCCCGCAAAGAAAAGGTCAACCCGATGAAGTTTTGGCACTTGGTGGAATGCGTCAACCAGAAGGGTGTTCAGAACGGCCGCGTGAATGGGCACGGGAGTGCGACTGGAAACGGAAGGCACGGGCATCACAGCTAACAGGCTGATTCGGTCTCCCCTTCATCCCTGGCTTGGGGTGTGGGTCTGAATGAATTCCAACTCGTCCATTCTTCGTGTGAGAGAAACATTTGCCCTACGAGGCACGTCCCGTGGTACCGTTGCGTAACCAGATCGGTTACCAGGCTTAGCAGCCGACCACCTGCACGACCGGTAGTATCACGCGTCTGTACTCGCAGTCCGAATCCGGCCCCGTCTATGGGCCCATACGCGTCTATCCGGAGCGCCCCCGCAGCGCCGGAAGCCCTCTCTAACTCTCCTTCCCAACACATCAAACTGTGTCGACCTTGCCGACGCGTCGCTGTTTTCCAGATACAGGGCACACCCGCCTGATCCAACTGGGCGAGCAGCCATTCCACCGTAGGGGCTTCACCGGAATCGGCCTGAAACGTCCATTGCGCGATCTCGCCGCCCATGTCCGATTCACTGGCCGGCAGCGAGACTTCTTCCAACGTCGCTTCTTCGCAGACCACGTAGAGATTCCCCTCGGGATCGAACCAGAAGCGCAATTTCTCCTCGCTCATCTCCACCTGAATCACCCCCAGAGAAGAACAGTTGCTGCCGTCCTGCTCAAAAAGGGAGAGATCGGTGACGCCCAGCATGGTCAGTTTGGAGATCCGAAGAATACCCTGCGCATGGTACCGCACGACTACCGTGGCCATACTTCCGGCCATCACCTCGCGACCTGAGGCTTCGTCGAAGATCCGGCGCTTGGACCAATGCACATCGGTAATGTGTCCGCCGCGAAACCCCGCCGTGCGCGCCAGAAACCAACGCAGGTCATCCGCCGTCTTGATCGAATGGGTCACGAGTATCCCGGGCCTTTCCCCACGGTGGCGTCATCCGACAACCGCACTCTTTCCACCTTATCATGCCGGGGCTATCGATGAGCGCGTGAAGGAGAGGATATCGGGAGCGAGACGATGGCGTGCGATCGCTAGAAGAGGGCCTGTTGTTGCTTGAACTCGGCCAGCTGACGCTCCAACTCGTCCACGCGTTCCTGGAGACGCTGATTGTCAAGGCGCAGCAGGTCGAGGCGATCCAACAATTGTTCCCGTTGAATATTCGTCCATTTCAGCGACCGTCTCAACCCAGCCAACTCTAGCTGAGCCTGCTGTCCATCCTCTAACCAGGAACCCATGCGTGCGCCTCAGTCGATCGCCATCCCGCAGTAGATGGCAAATCGTAACGCACTCTTGGCCCATTGCGGAGCGATTACTGATTTATCGACAGGGACGGTGAGCGGATGGGGAGAGTAAACAGAGAGGGTGAGACGCTCAACTCGCGCGGGCGCGGACCGGCAATGTCTCGGTCGAACATGTTTCTTCAGCTTCCCAGCGATAGCGAACGAGAACGCCGTTGGCCTCCCATCCCGGCGGGCACAGTTTACCCGTGCCATAATAGTCGGCATCCAGCACTGAAAACGGCGCTACATTCTTGATCCAGTCCTGGGCGTGGCCGTTCGACTCGATATACGACTGAAAAAAATAGGCGCCACCGGTAAGCGGCAATTCCGGCAAAATAAAATCGACATACCCTTCACCACGTAAGGTCAACGGTCTCGGATCGACGATGTCGGTGGATAAGACAAACAGGTCTTGCGCCTTTCGTCCATTCACGGAAATGCTGACGCGGCAATTGGCAAATTCTTTTCTCGCCGCACAGCGGTAATGCATACGGATCACCACATCTCGACCGGTGATCGCCGCTGCGACAGGATGCCTCTGGGCATCCATTATTTCGATCCTGGTGAGCAGAATCTCGCCGAGTCCTTCCCGGTCATGACGCGCTTCGATGGCCGTTCCCGCCAGACCCCGAATGGCATCGGCATAGCCCTCAACCACCTCGTGCGTATTGCCTATTTTTGCGACACGCCCCTTCTCGAGAAGAATCGCACGCTCACACAACCCTTCGATCACAGTCATGTTGTGGCTGACGATCAGTACCGTCCGCCCGCTTCGGCTTACTTCTTCCATTTTTCCCAGGCATTTTTGCTGGAAACTGGCATCGCCTACGGCCAGCACCTCATCCACGATCAGAATCTCAGGTTCGAGGTGCGCGGCGACTGCGAACGCCAACCGCACGTACATCCCGCTCGAATAACGCTTGACCGGGGTATCAATGAAGGCTTCCACCCCCGAGAACGCGACAATCTCATCGAACTTTCGCCGCACTTCCTCTCGTCGCATGCCTAGCATCGCGGCGTTCAAGTAAATGTTTTCCCGACCGCTCAACTCGGAATGAAACCCCGTCCCCACTTCAAGCAGCGAACTGACGCGCCCGTAAATATCCGCGGGTCCCGTCGTCGGCTGAGTGATCCGGGAAAGAATCTTGAGCAAGGTGCTCTTCCCGGCTCCGTTGTGTCCGACAATTCCCAGCACTTCACCTCGCTTGACCTCAAACGAGATATCCTTCAACGCCCAGAACGAAGGATTCGGGTCCGGCCGACCAGCACCCCCTCGCATCAGGCCTCGCAGGCCATGCATTAGATGATCCCGAAGGGTATTGTGTTGACGGCTGGTGGCTCCGAGCCGGTAGTGTTTCGACAAGCAGTCTGCTTTGATGGCAATATCACTCATTCAAATCACGTCCGCAAACGTTCGCTCCATCGAACGGAAGT
>JBEIQG010000065.1:0-15884 GCA_040376625.1 Nitrospira sp. | reverse complement strand
CGGCACCGGGAGATCGCCGTGGAGACGCAAGGAATCCGGCGTCTCAAACGCCCGCCCGCCATAGATCCGGAACAGATCCAACAACGATTCCAACAGCCATTCCGTCGCAAGCACTTTGGCTGCCGCCGACTCCAGCCGCACGTCCACCTTGGCATCGGCCCAGATTCCCGTGATCTTCACGATGGCCTCGAGCGCCAGCACGCGGGACGCCATTACTACGATTTTGGAACCGATATCCGTATGCTGGCCGATCGGGCGGTCGTATTGAATACGTTCCTGCGCCCGCGCGCGCGCCAGCCAGAGACATTGTTTGAGACTGCCCAGGCAGGCGGCAGGCAGTGTCAGTCGCCCGACCGTGAGACTCTCCAAAGCGCGCCGCAGGCCTTCGCCCTCCTCTCCGAGCCGGTTGGCTAACGGCACAAAAACGTCCCGTAGATGTACCTGACCATTGTAGATGCCCCGAACACCCATGAAGCTGAGACGAGTGCAGCGACACCCCTCAGACCGCGTCTCGATCACAAACGCTCCGAATCGCCGCTCTTCCTTGGGACGGTCGACGTCCTGAGGCACCGCGACGATCTGAGCGATGACGACGAGGAGCGAAGCCAGGAACTCATGATCTTCGCGAGGCGCGTTCGTCGTGTACAGCTTCTCCCCCGTGAGCCGATAGCCCACCAGAACGCTCCCTTCGTAAACGGGAATCGCGTAGGTTTTGAGATCCCAGATATCGCACCCCGCACCCTTTTCCGTCAGAGCGAATCCGGAAATGTCTCCCTGGGCCAATCGGGGCAGCAGCCGTTGCTGTTGTTCACGAGTCCCAACCAACTTGACCGGTTCCGCCACTCCGATCGAATTGTGCGCCGACAGCAACACGCTGGTCGCCGCGTCATGACTGCCGAGCAGGGTCGCCACTGTGTGATACTCCGACTGTGAAAGCCCCAACCCGCCGTAGCTGCGCGGGATCTTGATCCCGAAGGCACCGATCGCTCTGAACGCCTCGATCACCTCTTCACCGATTGTGCCTTCTCTATCGATGGCCTCCGGATCTACTTTCTCGACCAGCAGCAGGCGGAGAGCATCGAAGAACTCCCTTGCGTGCCCGTTCATCATCGGGATCGATGCAGAGGCAAACAGCGACCTCCTGACGGTCCCCTCGAAGAGCCCGGCAATAAATCCCGAATAGCCACGCGTGTCGCGAGCGCCTTCCGCCGCTGCGAGCGAGCCCTTGAACATCTCTGCCCTTGTCGTCATACGTCACTCTGCGGCGATGCTCTACTTGGCCTTTCGCCAGGCGGCGCCGCTGCCGCCGATGCGTGCCGGCGCGACAATAGGCCGAATCGTTTTCGGATCGGCCACCTTCGCGACTTCATCGAGCCGCGCGACGCGCCGGCCGGCCCGGTCCTCGAACCTGACTCTCGATATCACCAGCCCATGTCGCGCGAACTGCGCGCACAGATCGTCCCACCGCTCCCGCGCCAGCGACATCACCGCCACATATCCGGCCCGAAGGAGATGGACCCGGTCGTCGTAACTCAAAAAACTCCGCTCGAACAGCAGGGCATCGGCTTCCACGGGCGAAATGGCGAGGACTTCCTTTTCCGGATAGTCCTGCTGGAAGCGCTCCAGGGCTTGCGAGAAGCGGGCGTCGAAATTAATCCTGGATGCCTGTTCCCCGATCGACAAAAAGCCTCTGTCCCGCAATCGATCTCCGGGCATCCCCAGGGCCGGCTGCGCTTGTCGTGACCGCCCCAGCGCACTGCGTGCCATCGGATTGATCATGATCATGAAGTCCACATGTTTTTGAACGGCGACCTCGAAGAAAGCCATGCGTCCGATGCCGGCATCGATGTAGTCCCGACCCTGGATTCGGACCGGGCAGAAATAAATCGGGACCGCGGAGGAGGCCGTCACAGCGCGTGAGATCGGCACATCCCGCCAATCATCGTCGCCGAACAGAACGCCATTGCCGGTTTCCAAATCGATGGCCGGGATATACAGCTCCTTGGAAAGTCCGGAGAACCGGTCGCTCAACCCTTTGACCTTGAAGATCGCCTCGAGGTACTTCGCGAAGGGTTCCAGCGTGTAAATACCGCTCGGCAGCGCGTCTTGCGCCTTGTCGAGCAAATCGATGAACGTCATTTCCCCATAGTGACGCACATAGAGCTTCAGCAGCGGAACGAGTTGTCTGGTCACCCGCCACACCGTTTTGAGCCCCTCGCCGATGGCGGGAGAAAACACGTTACGATGATCGAAGTAGTAGGGCCTGGTGCCGGACAGATTCGTGTCCAGAATCTCCTGCGGCCGGACTCCATTGGCCAACAGTGACGCCGCCGCCGCTCCTGCACTCACACCGACATACAGATCGAAATCGTTCATCGACCCACCGTCTTCGAACAGATCATCCAAAGCGGTCAACGCGCCGATTTCGAACAGGTAACCGGTGAAGCCCCCTCCACCCAACGCCAGAGCCCGCTTGCTGTGAGACGTCGCCATGTTAGACTCCACATCTCCGCACCGACCGAGCGGCCATTCATCGATCCGTGAAATGCGGCTGCCGCTTCTCAAGAAACGCCGACAGGCCTTCTCGTCTGTCTTCCGTGTCGCACAACTCCCCGAACAGGCGCGCTTCCAAGGCCAGGCCGTCATGAAGATTCAGCTCGACACCCTGGCGGATGGCTCGCAGCGACGCGCGTACCGCCATCTGACCTTTGGAAGCAATCGTGCGTGCCAGCCCTTGAGCCTGACGAAGGAGATCCTCAGCGGGAACGACCGTCGACACGAGTCCGATCGTCTTCGCTTCCTGCGCCGAGATCGACTCGCCGGTCAGGATCAGTTCCATGGCTTTCGATTGACCGAGGACCCGAGCAAGTCGCTGGGTGCCCCCAAATCCCGGCATAATCCCCAGATTGATTTCAGGCTGGCCCAATCGGCTCCCTTCCGCGACAAGCCTGAGATGACAACACATGGCCAATTCCAGCCCTCCCCCCAGGCAAATCCCGTTGATAGCAGCAATCACCGGTTTCCCAAACCCTTCGATCCGATCCAAGATGGCTTGGCCCTGCAGTGCAATGGCCTCTCCTTCCTGTGACGAAGCAATCGAGGCCAAGACTCGAATATCCGCCCCGGCAACGAAAAATCGGCCTGTGCCTGTCAACACGACCACTTTTACCGCCGCGTCCCGGGCAACCTGATCGAATGTTATGCTCAGTTCCGCAAGGAGTTCCGGTGTCAAGGTATTGGCTGGGGGGCGATTGATTACCAGCGTGGCCACCGCCCCATCGATGGTGCAAGTAAGCATCGAACCGGTTGTCGTAGTCATATCAGCCTCACATCACGGATAGGTGAAATCCCTAGATGGATTCGATCGGCGAAGGGACGGGCATACGGATCCTGTCCCGGCGACAAACGCATCAATAGGTAAAGAACCCTCGTCCCGCGAGCTGCCCGGTGAAGCCGGCTTCAACCATGCGGCGCAACATCGGCGCCGGCCAAAAGCGCATGCCCAGCCTATCCCGCAACGATTCCAATTCGTGCAGCACATGATCGATCCCAAGCTGATCGGCAAAATGCAGCGGCCCTCCTTTCTCGTTGGGAAATCCTGTCCCCGCCACCATCGCCAGATCAATGTCTCGCGCCGACGCGACGCCTTCCTGGAACGCAGTCACAGCCTCATTCACCATTGCCAGTAGAGGACGCGATCTGGTCCATTCCATACTGGTCTGCCCGCCCTGCCGCACTTGCTGCCGTAGAGAATGCAGGGTCTGATCGCCGCTGCGTTCCTCGCCCCCCGAATAGTCGTAGAACCCCTGGCCCGATTTGACTCCCCATCGCCCCGCCTTGACCAACGCCTCGAGCAGCGGCGCCGGGGCCATCCGGGGCCCGTAGGATCGGTGGAGAATGCGCGCGACCTCGAATGCAATATCCAGCCCGACGGTATCCAGCAGAGTGAATGGACCGACCGGCATGCCGAATGCCACCATGTCCTGATCGACCTGCTTGAGAGAGACATCGCCGTCTTGGAAACAGCACACGGCTTCATTCAGATAGGGAGAGAGCAGGCGATTGACGAGGAAACCTGCGCATTCCTTCACGATCACCGGCGTCTTGCGGAGGCTTTCGGCAAAACCGACGACATCATCGACCGTCTGGGGATCGGTGGCCAGGCCGGGGATGACCTCAACCAGCGGCATCGCATAGGCAGGGTTGAAAAAATGCATCCCGAGCACCTTCCCCGGCCTTGTGGTCGCAGCCCCGATCGCTGAAATGGACAACGCGGAGGTGTTACTCGCCAGAATGGCACGCCGCGCACCAACCCGGTCAAGCTCACGGAACACGCGCTGCTTCAGCGTCAACTCTTCCGATACCGCCTCGATCACCAGATCGACATCATGGAGAGCCTCGAGGTTCGGCGATGCCGTCACCAACAACATTTTCTCCTCCAGCTGCTCAGACGTCATCTTCCCCTTGCCCACGCGGGCTTGATAGATAGCCCGTACGGATTCGACGCCCCGCCTGGCCAGTGCCTCCTGTATATCTGCCAGCAGCACCGGCACGCCGGCATAACTCACCACTTCGGCGATTTGTGCCCCCATGGTACCTGCACCCACCACTCCGACTTTATAGATGTACATGGGACAACTCCTGGCGCTCGACACGCATCTGTCACGTCCGCTCCAACACCATCGCCGCACCCTGCCCGCCGCCCACGCAAAGGGCCACGGCACCAAGTGCAGCGCCGCGCCGCTGCATCTCGTACAGGATCGTAATTACCAGGCGGGTGCCCGTCATGCCGACCGGATGACCCAGCGCGATCGCACCGCCGTTCACGTTGACGAGCTCCCGCTTCAACCCCAACAGGCGCTCAACTGCGAGATACTGGACAGCAAAGGCCTCGTTCACTTCGATGAGTTCAAGATCGCTGAGGCTGACACCGGCACGCTTGAGTGCCAACGGAAGCGCTTCGGCCGGACCGATCCCCATACGCGTCGGCTCCACGCCGATGAAGGCATAACCCCTGATCCGGCCGAGCGGACGACATCCCAGCTCGCGCGCACGCGCGGAGGACATGACGATCGCCGCAGCGGCGCCATCGTTGAGGGGGCAACTGTTCCCCGCCGTGACGCTCCCCTGTTCTTTGAAGAGCGGCGGATAGAGCGCGAGTTGCTGTTCCGTCAACCCGACATTCGGTCCCTCGTCTTGTGAGACGACCACCGGTGCGACATCACGTCCGCCCACCGATTTAGGCACCATCATGGGCAGAATCTCCTCCTTGAGCCGTCCCTCCCGAATGGCTTTGAATGCCCGGCGGTGGCTCTCCACTGCATATCGATCCTGCTCCTCACGATCGATGCCAAACTCCTCAGCCAGGTTCTCGGCGGTCCGGCCCATCAATTGGCCGCAAAATGCATCGGTCAACCCCTCCCAGATGCTGTCGATCAATTCGGCATTGCGGAGCCGTTTTCCCCACCGCATGTCCCGGGAGACAAACGGGGCGCGGCTCATGCTCTCCACTCCCCCCACGACTTGCACGTCTGCATCCTCACTTTGAATGTTCTGGTACGCATTGACGAACGGCTGGAGGCCGGAGGAGCAGTTTCGCTGCACCGAGTAGGCCGGTGTGCGAACGGGAAGGCCGGCCATGAGCGCAATCGCCCGAGCGACGTTGTAGGCATCACTCGTATGACCGACGGAGCCCACGATCACTTCGTCGATGAGCCGGGGATCCACCTTCGCACGCGTGACGGCTTCACGCACGACCAATTCCCCCATCTTGTGAGGCGGGAGGTCCTTCAGGGCGCCGCCGAAGTTGCCGATCGGGGTGCGTACGCCGGCGACAATGACGACCTCTTTCATGGTGCCCTCCTCGCAGGCTCACATCGCCTTGCGCGACGCCTGCAGACCGGCCGGAATCGTATTCGCCTCATCGCGCAAGGCCCGCCGCAATACCTTTCCGATAACGGTGCGTGGCAACTCAGTGCGAAACTCGACGGCCACGGGGACCTTGAAACGCGCCAGCAACCGGCGGCAGTGGTCGATCAGCTCTCGCTCGGTGACGGCACATCCGTCCTTCTGCACGACAAACGCCTTGACCGCCTCTCCGTAATGAGGGTCGGGAGCGCCCACGATCACGGCCTCACGCACGGCGGGATGCTGATAAAGGATTTCTTCAACCTCTCGCGGATAGACGGTCTCTCCCCATGGCTTGATGACATCTTTCTTGCGATCCAAAAAAAAGAAAAAGCCATGCTCATCACGCGTGACGATATCTCCGGTGTAGAGCCAGCCGTCGCGCAACACCGCTTGCGTGTCCTCGGTTTTCCTCCAGTAGCCCTGCATCACCTGTGGCCCGCGGACGATCAGTTCCCCCGCTTCTCCCGTAGGGATGTCCCGCATCCCCGTCTCTTCATCCACAACGCGTGCGTCCGTATCGGGAAACGGCAGCCCCATCGAGCCGTGCGGATGATCCCCCCGAATCGGGTTGCAATGGGTGGTGGGACCCGCCTCGGTCAGGCCGTATCCTTCTGAAATCCTCACCCCGCTCAGCCGCTCGAATCGTTCCTGCACCTCAGCGGGAAGAGGGCTGGCTCCGCAAAGGCAGACCCGTATCGAATGTAAGTCGTACCGTCCGACTTTCGGACAATCAGTGATCATGGCGAACATCACCGGCACGCCCGACACAATGGTGACCCGGTGCTGATGAATCAATTTGACCGCCTCCTCCGCATGGAATCGCGGGAGCAGGACGATCTGAGAGCCGGTCGCGACGGCGAGATTTTGGCAGGTACTCAGCCCATAACAATGGAAAAACGGCACCGCGCCCAGGAAAACTTCCCTCCCATCCTGAAAATCCGAACACCAAAGGCGCCCCTGCATGGCATTGACCACCACGTTACGGTGCGAGAGCATGACACCCTTGGGGGTGCCGGTAGTGCCGCCGGTATATTGAATCTGGGCCAGGGCGTCCGGCTCCACCGTGGGTAGACTCGCGAACTCATCTTCGGTGCGGGGGGATGCCGCCTCGAGCAGTGCAAGAAAGTCATACACCGGGGGAGTTTTCTCGACCGCCACCCAGCGCTTTGCCAACCGAGCCTTAAACGGATAGAGCAGCCGCTTCACGCTCGGAAGAAAATCACCGAGGCTGGTGACGATGATCCGTTCAGGCCCCCCTGTCTGCTCGCGGACGGCCTGAATGCGGGGATAAAAAATGTCCAACGCGACGATGATCTCGCTGCCGGCGTCGTCCAGCTGACTGTGAATTTCGCGTTCGACGTAAAGAGGATTCATGGGCGCGACGATCGCTCCGGCCTTCAACGCGCCGTAATAGGCAATAACCGCCTGAGGAATATTCGGCAGCATGAGAGCGACCCGATCGCCCCTCTTGACGCCGAGCCACAGCAACCCATGCGCAAAACGCGTGGTCAGATCGTTCAGTTCACGGAAGGACAGGCGCGCGCCGTAAAAGAAGAGGGCGGTCGATTCGGGGAAACGTGAGGCAGAGCGACGAAGCAGGTCCGGGACGGTCCATTCCGGATAGGCGGAGGAGGGAGGAACACCCGCATCGTAGCGGCTGGTCCACACACGCTCCATGGGATCCTCCGACCCGCGGCCGGGTCAATGCGATTGTCCGCGCAGCTCACTCGCCGACTGCAGCGCCGGCTGAGGCGGGCTCTGGATAGAGTCGGACGGCTTCCGTTCCAATCCCATCCAAAACCCTTCGAGATAATCCAGCACCGCGTTCATTCCCAGGCAAAAATCTCTCTGCTCTTGTGCGCTCATCGTTGCGTCCACCTTCACCCCTGTTCCGCCTACCGCTTCCATGGCATGCTCCATAGCCCTT
Organism: Nitrospira sp.; assembly: GCA_040376625.1. GTDB lineage: Bacteria > Nitrospirota > Nitrospiria > Nitrospirales > Nitrospiraceae > Nitrospira_A. Next base: position 8,047 of record JBEIQG010000065.1, on the reverse strand, counting down.
TCATGTTCGGATTCGAGTTGGCGGTGGAAGGTGAAATACGTCATGTCCATGCTCGGATACCGTACGTCTTTCAACCGGGTTAATCCCGGAATCAGATGGTCCCACATCGTAATCGCCATGTTCTCCAGACCGAAGGAGGCCCCCAGCGCTGCTGCGTGCCGACTGCTGCTATAAAGCCGCTCCATGCCCTGGATATAAGCTCTGGTGCTGGGTTTCATGGGTGTGTGCATCGCTTCATGAATGTCGATGCCGATCGACCGGAGGAAATTCCGGTACAGCAATTCGTGCCGATGCTTGACGACGCCGTCGCCCAGTTCCGAGTAGAGAACTTTCGTCAGCTCATCGGCCACGGCCTCGTCTTCAGTGTTGACGAGTTGAGCGGCAAGGATGCGGGGGAAGAATCGCGCAAAACAATAAAACTCGACGGCAAATTCGTGGAACTCTCTATCGGTCACCGCACCGGCTTGAAACCGTGTCAGGTAGGTATTATTGATCGCTCCGTGCCGGAGCACCTCCGCGCGCACTTGTTCGTAAAACGACATCGTGCACCTCCGCGGTCATACCGGGATGTTTCTTCTCGTCCCAACCGAACTTCATGCGAATTTCCTTTCTCATGTTCGTCGCCATAGCAAATAATACAAAATCTATATTGAATGATGCAACTCCTATGTTATATAGTGTGTGCGTATGTGAATCCTGCTCTTCCCGATCGCGACAATGGCATGAGTCCCTTCCATGTTTTCCAAGGCCGCGTAGGAGGACCCACCATGAAAGAAGCCATCGGTATTGATCACATCACGCTCTGCGTAAAGAATCTCGCCGCCGCCGAATCCCTCTTCACCACCGTGCTCGGCTTTCACGTGATTTGGTCCGCTCAGGATGTCGGCAGCGACATATCCAGCATGGACACCGTAGTCGTTCAACGGGGCGATGCGAAGATCGCGCTCATGCAAGGTCGCAATAAGGCCCGTCGGTCCCAGATCTGTGACTTCATCGACAAATACGGCGAAGGAGTTCAGCACATCGCCATCGAAGTCGACGACATCGATGCGGTCTGCCGCGAATGGGAATCCCATGGGGTTCGATTCTCAGGAGAAACCAAGAATGGCCGAGACGGCTTCGGGCCGCTCAAGCAGCGGTTCACCTATCCTCTTTTCCCCGGCTGTGGCGTATTTCTGGAACTGACTCAACGGCAGCATGGGCTGGAGGAATCCAAAACCTTCGTGCGCGCAACCGTCGAAGCGCTCTATCGAGATATTGAGCGGGATCAAACCAGAGGAATCGAGAAGACGATTGTCGACTACGAAACGCTTCCGCTTCCCTTTAAAGACGCCCCATCCGAGTCGTTTCAGTCGACGTCGTAAAACATCGGGCCCTCCCTGAGGCATCAGGAGGTTCGTGATGTACTTAGTGAAAAAAGGCGCCCCTCCCAATCAGGCGCACGTCGGCGTTCCTGACGGCCTCCATGAAGAAGAGCATGGTCGTCTCGGATTCAGCGGCCCTTCCTCGCACCTCTATCATCACCATCCACCCACTGCGTGGAGCAGGATCGAGGGTCCGCTCCGGCCACGGGCGTTTACCTGCACCGAGTTGCCGACCCCTGATTACCATTCCGCCGATGGACACCCAACCCTCCTCTTGCAGAGTCGGGATGCCTGTGTCTCCTTATCCAGACGCACGGAGACGATGCCTCACTTCGTGCGCAACGCCGACGGAGACGAAATCGTCTTCGTGCATCGAGGACGAGGTCGGTGGGAAACCGACTATGGAGTCTTGAGTTATGAACCGGGCGACTATCTGGTGATCCCGAAAGGCACAACCTACCGGGTCCATGTCGATACGAAGGGAGAGCCGGGGCTGTTTCTGATAATCGAGACTGCGGCGCCCGTCGAAGTGCCGGATCGAGGCCCGCTCGGCCGCCATGCGTTATTTGACCCGGGAGTCCTTACCGCGCCGGAACTGGCGCTGCCTCCGGAAGACGCCCAGAGTCGGCAGGAATGGGAAGTGCGCATCAAGCGGGACGGTGCTTACACCCGGGTGTATTACCCGTTCTATCCCATGGACGTCGCGGCCTGGAAGGGGGACCTCTGGGTCGCCAAGTTGAATGTGCGGGATTTTCGCCCGGTCGTCAGCCCCCGCTATCATCTCCCGCCCAGCGTGCACCTGACCTTTCAAGCCGGAGGACTGCTCGTTTCGACCTTCGCGCCCAGGCCGCTGGAAAGCGATCCGACCGCCCTGCGCGTTCCGTTTTATCATCGCAATATGGACTATGACGAAGTGCTTTTTTACCACCGGGGAACGTTCTTCAGCCGCGCCGGTATTCAAGCCGGTATGTTCACGCTGCATCCTCAAGGGATTCATCACGGACCGCAGCCGCAGGCCATCGCGGCAAGCAAGACCAAGGAACAGACGGATGAAGTCGCCGTCATGATCGAAGCGCGAGGCGCCTTCACGGTAATGCCAGAATGTGAGACCGCCGAACTGAAGGATTACGCAATGAGTTGGAGCCGCCTATGAAACTGGTCAGCTTCCAGGTGCACACTCCCGTTGGAACCTTCACCAGAATCGGTGCGCTGCACGGGTCCTCGATCGTGGATCTCAACATGGCGCAGGCCCGCTATCTCGCCGATCAGGGTGAAACACAACCGCGCCGCCTCGCCGACGCGCAGGTCCCTGCCACAATGTTGGAGTTTTTGGAAGGCGGTCCCGCGGCGACAAATGCGGCCCGGCACGCACTCGACTACACCGTGGGCCTTGGTTCGTCCGTCGAAGGTCCGGCGGGTGAGACCATCTTTTATGATCCGGCGAACGTCCGATTGACGGCTCCCCTCCCCAACCCTGCGTCACTGCGTGATTTTATCGCGTTCGAGGAGCACATTGCGGCGACCTCCAAGCGACGGGGACAACCGATCCCGCCTGAATGGTACAAGGCACCTGTGTACTACAAAGGCAACCACCGGACGATCATCGGGCCTGATCATCAACTTCGATGGCCGCTGAACACCCAGAAACTGGATTACGAACTCGAACTGGCCTGCGTCATCGGACGCAAAGGAATCGATATTCCCGAGCAGGATGCGGAAAACTACATCGCCGGCTACACGATCATGAACGACTTCAGCGCGCGAGACATTCAATTCCAGGAAATGGCCTGCCGGCTCGGTCCGGCCAAAGGAAAAGATTTCGCCACCGCCATCGGTCCATGCATCGTTACGCCCGATGACATTCAAGACATCGCTTCGTTGCGGATGATCGCCCGGATCAACGGCGAAGTCTGGTCTGAGGGGCGCTTTGGTTCAATTCATTGGTCCTTTTCGCAAATGATCGAGCATGTGTCGCGAGGGGAGTGCCTATATCCCGGCGATCTGTTCGGCTCCGGGACGGTCGGTGGCGGGTGCGGTTTGGAATTCGACCGCTACCTGAAACCGGGCGATGTCGTCGAATTGGAAATTCAGCCGATCGGCATTCTGAGAACGAGCATTGCAGCACGGGACTGAGGGAGTACGGACATGATGCCATCAATCGACAAAACCCCGGAAGCGGCCATTCTGGAATTGGTAGAACGACAGAGGAACGTCTATGAGGGGTCGGACATCGACGTGAGGCTCGAACACCTCATCCGCGACATTCCGCATCCCACCCTCTCGTCCTGGGATATTCAGCGCCTGCTGCGCGACTCCCGAGCGGTATATTTCGATAGCCATGTGGAAGTGGTCTCCGGCCACCATACGGATGTCTATCTGCGCTTTGAATCCATCTCGCGGTTTCCCGACCTCGTGACTCTGATTGCGTCCAACATGGCGGAGTGGATTCTGCAGACCTTTGGACACGACCCGCCGGCGGGAATTGTGACGACCTCGTCGGACGCTCGCTGTCTGGCCGAACGAACCAGCGACATCCTGGCCAATCGCATGCCGTTGCGCGTCGTCCTGACTCCGTTCAATCACGAAACGGGCAGGATCGGCACCGACATTGTCAGCGGCTCTATTGAAGCCGGGGAACGGTTTCTCTCTTTGAACGACGTGACCACTCGGGGTCTCTGCGTGAGTAAACTGGGAACAGTCGTCACGGATCGCGGAGGACGACTCGCGGGCATGATGGTCTTTGCGAGGCGGGACAGCGGACAGTTCCCCTTGATGAACGAACTTACGGCACGCCTTCCCTTTTACTTCAGCGTCGACCTGGATATGCCGCAGTGGGACGCGTCCGATTGTCACTCGTGCAAGGAACACAAGCCCTTGTTGTCATGGCGGGATCTTCCGGCCCTCTGACGATGTGGTCACCTCACTGGGAGGTCATCATGGACGTGGCGGTCATAGCAAACGAAATCAAACGCAGTGACCTCCTTGAAATGTACTACTACCTTCGGCTGACGAGAGGTCTGGAGGACCGGATCAGCGCGCTCTACCGGCAAGGCCGCATCGTCGGCGGCGTCTATACGAGTCATGGGATGGAGGCGATCGCCGTCGGTTATGCCTCGGCGCTGAGGCCGGACGATGTCATCGCACCGTTCCACCGCGATATGGGCGCCTTTCTCATTCGCGGGTTCACCCCCGGAGAAATCATCGCCCAGTATCTCGGCAAGCAGGGCGGCCCTACCAAGGGGAAAGACGGCAATGTCCATATGGGCGATTTGAAACGCGGGATGATCGGTTTTGTCAGTCACCTGGCCGACAACATGCCGGTCGCCGCAGGTGCGGCGCTGGCCTTCAAGATCAGAGGAGAGTCCCGCGTGGCCTTTGCCGGAACCGGCGACGGAGGAACGAGTCGAGGCGACTTTCATGAAGCCATGAACTTTGCAGCGGTGCGGCGCCTGCCGGTCGTGTTCTTCTGCACCAACAATCAATATGCCTATTCCACGCCGGTGCGGTATCAAATGGCGATTACCGATGTGGTCGAGCGGGCGAAAGCCTACGGGATGCCGGGCGAGATCGTGGACGGCAACGATGTCGCGGCCGTCTATCTCGCCTCGAAGCGAGCGATCGCAAAGGCACGGGCCGGCGAGGGCCCGACGTTTCTTGAGTTCAAAACCATGCGTATGCACGGCCATTCCGAACATGACGCGGCCAAGTATGTCCCCCGCGAATTACTCGAGGAATGGAAAACCAGGGATCCCATCCTGAGAGCCGAACGCCTCGTGACGCAGTTGGGGTATGGCGACGAATCCTATTTTCACGAAGTGGGAGAACGGGCCAAGAAAGAAGTCGACGCAGGGACGGAGTTCGCCGAGCGGAGCCCGCTGCCGGAAGGACGGGACACGCTGGTGGGCGTGTTCGCCACAGAAGACGAGGTGCAACCATGACGACCGCGACGCTTCCGCAGGAAGTCACCTACGTAGATGCCATCTCGCAGGCTCTTGATGAAGAGATGAGCCGGGACCAGCGCGTGTTTCTCATGGGAGAAGACATCGGCGCCTACGGCGGGGCATTCAAGGTGACCGAAGGGTTCCTGAAAAAGTATGGCGAATGGCGAGTGCTGGATACGCCGCTTTCCGAATCCGGCTTCGTGGGCGCGGCCATCGGGGCCGCCATGATGGGATTGCGACCGGTGGTCGAGATGCAGTTTGCGGACTTCATCTCCTGCGCCTTCGATCAAATCGTAGAAGTCGCCGCCAAAAATCACTACCGCTGGGGAGCGGCCGTGCCCCTGGTCATCCGGGCCCCGTTCGGCGGCGGCGTTCACGGCGGTCCATTTCACTCCGAATGCCCGGAAGGTTGGTTCTTCCATTCTCCCGGACTCAAGATCGTGGCGCCCTCTACCCCCTACGATGCAAAGGGGCTGTTGAAGGCGGCCATTCGCGATCCCAATCCGGTCCTCTACTTCGAACACAAGTTTCTCTACCGCCGGATCAAGGCGACCTTGCCGCAGGAGGATTACATCGTGCCTCTTGGTAAGGCAGAGGTCAAACGAACAGGCCGGGACGTCTCCGTCATCACATACGGCGCGATGGTCCATCTGGCGTTGGAAGCTGCAGAAACACTGCAGAAAGAAGGCATCGATCTTGAGGTGGTGGACCTCCGCACATTAATTCCGCTCGACAAGGAAACGATTTATGCCTCGGTGCGCAAAACCAGTAAAGTCATTCTTTTGCACGAAGACAACAAACCGGCGGGATCGGAGCCGAAATTTCTGCATTGCTGGCGGAAGACTGCTTCGACTGTCTGGATGGGCCGATTCTCCGCATCGCTCCGCCGGACACGCCGGTACCGTTCAGCACGCCGCTGGAAGAATTCTTTCTGCCCAAGGTGAGCGACATCGTCGCCGGAGCGAAGAAGTTGGCGGCCTATTGAGTTGAGAGAGAAAGGAGCCGTCAGCAATCGGCTTTCAGCAGGGTAATTTCGAAGGTTGCAGAAGCTGACAGCTGACCGCCGAAAGCTGATCCCCGGAGGTTGAAGTGGCGACTGACATTGTGATGCCCCAACTCGGTGAAAGCATCGCGGAAGGGACCGTCGTCAAATGGCTGATCCCGCAAGGCGGAGCTGTCGAAAAGGATCAGCCGCTTCTGGAAGTGGAAACCGAAAAGGTCGCCCTGGACATTCCCTCTCCTGCGACCGGGTTCCTCACCGAGATACTCGTGCCTGAAGGAACAACCGTTCCGGTCGGAACCATGCTGGCCAAGCTCGATACTCAACCCGCATCCGGCGTCGTTAATCGTGTCGGAGGCGTGACGGTCCGGCCGATGGAGGCAGCGCAGGGCGAGCGTCACTACTCACCCGCCGTTCGACAACTGGCCAAAGAACATGGCCTGGACCTCTCCGCGATCACAGGAACCGGCGAGGGCGGGAGAGTCACGAAGCATGACCTGCTGGAGATGATCGGCAAGGCCAAATCGACCGGCAGCGTGCAGGGCACGTTTGCGGCAACGCCATCCCCGACTCCTGTCTCCACGCATGAGGAGATCGTGCCTCTGTCTCAAATGCGAAAGACCATTGCCGAGCGCATGGTCCAGAGCCGGCACACGGCGGCCCATGTGGCGACATTTTTCGAAGCGGACTTCAGCGGCATCACCAGGTTTCGGGAGGGCCGCGCACTCACGTATCTGCCGTTCGTGATCAGCGCGGTCACGCGCGCCATCAAAGAACACCCGGTTCTGAATTCCTCCTGGCGGGACCAGGGGCTCGCGATGAAGCGCGGCCTGCATATCGGCATTGCAGTGGCGCTTGACGACGGTCTCCTGGTTCCCGTCATTCGAGATGCCGATCGCAAAGGATTGAACCAGATTGCCCATGAGATAACCGACCTCGCCGAACGAGCCAGGAGCAAGCAGTTACGACCGGACGAAGTCCAGGACGGCACCTTCACCATCACCAACCACGGCGGCTTCGGCAGCCTCTTCAGCACTCCCATCATCAATCAGCCTCAGACCGCCATTCTCGGAGTGGGATCGGTACAGAAACGCGCCGTCGTCATCAACGATGCCATCGCGATTCGCGCGATGTGTTACCTGAGTCTCTCGTTCGACCATCGGGTAATCGATGGCGCGACCGCCGACCGCTTCATGGCCAAGGTGAAACAACATCTTGAAGAAAGCGAATGGGAGAAACTGCTGTGAACGCCCGACACCATGCCGTGATCGTGAGCGCAGTCCGAACCCCGATGGGCAGCTTCAACGGAAGTTACAGCTCAATCGCGGCCACCAAGCTCGGGAGCCTCGCCATCGCCGAAGCCGTGAAACGCAGCAAACTGCCGGGTGATCGGATCGACGAAGTCCTGATGGGATGCGTACTCAGCGCCGGACTGGGCCAGGCACCGGCCAGGCAAGCGGCGATCGGCGCGGGGCTGCCCCACTCCGTCGGTGCGGTGACGATCAATAAAGTCTGCGGCTCCAGCCTGCAGGCCTTGATCATGGCGACGAGGGCCATCGCGCTGGGAGAGGCGAACATCATGGTGGCTGGTGGAATGGAGAACATGACACGAGCCCCATTCCTGCTGGAGAAGGCCAGACAAGGCTATCGACTTGGGCACGGGGAGTTAACCGACAGTTTGATCAAGGACGGACTTTGGGACGTCTACAACCAGTTTCACATGGGAAATGCAGGGGATTTGT
>JBEIQG010000139.1:0-10161 GCA_040376625.1 Nitrospira sp. | reverse complement strand
TATCCGCCCCTACGCGATCCGCCCGCATCACCAGACCGCCGGAACCGTTGATCGTGCCGCCCGTCACCCGATCCCCGGCAGTTTTCTCGACCGGCAACGATTCGCCGGTAATCATCGACTCATCGATCGCCGTCGCGCCTTCCAGAATCACCCCATCGACCGGCACCCGTTCTCCCGGTCGCACACGCAAGCGATATCCCACTTGCACCTGGTCGAGCGACACATCTTCTTCACGGTCGTCCTCTCGCAAGAGCCGCGCGGTCTTGGGGGCCAGCCCCAGGAGAGCCCGAATCGCGCCGGTCGTCCGGCTCCTGGCCCGCAATTCCAACACCTGCCCCAGCAGGACCAAGATGGTAATGACCGCCGCCGCTTCGAAGTACACGGGCACGGCACCACCTTCCACATGAAACGATTGCGGAATCAGCGCAGGGAAGAGGGTAGCGAAGACACTGTAGAGATAAGCCGTGCCGGTCCCGATGGCAATCAGCGTGAACATGTTTGGACTGTGATGAACGATCGAGGCCCAGCCGCGCTGAAAGAACGGCCACCCGGCCCAAAGGACCACCGGTGTGCTCAGCAGAAACTGCACCCATGCCGACTGCGTGTCGGACAGCAGATGCTGAATCGGGTGACCGGGCAGCATATGCGACATGGCCAGCACAAACACGACCGCCGCCGGCCCCAGGCCCACCCAGAACCGCCTGGCCATGTCCACCAACTCAGGATTCAGCTCCTCATCGACCGTGACGGTTCGTGGTTCCAGCGCCATCCCACAGATCGGACAGGCCCCCTGCTCCGCCTTCACCACCTCCGGATGCATCGGGCAGACATATTCCGTTTTGGTCGGCAGCGGCTGAATCGAATCCGGCTCCAGTGCCATTCCGCATTTTGGACAGGCCACCGGCTTTTCTTCCAACACCTCAGGGCACATGGGACAGACGTATTTCGTTCCGGGAGGGGGCGGAGCAGCAGGCGCAAGTGACTGAGCCGATGCAGGGGCAAGATACCGCTGTGGATCGGCGCGAAACTTGGTGAGGCAGCCCTGGCAACAGAAGGAGTAGGTCGTGCCTTGATAGTCGAACGACCCGGCCGCCGTGGCCGGATCCACCGTCATGCCGCAGACCGGATCGATGACACCTGTGATCGCTTTGCCTGGCGCCGATGCGCCCAGCATCGGGAGCGACTTTCCCCCGGACTGTCGTGGCTCCGGAACCGGGGTAGCCGGCGACAAGTAGCGGACCGGATCGGCCCGGAATTTTTCAAGACACCCCTGACAGCAGAAATAATACGTCTTGCCCGCATGCACATGAGAGCCGGCGGCGGCCGCAGGCAGGACGGTCATCCCGCAGACGGGATCCCGTTCGCCGCCCGCAACCGGCGGGTCAGGCATCTCAGGCATCGCCTGCATCATCGGCAGCGAACGCCGACCGGTGTTCGGCATGGCGGCGGCCGCGACAGGTGATTTCTTCACATACTGATCCGGCGCTGCACGAAACCGGTCGAGGCAATGCGTGCTGCAAAAGTAGTAGGTCCGGCCCCCATGGTCGAAATGGCCCGCAGCCGTTGCCGGCTCCACCGTCATACCGCAGATGGGATCAGTCGCCATGAGCCCGCACCTCGTATCTCGTCGTTCGGATCTCGTTCCAGCCGGGGACGCTTCACGAGATACGATTCTTACTTCTTGCCGTCGCCGTCCAGGATGCTGTGAATGATCAGCTTCAAATTCTCCGGATCGATTTGCTCAACCTTGATGTTGCCGTCGAGCAACACGGTAGGCGTCTGTTGAATCTTGATGCGATCGCCCCATTTCCGCCCGTCCTCGAAGGCCTTCGCCGGCTTGGCGCTGGCCAACCCTTCTTCAAACGCAGCCGGATCGAGCCCGACTTCACGAATCAACACCTCACGAATCGCCTTATCGATGATGCCGATCTTGTCCTTATGAATGGTCCGGAAGAGCGCCCGCTTCATCTCGCTGCCCTTCCCCATGGTCTTGGCCTGTTCATACATATCGAAGGCCGTGGGCAACTTGCCGGGAATCACCGGATAGCCCACCATGACCGCTTCCAGCTTATTGCCGAATTCCTTTTCCAGAATCGCCAGCCCTTCGCCGTCGAACCGGTGGCAATGCGGGCAGTAGAAGTCGGCGAACTCCACCAATTGCACTTTCCCCGGCTTGTGCGTCGATTTTTCGTCGCTCAGCAGCTGAAAATTGCCCTTCAGTTCCACCTTCCCTGCCTGCGCGGCTCCCGCAAGCCCAAAAGCCACCACCGCTATCAGGCCCATTAACAGACTTCCCTGCCACACACGACGCTTCGTCATCGCTGCACTCCTTTTTCAAACTGTGTTCGGCTCAACAGGCCCATCGGCATTATAAACAATGCTCGTCCACTTATGCGTCTGATATAATGCCAACGATGCGAGTGAAACTTCTACAGGGGATCGGCATTTTGTGGTTCGCCGCGGTCCTGACGTCCTGTGCCTCGTCCGGGGACATGCACGAATCGGCCGACGGTGGCCCGCAGGCTCCGCCGTTTTCCCAGATCAAGGCCGCCCCGGAATCATTCAAGGGACAGACACTCGTGCTCGGCGGGCAGGTGCTCGCGGCACGACGTATGAAAGACGGCACGCGGATCGAAGTGCTGCAGTTGCCGCTCAACGACTCGCAACAACCCGCACTCGACCTCATGAAATCCCAGGGACGCTTTATCGCGGTTCAACGAGACTTTCTGGATCCGGCCACCATTCCCCAGGGCACGTTTCTGACCGTCACCGGTGAACTCACCGGCTCCATGACCTTGCCGCTCGACGAGACCGACTACAGCTATCCTGTGATCGATATCAAATCGTTCCGCACCTGGATTCCTTCACCGGACTCGAATATGTCCCGCATCCGTCCTTACCCGTACTACAGTCCGTTCTGGCATCCCTACTGGGGACCCTACGGGCGCTTTCCCTACTACTGGTAACCAGGCCATCCGTCGAGCGTCCTGTCGGCCGCGCTGCACAAACGACAACGCCCCGTCCATCCAGGAGGATGCACGGGGCGTGTGTACTCGCACAACAGACGGCGGCTGTTACTTGATCATCACTAACTTACCGCCCGGCTGTGTAGGATTCAGCTGATCTCTATACTCAAGCGTATTGCCCTGAGTCTGATTAAACAAGTCGCTCGTCGGAACCCCGATATACTTCGTCTCGCCCGGCTTCAACTTCACTTCGGCCTTTAGGACAAACGGCGATGCGGCATTGACGGTGTCGATCATTTGGAAGCCCCGCTCCGTCGCGGTGGTATTCGTCACCTTGATCAACACCGGACGACCCGGCCGGACTTTGAAATCGATGACCGTAGTCGGCGGATACCAGGCCTTCAGTGTACCCAGTTCAATGGCATACAACTGCGCATCCACTTCCAACTCCTTAAACGGCTGCCCCACGACCGAACCGGTCTCGAGGTCTCCCACTTCGACCCCGCCGGCTTGCAGCGCCAGTGCAGACGTTCCGCTCGCCAACAGGCCCAATACGCCCAGGAAAAGAACCGCAATCCTGCTCAACATAGAACCTCCTGTCAGGTTAAAGAGATGAGGACGGATGATGCTTTTTGCGCCAGGCATGGACGAAGACCGGTGCCTTCCAACACCTGGCCACCGACAATGTGACCATCGACAATGAGAAACAGCACCTTCATATGTTTGGTATTGTCCGAAAATTTCCCGCTGGCGACCGCCAGCACTTCATGCGAGCCGTCGGGTTGAGGCTGATCCGCTTCAATCCTCACATAGTACGAATCGAATCCCTCGAACTCCCGATTAAACGCCTGCGCCCGTAACAACCGCTCCAGTGAATCGTCGGCGGCCCACAGTCCCGACCCGCCGGCCAGCAGAAGGATCTGAACCACGGCCACGAAGAGTTTTCGCATGGGGGACTCCTCCTAGGGAGTCGAGTTATAGCCCCAGCAGGCTCGACCGTCTACAGATGGGCGCTCACGGATGCCAACCGATGCTACAGGATCGTGTCGTTGAATCATGGCGTGCGGAGGGTACCGGAATCGGCTGGCTTCGGCATATCTCTCGAAGCAGAACCGGTCGACTCAATCAGGCGCACGGAATCGTTTCACAGGTTCAAGGGGAAGGTCCGATGGTACTCGGCTCCCCCTTGGAACTGCAATCGTCCTACTTGCCCTTGCCCTTCCCCTTATGCGCCGAAGCCTGCTCTGCATGCGCCAGGGATTCTTCCGCATGTTTCACGGCTTCTTTCGCATGCTCGAGCGCTTCCTTTGCATGCGGATCGTTGCTGGTCTTGACCGATTCTTCCAGATGCTTGATTGCTTCCTTCTCGTGCTCCAGGCCTTCCTTGGCATGTTTGATCGTTTCCTTCACATGCCCGCCGCCGTCGGCCAGGGCGTAACCCATCGGCGCAACCGTCACGAACGCAGACACCGCAATGGCAAAAATTCCTGAACGCAACAAGGTCATGATGATTCCTCCTGTGTGATACGTGGGCGCAGCACTCGATTGAAGGGCATTCTACAGCATGTGACGGAGTTGGTTCAGTAGGCACAGAGGAGGCCGCAGGCGCTGTGAGGGACATGTGCGCCTGGCCGGACGATGGTGGGAGAGGGAAGCGCATGGGCGTACGCTTCCCCCATCGGAGCTCACTGCGTGGTCAGCGCAGTCCAACCGTCGAGCCCCGTCCACCGATCATCGCATGTCGTCCGGCGTCAGCCAGGGCAACCGACAAACGCCGCAGCGGCCACGATCCGTTGCCCCCTGGTGCGCGGGCGAGTCCCAGTTCGCATACATCCATGATTCGTACTGCCTCGTCCCCGCGCCGTCCATCCGGAGCCCGACAGATTTCTCCATCGCAAACACGGACGGCCTGGCCCGAAAGGTTCCGGGACTCTCCGGGTAGGGTTCGGACTCCACGACGAACGTGGTCCCCACGGGAAACGATTCATTGTCCGGCGTGAGCAGCGCCTTGGGGCACACGTAGAACCGGAGCCGTTTCCGTCCACCGGGTGACTCCACCGTAGAAGTCACGCTCGGCCAGTCCTGATACCCGAAGGGAATCAGGGGCGTCGCAGCGGGGGGCGCCGGGGACCAGCCCTCGCTGATATCCAGGGCGACCGCCAGCAATCGCACGACCGCCACGCTCAACCCCTCCCTGCAGTGAGCGCTCTGAGCCGTCTCCGCAAGACGCGATGATGCCACCGCAGTTTTAACGGGCATGGAGCACCTCCTTTCCTGACGCCTTCAATCAGTATCGCGGGAGTTCGCCGACCGCAGGCCCCTGGCGCATGGACGCGCCCTGACGCACGACTCCCGGTTGAAGTCGCGCTCGAATCGATGCGGCCCGGGCGGCGAATAGTCCGGCCTCAACCGGCTGCCCGAGGATGTCGAGCACATGTGCATAACGTTCCGCCAGCAAGCCGACGGTGGGATGCTGCAAGCCCAGTTGTTCCTGCTGAATGACCAGTGCGCGCTGATACAGCAACTGGGCCTGGGCCCAAAGTCCTTGCTGGTCGGCGAGAAACGCCATATTGCCGACGATGGTGCCGGTCAAGGAGGCTCTTGGGCCCGACGTGCGCTCGGCAATGGCCAAGGCTTCGTCAAAAAATGGTTGGGCTGACGCGTAGAGCCCTTCGGCCTGATACAGACAGGCAGCATTGTTCAAGCTCATGGCCACGGCCGGATGCTCATCGCCGAATCGCAACCGGCGCATCTTCAACGCGCGCAAGTAAAACGCCTCAGCCCAGGCATAGAGTCCCCGCCCCTTGTACAAGACGGCAATGTTGTTGAGCACGGGGCCCAGATCTGGGTGATCCGTGCCATGGGCTTCCTCCATGAGAATCAGGGCCAGGTGATACATCGATTCGGCCGCCGTCTCCCGTCCCTGCTTGCGGTACAACTCGGCCAGATTGTTCAAGCTGATCGCGACATCGGGGTGGGCCGCGCCCAGCACCTTACGCTCGATGGCCAGCACTCGTTCATACAGCGGTTCCGCCCGGTCCCAATCACCTTCGGCATGAGCGATTTCCGCCAGGTTGTTTAACGCCGCAGCGACATCTTCATGTTCCGGTCCCAATTGTCGTTCCCAAATGGCGAGCGCACGGGTGTATAACGATTGCGCCTCCTGGAAACGCCCCTGGTCGTGATACAGCAAACCGAGATTGTTGGCGGCCGCGGCAACGCGAGGGTCGTCGGGACTGACCTGCTCGGCCTCGCGGAGAGCACGCTGCAAGAGTTGCTCGGCCTCGGTATAGTGCGCCGCTTCCCTGGCCTTCACCCCGTTTGTGAACACCTGCTGCCAGGCATCCGGTTCAACGGCCCAGCTCACATCAATGCCGCACCATGCCAAACCGACCATCAATGCCAAGGGCAACCACCGCGCGCTTTTTTTCATGCGATCAACCATGGTGCGCCGCTCCCTCCACAGACTTTGCCGATTCCCTGTTTTGCATCCCCCTGTCCATCCTCTCCGCACTGATCGTCGCGAAGCCCCCGAAGGGCCGGGGTGAAGGGGGAGGCCATCCCACTCACCCCGGGAGGCAGATCCTGAAGAAGGGTGCACAACCCCAGGATCCGTTTCCGACAGACCTATCGTTTCACCACCCTGCGCCCGCTGAGCGGCACCGTCGTCAGGTGCGGCGTCGTATCGTGAGGACGCGGATCCGTTCGATGACCTTCCACCAGGGCCGTCACCGAGGCACGGAAGATACGGAGGCTTCCTCCGCCGATCTTCGTGGCATTGAGACGGCCCTCGTCGATCCACCGGTAGATGGTCCACTTACTGACCTGGAGCAATTGCGCAGCTTCTTTCACGCGCAAAAGCGGCTGTTCCACCATCTCCCCCATCCGTCACGGTTGGCGGTGAATAGTAACGGTCCGACACCGCTCCTCCCCCGACTGCAGGAAGGGGCACGAGCCTCCCGCACAACCGGGTCCACCATTCAGGACCGATTCAGCACGTCACGGTCTCGTCTTGGGAACCGGGAGCGGAGGTCACAGGGAAAAGCGCCTGCGCTGCCGGGCGGTCCGGGATCGGAGGGCAATCCCATCCTCTGACACGTCATGCTCGAGTGAAATAGCTCGGGCCGAACGCCCGGACATGGCGGAGCACGGGACCGAATCGGATTCCCCTCCGGCTATCGCCGGACAGAATCGAATACCTCGGTGCGATGATCGGTGGCGACGCGCGCCCCGCCCGAACTATCCCCTCGCAGGGATCGGCGGGGCGCGGGCATGGAGGGACGAGGGATCCCCCGAAGTGAGGAGGAGCGGAGAAGTCGTCAACGGCTGGGATTGCGCAACCCAGACTAGGCCCACATCTCCCTGAGCGATTGGCCCGACATCGGATGTTGATTGACAGGCCCAGGAACAGAGCGTGGAATGGGATTCCCTGTCCGAGTGCTGATGGTGACTATCCAATGGAACGGTATGGGCGAACGAGCAGCCCGGCGCCACGAGAGCCAGCAGCACATACACCCAGACGATTCCGAGTGCGAGACCGGCAATGGTGGCGTTGGAGGTGCGTCGGTTCATGGTCTGATAGTTCTCACCTGCCGTATCAATTACGCCGTTCCGTATAAGTTGTCTACCGACGGATACTCACGCATGCTACACAGCAATGAGATTCTCCGGCGGATTGCACCCCGACGGAGTCCGGACAAAGACGACATCAGCCGGTACGCTGGGAATAATACCGGCACCGGCCTGTCCCTGACAGGCCAAGTGACACCATGAAGCCTGTGTCATGCTATGGGAATGGCGGAGGGGATTCGATACGTAGAGAAACGCTGATGCTGCACAGGTCGACGAGGCGGACAGGACGACCAGATAGACAACCAGTATCAGTCTCGCCCCGAACGAGGACCGACTTTTAACTCCCGCAGTTCTCTTCATGACGGGGCGGGACTGTAAATGGTCCGCTCAGGACCTGTCTACCGACGGTTGCCTTTGGATCCTACGATATGAACGATTCAGTCGAGGTACGTAGTGAGGAACTGTTCGAGTTCCTTGAGGACGTGAATCCTGTCCTGCTCGCGGCTTAATCGCTCGTCGGCAAACGAGAGTTCCACGTATCGATAGGTCGCGATGTTGGCCGCTTTTAGTGCCTCAGCCATGGCGCGGCCATGCGATACCGGCACCGCACGGTCCATGGCACCGTGCATCAGGAGCAGCGGCGTACGAATCTCCTTCGCATGAAAGACCGGCGAGGTGTCACGCAACCGCTCACGGTCGTTCCACCAGGAACCGATACGCAGTTCGACCACCGATTTCTGGTTCAGGTACCAACGGCTGTCGGACACGACCTGCGGCAAGTCTGTCACCCCGCCCAGACTGACGGCGCAGCGGTACAAGTCCGGCGTTTTCACCGCGCCCATTAGGGCCGCATACCCTCCGTATCCCGATCCAACGATACAGATCCGGTGTGCGTTGGCGAGTCCGGAGCGAATCGCCCATTGCACGGCGTCGGTCACATCGTCTTGCATCTCCAGCCCCCCGCGCTGGAACCCGGCCCGAAGCAACTCATCGCCATATCCTTCGGTCCCGCGAAACCGCGGGGCCAGCACCGCCCACCCTCGGCTCACGAACCATTGCGTCCAATAGTTGAACGCGTCGCGGCCTTGCGACGCCGGTCCTCCATGGGGAAAGACAATCAACGGAAGCTCACGGGGATCTCGATCTTTCGGGATGGTCAGAAATGCGGAGATTTCCTTGCCGTCACGCGCCGTCATGAACGTCTCTCGTGACGGCACCAATCCGGCGCCCTCCAGATCGGGGTACGACTTGCCGAGCAATACCAATCGCCCGTCGTGCTCGTCGAAGAGGGCCCACTGCGGAGGATGCGCCGCGCCGCTCGATTTCACGACGTGGAGCCGCCCGTCGTCGCTGCTGCTGTGAATCACATTGACCAGCCCGGGAATCGCCCGATCGATGCGGGCCTGTAGCCGCTGCGCATCGAAATCCCAGAAGAGTACCCGCTCGTCCGCCGCGCTGTAGTGGACCCCGACCACTTTCTTGCGTCCCGGTGCATAGACCAACCCGCCGGTCAAATCTTGCTTCGCATCGGCGGCAACCAGGACACGATCCACGCGACGATCGACGACGTTCATCTTGAAGATGGCTGCCTTACCCTGATGTTGATCTCTCACATAAAGCCAGTCCGGGTCGGCATCGAAGGCCAGAGGGAACAGCCCGGTTTCTTTCGCGAGGTCATACTCCACCAACTCACGCCAGAGCGTGGATTCCGGCACCTTGTAAATCACTCTCACGAGGGTGCCGAATTGACTGACGCCAACCCTCAACCGGCCTTGGCGATCGGCGATCCACTGCAATACATTGCGTACCCCCGGCTGTAGTCCCGGATTAGTCTGCACCAGCGTTCGTTCGCCCGTGTACACATCCATCCTGTAGACATCCGGAGACAACGGCCGGTCGATATCGAGCGCGATCAGAACATGCCTGGGATCGCCCGGAATGGTGCCCACCAGCTGATCCTGGAATTGCGGAAAGTGTTTTTTCCCGAAGATCGATGGGAATGAACTCACTCGAAGGAGATTGCCGTTCTGTTGGGTCCCGTCCCGGTTCACTGCCAGCAGTCGGGTTTCTTGTGTATCGACACCCTCGCGTGTATCTGCAAAACGCACGCTCACCAACACCCGTTCGTCATTGACCCACCGGAACCAGCTGATGACATTTTCTTGGTTATCCGTCGTGACGACGCGATGGGCATCCTGCCCCGAGACCGTTTGGGTATCCAGATAGGTTTTCCCCTCATGGTGACGAAGCACGGCGAGGTGCCGACCCGAGGGGGAGAGTTGGATGGAGGCGATACGGGGGAGCGAGGCGAAGGCTTCGACGGGCGGAGCCGTTGAGCCGGAATCGGCAGAGGCCGGTACCA
The DNA here is from genome assembly GCA_040376625.1 of Nitrospira sp. Taxonomy (GTDB): domain Bacteria; phylum Nitrospirota; class Nitrospiria; order Nitrospirales; family Nitrospiraceae; genus Nitrospira_A. The sequence goes on along the minus strand of JBEIQG010000139.1, from coordinate 261 downwards.
CACTCCAGACGATAAGAAAAAAAATGAAAAGTCCGCACATGGCCGGCACGGTCTATCCCTGAAGTAACCAGGACATACCCATCGGTGGAATACCCGATGGATTCTGTTATCACATGTTCGCCTGACGGCCGTCTATCCCATTTTTACGGAAATGGGAGGCGGGAAGGGTTCGCCAATACCGCATGACCGACTTTGTGGCATCCTCGAATGCGAGGCTCATCGTCGGATGAGCCTCGCGCCGGCGAGATGGACCGCGGTCTA
>JBEIQG010000030.1:0-23726 GCA_040376625.1 Nitrospira sp. | reverse complement strand
CTTGCCCGCCACCGGACTTCTATTCCCTCTCGCGATCAGAAGCTACCAGTCGGATGGGAAAGTGCTGGTCCGAACCATTTTGGCTGTGGACGAAGCCGCCCAATCCATGACATTCGCCGGAGACATCCCGGAAGGCGTCTTCGCACAACTGATGCGCGCGAACTACGACCGGTTGATTCAAGGCGCATCCGAAGCCGCCGCACTCACGGCCCAGCACCAAAACGGGTCGCTCGCCACATCGCCGACGCTCTCCATCGCCATCAGCTGTGTCGGCCGACGGCTAGTGCTTGGCGAACGGACGGAAGAAGAAATCGAAGCGACAATGGAGATTCTGCCGAAAGGGAGTAAGCAAATCGGCTTCTATTCCTACGGCGAAATTTCTCCCCACACCAGCGGCACCTGCGATCTTCACAACCAAACCATGACGCTCACGACCATTAGCGAACACTGACCTCCATGCATCCGCTGCTCAAACGACAACTCAAACGCATGGGGCTGGACGAGGCCGCCGTGCCCGCGTCGCTCGACAGCTGGCAACAGCTCCTCGAGCGTGTGAGTCAGAGTTATCTGGAGTCCGATCAGGGACGCGAATTGCTGGAGCGCTCCATCGCTCTGTCCTCGCGTGAAATGCTGGAGCTGAACGAGCAACTCCGCCGCACGTCCGAAAGCCAGCTCGCCGGGGAACGGGACAAATTGCAGACAGTCCTCCGCTCCATCGGCGACGGGCTCTGCGTGGTCGATGGACACTGGAATATCGTGCTGTTGAATCCCGAGGGCGAACGGCTGTGGGGGCTTACCGAAAAGGAGGTCGTCGGTCGCCGGCTGCACGACATGATTTCCTTGTCCTACGGCACGAAGCTTACGGAACCGATCTTCACCCAGATTCTGCTCGACGACACTGCGCAGGGAGGCTCCTTCCGGACCGATGACGGGTTGCTGACCTCGATCACCGGACGCTCATTTCCGGTGTCATGCGTCCTGGCACCCATCCTTCATGAGAGTCGAACGGCCGGAGCGGTTCTCGTGTTTCGCGACATTACGGACCGCAAACAGACGGAGGACATCCGTCGTCACACGGAAAGTTTGCTGCGGCGACAACAGACCACCCTCCTTGAACTGACACGGAACAGCCTCATTCAGAGCGGCGTGCTGGAACCGGCGTTGCAGGAAATTACCCGCGCGACGGCGGTGACCCTCGGAGTGAGCCGAACCAGCATCTGGATCTTGAGTGAAGACCACGGTTCGATCCGATGCAAAGATCTCTATGAATCCTCGAAGCACAGCCACTCCTCAGGGATTGAGCTTCACGCGGCGAGCTTTCCCGAATACTTCCGTGAACTGCTTTGCGAGCGCGTGATCGATGCCTCGGATGCCAGAAGCGACCCTCGCACCCGTGAGTTCACCTCCAGCTATCTCAAGCCCCTCGGGATCGGCGCCATGTTAGATATTCCGATCCGTTTCAAAGGAAAACTCGTCGGGGTGCTCTGCAATGAGCATATCGGCCCGCCCCGCCCCTGGATGCTGGAGGAACAGCAGTTCGGCCATGCGATCGCCTCACTGGTCTCCCTGGCTCTCGAAGCCGTCGAACGGCTTCACGCAGAAGGGGCGTTGCGCAAGAGCGAGGGCCGGACCAGGCTGATCATCGACACGGCACTGAGCGCGGTAATCAGCATGAACGAAAATGGCGTTATCATCGGCTGGAATACGCAGGCCGAACTGATCTTCGGCTGGACGCGCCAGGAGGCTATCGGTCGTGCGATGACAGACACCATCATTCCGCATGCGCACCGCGAGGCCCACCAACGCGGGCTTGAGCGTTTCCTCAAGACCGGTGACGGGCCGGCCTTGAACAAACGGATCGAGATCACGGCGTTGCGACGCGACGGCAGAGAATTCCCGATCGAGCTGGCCATCACCCCGTTGCGTCTCGAAAATACCTATACCTTCACTGCCTTCGTGGTGGATATATCGGAACGAAAACAGGCGGAAGAGGCCTTGCGTACCAGCGAAGCACGATTGACGATGACGGTGCAGGGTTCCCACATTGGAATTTGGGATTGGAACCTCACCACAGGAGCAATCTATTTCTCCCCGCAATGGAAGAACCAGCTCGGCTACGACGACGCCACGCTCCCCAATAGCTTCGACGAATGGAGGACGCGGATCCATCCTGACGACCAACCGTTCGTGCAGGAGACCATCCAAACCTGCCTGGATGGACACCGATCTCAGTTCGAACGTGAACATCGCCTTCGACAGCGGGCCGGCTCCTATCGATGGATCCTGTCCCGCGGCAGTCTGATTCGAGATGTTTATGGCGTAACCGCGCGCATGGTCGGCATCCACATCGATACCACCGACCGCAAGCAGACCGAGCAGGAACTGCGTGCAGCGAAGGAAGCCGCAGAGGCCGCCAGCAAAGCGAAGAGCGAGTTTCTGGCCAATATGAGTCACGAAATCCGCACTCCCATGAACGGTGTATTGGGCACAACCGAATTGCTGCTCAACAGTGCGCTGACGGACAAACAGCGCCATCTCGCGTCGACGGTGCATCGTTCGGGAAGAACGCTGCTGGCGATCATCAACGACATTCTAGATTTTTCAAAAATCGAGGCCGGGAAACTCGATTTGGAATGCGTCGACTTCGACCTCCTTCCGGTACTCGAAGAATCACTCGAATTGTTCAGCGAAGCGGCCCGTCGGAAACAGCTCGACCTTTCTCAGCACATCGACGATGCGGTCCCCCGCTACCTCAAGGGCGACCCGGTCCGATTCCGCCAGATCATCATGAACCTGCTGAGCAATGCCATGAAGTTTACCGAAACAGGGGGGGTCTCGTTGACCGTCGAGTATGTGGAAGGATCGACCACCCAGGCGTTGCTACGCTTCGCCGTGACCGACACCGGCATCGGCATTTCGCCGGCGGCCAAGTCACGCATCTTTGACGCATTCTCTCAGGCGGACGGTTCGACTACCAGGCGATACGGCGGCACCGGTCTGGGCCTCTCCATTGCCAAGCAGCTGGTCGGCCTCATGGGCGGGACCATCACCGTGGACAGCACACCGGGAAGCGGCTCGACCTTCGCGTTTACGGCACGTTTCAATCTACAACCACTAGGGCCGGGCCTCTCAACAAAGCTCGCACCGTATATGCAATGGGCAGAACCGGTTGTTTCCTCCGGACAGACGGGCAACACCCCACGCCCCCACGTATCCGAACCGGGAGCAGCAGCTCCCCACCCCACCCAGAGCGGGAGAATTCTCCTGGCCGAAGACAGTCCCGTGAATCGCGAAGTTGCCGTCGGCATGTTGGAACAACTGGGTTATGAAGTCGAGGTGGCGGAAAACGGCCGACAGGCCCTCGCAGCCGCCGAACGCGACCACTTCGACATCGTGCTTATGGACTGCCAGATGCCTGAAATGGACGGGCTGACGGCCACCGGAGAAATCCGCCATCGCGAAGCGACCTCCGGTCGGCGTCGGCTGCCCATCATTGCCTTGACGGCACATGCCATGCAAGGAGACCGTGAACAATGCCTCACCGCCGGCATGGACGATTATCTAAGCAAACCATTCACCCAGATGCAGTTGCAGGGAATTGTGCACAAATGGCTGAGTCACCATGAGGCTCCTGCGCAGACGACACAGTTGACTCCTGCGGTTCCCGGCGCTCCGTCCGTGCCACCCAAAATCACGACTGAAGCATCAGCGGGCATCTCATCAACAACGCCCGGCATGGATCTCAAGGCCCTGGAGGGCATTCGCGCCTTACAACGTCCTAACAGGCCGAACGTGCTGGCCTCCGTGCTGCGCAAGTATCTCGATAATTCGCGAGTGAGCATGGATGCACTAAGGGACGCCATCCGCGCAAACGACCCGATGGCCCTCGCAGCCATTGCGCATCGCCTCAAATCAAGCAGTGCGCAGCTCGGCGCCATCGCTGTGGCTGCCGGCTGCAAGGCCCTCGAAGCCATGGGGAACCGGAACAATCTCCTGGATGCCGAGACGATGTTTGCTCAATTGCAGTCCGACTATCATGCCGCTTGTACCGTCTTCCGAAATGAAATCACCAAGGAGAAACAGACATGAACCCGCTCATCCCAGGACGAGCACCCTATGCGCTGATTACGGACGACGATATCATCATCCGTATGTTCGCTCGCGAATCCCTGGAGCAAGCCGGATGGGTAGTCGAGGAGGCGCAAAACGGAATTGAAGCCTGCGAACTTTTTCAGCAGCGTCCGCCAGACGTGGTGTTGCTCGACGTCATGATGCCCGGGATGGACGGATTTGCCACCTGCGCGGCATTGCGCCGGCTGCCGGGCGGCGAACATACACCCATCCTTATCATGACCGGACTGGACGATTTTGAGTCGATTACCAAGGCCTATGATGCCGGCGCGACTGATTTCATCGTCAAACCGCTGAATGCGATCCTGCTGACCCATAGGATCCGCTATATGGTGCGCGCCGGCCAGGTGCTCCAGCAACTCCAGGAGAGTCAGGCGACACTCACGCAAGCCCGCGATGCCGCGATTGAGGGCGCCCGGCTCAAATCCGAATTCCTCGCCACCGTGAGTCACGAAATCCGTACGCCCATGAACGGCGTCCTGGGCATGACAGATTGGTTACTGGACACGCCCCTGACCGCTGAACAGCTTGACTGCGCCCAGACGATCCGCTCATCGGGCGATGCCTTGATGGTCATCATCAACGACATCTTGGATTTCTCCAAAATGGAATCCGGGAAATTGTCCCTTGATTTGCGGGACTTCGACTTACCCACATTTCTCGACCGTGTCCTGGCACTCTTTAGAGAGCGAGCGCAACGGAAAGCCTTATTGCTGACTTCGCGGATCGGCGAGAACGTGCCCAGCAGATTGTGTGGCGACCCGGCGAGGCTGCAACAGATCCTCAGCAATTTGCTCGCGAACGCTATCAAGTTCAGTGAGCACGGATCCATCTCCGTCCTGGTGGAGCTCGATCAGCGACCAGCCGAACAAGGCCTTGAGTTTCCTGCAACCCGCTGTAGGGAGGTGTCGGCACAAGAGCAACTTGTGGCAAGTATCCGATTTTCCGTCTCGGACAATGGAATCGGGATTGAGCCTGACGCCTTCTCAAAATTATTCCAGCCGTTTGTGCAGGCTGACGGGTCCACCACGAGGAAATATGGCGGAACCGGGCTGGGACTGGCCATCTGCAAACAGCTTGTGGAACTGATGGGTGGACACATCGGAGCGGAAAGCAAGCCCGGATCCGGTTCCGTCTTTCGATTCACCGTGCCACTTCAGCAACAATTGCCGACGAGCCACTCCACCAGACAAGCGGCCTAACCACCAAGCTTTAAGCTCCCATAGCATTACCCTCGCCTACAGCACAGACCACCCATTACCATTCCCAATTTGTATCTAATAGGATACGACTTACGTGAATTCCATCATACAGTCGAGCAGAATACGCCTGCTTAAAACTTTTATCATATTGAAATAGTGCACGAATTCGTATGGCTTAAACTTTGCTTTACTTCGTCCTACACACATAGTATACAAAGCAGGTCGAAAGGTCTTCCGAGTAACCTCCTTCGCCTGCATCCCGATGATACCCATTACTTTTCTTACCTGGTAGGCAAAACCCTACACCCAAGGATGGCACCAGTGCATTGCCTGACATTCGATATCGAAGAACATTTTCAAGTTTCCCGTTTCGATTCACCAATTCGACGGCGGCACTGGGGTTCCTTTGAAAGTCGGGTGACACAGAATACCTGTAAAGTCCTGGACCTCCTCGCACGCTCCCAAACCAGAGCGACCTTCTTCGTTTTGGGATGGGTGGCGGAGCGTCATCCCGGGCTAATCAAGCAAATTGCTGAATGCGGCCATGAAATTGCCTCACATGGGTATGGACATGAACTAGTCACCGCGCAAACGCCGGAATTGTTTCGTGCGGACGTGAGAAAAGCCAAACAAATCCTGGAAGACCTCACAGGCGCTCCGATCCAAGGCTTTCGCGCGCCGGGCTTCACCATTACACGTGAAACGCTGTGGGCCTTGCCGATTCTGGCAGAAGAAGGTCATACCTACGATTCCAGCATCGTCCCGATCCGGCACGACCATTGCGGCCTCCCCGGATCTGATCCCTGGCACCATCTGAAACAGACCACATCGGGCCCGATTTGGGAAGTTCCCCCATCCACGGTCAACCTGGGCGGAGTGCGGCTTCCCATTGCCGGTGGCAGCTATTTCCGGCTTCTTCCCTTCCCGGCCATCTGTGGGCTGTTGCGACGGATTGAACAAAAGGGTCGTCCTTTGGTGATGTATTTCCATCCATGGGAACTCGATCCTCTGCAGCCGCATATGGAAGGGCCGATGCTCTCACAATTGTTCCACTACCTGAATCTCGACAAGATGGAATTCAGGATTTCTACCCTGATGAATACCTTCCGTTTTGGACCCATCTCCGAACAGATCGACCTTTCGCCGATCATGCCTCTCGATCCGACTATCTTCCCTGCTCTCCCTTCTGCCGAAATCGCCCAGGACGTGGCGTAGTCCCACAGAGGGATCGCCCGACCCGCCCAAGCTACAACCCAGTTCGCACGCGGCGCCATAAAGGGATTGCAGTGTGTATGCGATTTCAGTACGGTAGGAATGCCTTCAACCGCGCCTTGAGCACCCAGCATTCACGGAGAATGACCATGCATGATGGAAATCAGCGACAACAGCCATCCAGAACCACGAGTCTGGCTTGGGCACTGGCCTGCATTCTCTTGTTACCTGGGGTATCCTCCGGACAGAGCCTGGATGACACCGTGCAGTTCATCAGCGACATGGCCAATACACACGGCTTTGTCAGGAGCCTGAGTTGTAGAAATCCGAAGGCGGGAAAACCGACAAAAATTACCGAGATCTACAGTGTCATTCCAACCGGAACCAAACTCGGCACGGTCGAACTCAATCATGGACATGATGAGGTCAATACCGGCTTCACGCACTTCAATCTTCACGACATCGACACAATCGAGTATCAAGGCCAAGACACAAAAGAGAACAACCTGGTCCTCTATGGCGTCCGCCTCACCTGCAAGAGCATCGGTCCCTGTATCCTGAAGACCAGCTTCTGTACCGGAGCCGTCACCGAACTCGAAGCCCAGTTCCCCGAAGATATCATACTGTTTCGCTCCGCCTCCCATGCCGAGCGAATGAGTAAGGCGCTTGCACACTTCTTAGGATTGGTCCGAGCCCAGCAGCAGAACCAACCATTCTGAACGGTATCGGGCTACGCCGGACCGACACTCCAGCAGAGATCGGCCCGGACACGCGTCTCACCTTACTCGATAATCGATACAGTCATTTCAACCCGCTCGATCGGGTTGTCGCATGGCCCCTTATCCGCAGGGCTCGGTGCGCCGGTCTGACACATGACTCGCGGCAACGCCACGATCTTGTCCGCCACCCCGATGCCTTTGACGACTTCGCCGAAGATTGTATATTTCCGATCTAAAAATCGAGATTCCTCCACGACGACAAAAAACTGGGATCCTGCGCTGTCCGGATCCTGCGCTCGTGCCATGGACACCACGCCACGCTTGTGAGGGAGGTCGCTAAATTCGGCTTTCACATTATGCCCCGGGCCGCCCTGGCCATAGGCTCCCTTCTTCAGCGAATCCTTTGTGTTGGGATCACCGCCCTGGATCATGAATCCCGGTATCACCCGGTGGAATATCGTGCCGTTATAGAACCCCGACTTGGCCAACTTGATGAAATTCTCGACATGCTTCGGGGCGACATCCGGGAGAAATTTGATCTCGATATCGCCGAACTTCGTCTTGATCACCGCGCGCGCGTTACTCGCACTGACAGATTCGCTTCCCGCCGGAGCGGCATCAGCGGCCAGACCGATGCCTGCCGTCCCGACGATCATGAACAGACTCATCATTCCCGCGATCCTGAAACGGTTGCTCCATCGCCGCTGTCCCATCATCATGCCTCCTTCTAGTCGGTCCGCGACCGCTTGCTCACGCCAACTGCGTCAACGCTTCCTTCGCCGCCATTTGCTCCGCTTCTTTCTTGCTGCGACCGCGTCCGATCCCGCGTAAGACTCCCTGAATGGTCAGTTGGATCTCAAAGACCTTCTCATGGTCGGGACCCGATTCCCGAACCGTCTCATACTGCGGCAGGCTTTCATACCGTTTCTGACAGACCTCCTGCAGCTGCGTTTTGTAATCCTCCATCCCTGGCCTGGCCTGCTCGGCACGCGTCGCCAGCAATTCCTCCTCGAGCACCTGCAAGGTGAATTTTCTGCTGGCCTCAAGCCCACCGTCCAAGTAGATGGCGGCGATTAACGCTTCGAGCGCATCGGCCAACAGAGAATGCTTCTCACGCCCTTTCGAGAGTTCCTCGCCTTTTCCCAGCCGCAATAGCCGACCCAGCTTCATGCGCCTGGCTGCCTTCGCGAGCGAGGCCTCGCTGACCAGGTGCGCTTTGAGCTTTGACAACCCGCCCTCGTTGCTGCCTGGAAACTCGGAGGCGAGATACTCGCTCATCACAAGTGAGAGCACCGCATCGCCGAGAAACTCAAGGCGTTCGTTCTGGGTTCGATCTCTGCTACGCCGCTCGTTTGAGTAAGACTTGTGAGTCAGAGCTTCTTCCAGCAGGCGAGGCTGATGGAAGCGGTAACCGAGAAGGCGCTGGACCGCCTCGATTGACGTTGCCGGCGTCATACGACCTGACTCACGCCCTGAAGTGGATTACTGATCACACCTGCGAAAGAGCAGGCAGGCGTTGACCCCGCCGAAGCCGAAGGAATTTGAAAGGACCACCTGAGCCTGGACCGGACGCGCCGTATTGGGCACGTAGTCAAGATCGCAGGCGGGATCGGGATGATCAAGGTTGATCGTAGGAGGCAACATGCCGTGATGCAGCGCCAAAATGCTGAACACCGCCTCAATACCACCGGCAGCACCCAAGAGGTGTCCCGTCATGGATTTTGTCGAACTGACAGGAATCCGGTAGGCCTGCTCCCCAAACACATGTTTGATGGCCTTGGTCTCGATGGCATCCGCCATGGTCGACGTGCCGTGGGCATTGATATACCCGATGTCTGTCTTGGCCACACCCGCATCCTTCAATGCCATTTGCATGCAACGAACCGCCCCCTCCCCTTCTTCAGGCGGAGCGGTAATATGGTACGCGTCACTGTTCATGGCGTACCCGATTATTTCAGCATAGATGCGGACACCACGCGCGCGGGCATGCTCGAGTTCTTCAAGCACCACCACACCGGCCCCTTCGCCCAACACAAACCCGTCTCGATCCTTGTCGAACGGACGGCTGGCTTTCGTTGGGTCATCATTTCTGAAGGAGAGCGCTTTCGCCGAGGCAAACCCTGCCACGCCGAGAGGCGTAATCGCCGCCTCAGCCCCGCCGGCGATCATCACGTCCGCATCATCTCGTTGTATGAGCCGATAGGCATCGCCGATACAGTGATTACCGGTGGCACAGGCCGTCACTGCACAGGAATTCGGCCCTTTGGCGCCGACTCGAATCGCCACCTGCCCGGAGGCGAGATTGATGATCGTCATCGGGATGAAAAACGGAGAGACCCGCCCGGGACCCTTCTCTCTAAGTACGTCGTGGTAGTGTTCGATCGACCCCAGTCCGCCGATACCGGACCCGATGTAGACCCCGACCCTCGTGGCTTCTTCAGGCGCCACCTTGAGCTTCGCATCGTCCACCGCCAACTGACTCGCCCCCACCGCATAGTGGATGAAGGTGTCCATCTTCTTGATTTCTTTTTTCTCGATGAACTGAGCCGGGTCGAAATCCTTCACCTCTCCGGCGATCTGCGCATCGTAGCCGGTTGGATCGAATCGCGTGATGCGGCCGATACCCGACTCTCCGGCGCAGAGCGCTTTCCAGGTCTTCTCCACCCCGGTTCCAAGCGGCGTCACCAGTCCGAGACCGGTCACCACAACACGTCTGACAGGTCGATCGTGCATACCTACGATTCCGTTATGCCTTCTCTTTAATATAATCCAGCGCTTTCCCGACGGTGAGGATCTTTTCGGCATCCTCATCGGGGATCTCGATCTCGAACTCTTCTTCCAGAGCCATCACCAGTTCGACCGTGTCGAGCGAATCGGCACCTAAATCCTCCACGAAATGAGCCTCAAGCGTCACTTCTTCTTCCTCGACCCCCAACTGCTCGGCAATAATTTTCTTCACCCGTTCATCTACTGTTGCCATGGACTTGCCCACCTCCTTCCCCATCTTACTTGACCTCCACATTCCTCACCGGGAGATTCCGGATCGAGGACACCAACCCGGACACCCGACCAGACTCACTTATACCATGAGCATGCCACCGTTCACGTGCAACACTTGCCCCGTGATATACGATGCTGCATCCGACACCAGAAACCGAACCGCCGACGCAATGTCGGAGGGAAGCCCCAGGCGGCCCAGCGGAATCTGCTTCTGCAATGCTTCCTTCACTTCCGGCGAGAGCCCCTGGGTCATAGCCGTATCGATAAAGCCCGGCGCCACCGCATTCACCGTCACTGCCCGGCTTGCATACTCACGCGCAACCGTCTTGGTAAACCCGATCACCGCTGCTTTGGACGCCGCATAGTTCGCCTGTCCAACGTTCCCCATCGCCCCGACGATCGAGGCAATGTTGACGATGCGCCCATACCGCTGTTTCGTCATCGGAAGCAGGACCGCCTTCGTGCAATGAAAGGTCCCGTTCAAATTGACCTGGAGAACCAGGTTCCAATCTTCCTCCTTCATTCTAAGCAACAATCCATCACGGGTAATACCGGCATTGTTGACCAGAATATCGATCTTTCCCCACTCCTGCATCACCCGATCGGCCATGGCCTTGGCGTCGTTCCAATCAGCCACGTTCACTTTCACACTGAACGCTCGGCGCCCGATCTTCTGGATCGCCGCTACTGCGTCTTGAGAACGCGCCGGATCAAGGTCGGCAACCGCAATATCCGCTCCGTCCTCGGCCAACGCTTCCGCAATGGCCCGTCCGATCCCTTGAGCCCCACCGGTGACAATCGCCACTTTTCCCTGTAATGACATCAGCCTGCTCCCCGCAATCTCAACTCTTCTTACGCCTGACTATTCACGCCCAGCGCCGTGAGCGTCGCCTCCATCGACTTCGGATCATTCACGTTCGCCGTGACGGCGCCCGGAAGAATCCGCTTGACCAACCCCGTCAGCACGGTTCCCGGCCCGATTTCAACGAAGGTCGTAACGCCGAGTTTGGCCATCGTCTGTACCGACTCTTCCCACCGCACCGATGATGGCAACTGCCGAACCAGTGAGGCCCGGATGTCCTCGGATCGTTGCAGGGCTACCGCCTCGGCATTATTCACCAACGGCACGGTCAAATCACGCCAGGCCACGCCACCGAATTCCTCGGCCAGGCGATCTGCCGCCTTCTGCATGAGCGGCGTATGGACCGGGACACTGACCGGGAGTGGAATCGCTTTCTTACATCCCTTGGTTTTGGCGATCTCTATGGCCCGTTCGACAGCGGCCTTTTCTCCGGCGATCACGACTTGGCCCGGAGAGTTAAAATTCGCAGCCGCTACCACACCGACCGAAGCAGCCTCCTGACAGACGGCCTTCACCACATCGGCCGTAAGCCCCAATAGCGCCGCGACGAGTCCGGTTCCAGGTGGAACCGCCTCCGACATGTAGCGCCCTCGCTTCTGCACGAGGGCCACTGCATCCCGAAACGACAGCCCGTCGGCCGCATAGATCGCCGAATATTCACCGAGACTATGCCCTGCCACGGCCAGCGGCTTCAACCCGGCCGGCTCCAAAGCCTTGAGCGCCGCCGCGCTACTCACAAGCAACGCAGGCTGGGTATTCTCCGTCAGATTCAACCGTTCAGCCGGACCTTCGAAACAGAGCTGCGCAATGTCGTACCCAAGAATCGAAGAGGCCTCATCGTAAACCGCTTTGACGGCCGGAGACGACTCGTAAAAACCGCGGCCCATGCCTATAGACTGTGACCCCTGTCCGGGGAACAAAAACCCAATTTGTGACGCCATCATAGCCGCGTAAGGTATCGTAGAATCCACACTCAATGTCAACGGGAAAAAGCTGAACGAGCGCCGCGGGTCCGCAGCGACCGATCGTCCACGACCAGGCCTTTTCCCTTCACCAGCGGACCAAGGAGGAGGCCCAGGTCAGTCCCGCCCCGAAGGCGCCGAACATCACCAGCTGCCCTTCTTTGACCCGCCCATCCCGCACCGCTTCATCCAAGGCGATGGGAATCGACGCGGCGGAGGTATTGCCGTATCGATCCATGTTCAACACCACTTTTTCGAGAGGCAGATTCAGGCGATCGGCGACCGCTTTAATAATTCGCAGATTTGCCTGATGGGGGATATAGACATCGAGATCATCGACCGACAGGTGATGCGCCGCAAGTGTCTCCCGCGCCACCTCCTCAAGAGTCCGCACCGCCACCTTGAACGTTTCATTGCCCTTCATTTTAATGTACTGCGACCGCTCGCTCACCATGGCCTCTGAAGGAGGAATTCGTGTTCCACCGCCAGGCACCACAATCAAATCAGAGAGGCTTCCATCCGAGTGCAAGTGAGTGGAGAGTACCCCGCGCTCACCTTCCGATGCACTTACGACCGCCGCCCCAGCGCCGTCCCCAAACAGGATACAGGTATTGCGGTCCGTCCAATCCGTAATTGTCGACATCACTTCAGACCCTACGACCAGAACATGCCGCAGACCGGTTCGAATATACGCATCGGCCACCCCGAGCGCGTAGACGAATCCGCAGCAGGCGGCAGACACATCACAAGCCGCTGCGCGGGTCGCTCCCAGCCGGTGTTGGAGCAGGCAGGCTGTGGACGGTAAGGGCATGTCTCCCGTGCAGGTCGCCAGGAGAATCATATCGAGTTCGCCGGCTGAAATACCTGAGGCTTTCAAGGCGCGCTCGGCGGCAATCAGGCCCAGGTCGGAACAGGCCTGTCCCTCGGCCGCAATGCGACGTTCGCGAATGCCCGTGCGCTCGCGAATCCATTCATCGGACGTCGCGACCAGCTTTTCCAAATCGGCATTGGTCATCACCCGTTCCGGGGCGTACGACCCGGTTCCGGTGATTCGCGCTCGTATCACGCCTGTTTTCCTTCCGGTCGTTCGTCCTGGTGCCGTCGCAGGCTCTCCTCAATGTCACGCTGAATTAGCTCATCCAGCCTGGTCTCGGCTAAGCCCTTTGCGCGGCGAATCGCATTCTTGATTGCCTTGGCCGAGGATCGGCCATGGCAGATCATAGTGGTGCCGTTAACTCCGAGCAGGGGCGCCCCACCGAACTCGGCATAATCGATCTTGCGTTTCAGGTTCAACAAGGGCTTCGCAATCAGCGGGTAAGCCAATCGGCCGAGCCAGGAGCCGGAGATCTCCTTCATCAACAACTTCTTGATAACGTCCGCAACTCCTTCGGAAATCTTGAGTGCTACATTGCCGATGAATCCGTCGCAGACCACTACATCGGCATTCCCGCTGTAGACTTCCCGCCCCTCGATGTTGCCGATGAAATTCAGCGGACTCGCTCTCAGCAGTTTGAAGGCTTCCTTGGTAACCTCGTTGCCCTTACTGTCTTCCTCGCCGATGCTCAAAAGTCCTACGCGCGGATTCTGCTTAGCATACACGTGCTTGGCGAACTCGTTCCCCATCAGGGCAAATTGCTCAAGATGCTGTGCCGTGCAATCGACATTCGCGCCGACATCGAGCATCACCGCGCTCCCCGTCAAGGTCGGCAGCATCGTGGCGATCGCCGGACGCTCCACACCCTTGATCAATCCGAGCACAAAGAAGGATGCGACCATGCTCGCGCCGGTGTTACCCGGACTCACCACCGCATCGGCTTCACCGGATTTCACCAACTCCGTCGCCACCCAGATGGATGAGTCGCGCTTCTTTCGTGCTACGGTCGCCGGCGACTCGTGCATTTCCACCACCTGCGGGGCATGGTGGATGGTGATCCGGCTATCGGAGCAATTCAATTTTTGACATGCGGCAGCCAGCTCGTCCTGCTTGCCGACCAGAATGACCCCGACCCCCAGTTCGTGCGCGGCTTGCATCGCGCCTTCAATGACCGGGACCGGTCCATGGTCTCCGCCCATCGCATCGACGGCAATCTTCATGTGCGGTTAGCGGTCCACGGATAGAGATGTGAAGAATGGTGTAGAGACGCCTTGCCGGCTAGGACCTGAATGGCCTCACGCATGACATAGCGTTGGATCGTGATCACGGTGCGCAATTGTACCCGAATCACGTCTGGAAAATAAAAGTCGCCTAACTTTCCTCGACGACGATGACGGCCTTCCCTTTATACGTCCCGCAATTCATGCACGTATAGTGCGGCAGCTTTAATTCGTGACATTGCGGGCACAGCGAAAACCCAGGGGGAACCAGCCTGGTCTTGGCCGTTCGCCGCATATCCCGCCGGGATCGTGAATGTTTGTGTTTTGGATTTGCCATGACGACTCCTTACAACGGGTACATGCCCGGTTAACAGACTATGCGTTTCCACCCTTGGACAGGCGCCCCCGCAGCACACGAAAGGGACTCGGCCCCTGCTCCGGCGGGCAGCCGCAGCGACGCTCATTAAGATTCTGACCGCACTGCGGACAGAGACCAAGGCAATCTTCCCGACATAACGGCTGCATCGGAGCAGCCAGGATCACCTGCTCGCGCACCATTGGCACCAGGTCGAGGTGCTCGCCCTGATACAAATAAACTTCATCTGCCTCTTCCGCCTCTTCAAGAGGCTCCACGGGCGTAGCACCGCGACCCGGCCTTCTCCGGCCTTGTTCCGACGGAGCCGGCTTGGTCACCAGGCCCGCCTGCGGAAGATACTCCGCATAGAGATTCACAAAGAGCGGATCGGAATATTCCGTGAGACAGCGGACACACTGGCGGATGGCCGTCCCTTCCAACGTGCCCGTCACCGTGATCGGACCCTCGTGTTGGACAAGTTCCAGTTGAATCGTAAGCGGCCCCTCAAACTTCTCTTCCGGCCCATCCAAGCCGAGCTCGGCCCCCGTGGCCGCGCACGACAAAGACAATCCTTCTGGGGCGATATCGACAATCGCTGGGTTAAGCGTATCCATCAGCACCGTCATGACGGGAAGCGCCGCCCCCGAACTGAGCGGAAGACAGACTGCCCGGCTACTTAATCCTCGACTCACCAAAACCTATTCCTCGCCCTATCGCTCTTCAGCGAAACTAACCAAGGCGATCTGGCGCGCCCGCTTTACCGCCACCGTCAACACGCGCTGGTGCTGCAGGCAATTACCGGAAATGCGGCGTGGGACGATTCGTCCGCGCTCAGTCAGAAAATTCCGCAACAGGCCGACATCCTTGAAGTCAATCGGCGCCTTATCGACACAAAACCGGCACGGCTTGCGGCGCTGAAAAAACCGGCCGCCTCCGCCCCCGCCATTCCCGCGATCTCCTCGTTCCATACTCGCCTCCGTCTGCTACAGCTGTTCGTCTTCGTAAGAAGGTTCTTCGTGTAGGCCGCCGCTCTCGCCTCCTGCCTCGCCCCGCTTCGGCAGGAAGGTCACGCCTTGGGCCACGACTTCATGTTTGCTGCGTTTCTGTCCGTCTTCGGTCTCCCAACGACGCTGCTGGAGCCGGCCATCAATAATGACGCCGTTGCCCTTGCTGAGATATTGCCCGCAATGTTCCGCCTGTTTCCCGAACACCACGATGTCGATGAAACAGACCTCTTCCTTGAGTTCATCCCCCTGCTTAAACCGCCGGCTCGTCGCCAAGCCAAAGCTGGCAACCGGCGTTCCGCTGGGGGTATAACGCAACTCGGGGTTGCGGGTCAGATTCCCGACCAGAATGACTTTATTGAACCCCGCCAACGGTGGCTCCTTGTGGTGCGACCACGGGGGCACCTCTGGGCGGAGCAGGCTCCTGCTCCAACTTCACGGTCAGAAACTTAATGATGGAATCTTCAAGTCGGTAGGCCCGCTCGAGTTCGGCGATGACCGCTCCCGGCCCCTTGAAATAGAAGTAGACGTATGTGCCCTTGCGCTCACGCTTGATCTCATAGGCGAGCTTCTTGCGGCCCCAATTCTCGGCCCGTTCGAGCGAGGCTCCGTTCTTGGTCACGGTGCCCTTCATCTTTTCAATCAATGCAGTGGTTTCTTCGTCGCTTAAGGTCGGACGAATGATAAACAGGGACTCATAGAGTTCCATGCAGAATCCTCCTGGGCATCGGCCCCCATTCACAGATGGGAGCGAGGTGTAGGTACGCCGGTCAAGCCGGGACGAGCTGGCGAAGGTAGCACAGCTTCAAAGAATGTGTCAAACCGGTGGGCGGCTTTTCCCGCGATGCCGAGACAGGCACGAACCGAATGATCGAAGACCCACATCACGTGGCCAGCCGTCACAGAAAGCAACAGCACAGAAATCATCCAGCGGCTTCGAGATGACAGCCAGGCTCACATTTTTTTTCTGAACTGCGGGGGTGCATGCGCTGGCGCCGTGGGGCGAGGGCCCGGTGTCCCAGATGGAGGACGCGCTCTGCCGAAGCCCCCATAGCCACCATACCAGCCAAATCCTGGCGGCCCGTAGGGACCGCCATAATACCCGAACGGATGTCCCCAATA
This sequence comes from Nitrospira sp., assembly GCA_040376625.1. Classification (GTDB taxonomy): domain Bacteria; phylum Nitrospirota; class Nitrospiria; order Nitrospirales; family Nitrospiraceae; genus Nitrospira_A. The sequence continues at coordinate 7,063 of JBEIQG010000030.1, read as the reverse complement.
ACCGGGACCATATCCAATCCCATACCCTGGCCCGTATCCGGGACCGGGCCAGTAGGAATAGGATTGACCGCCGGCATAGCCGGGATCCATCAGAAAGTCGCTCTGCGCCAAACGCTCCGTCTGATGAACCGATTGTGCACAACCCGCCAGCAGTAGGATGACGCAGAGCGAGATGAACCCGGGCACCAATCGAGGCATGACGGCATCCTCAGAGACCTGACACGGCACGCTCCTTCATTCAGCCACAGACGCTCGCACCGAATCAATATTTCTTCTGAAACTGCGGCGGCGCATTGGCCGGTGGTGTCGGACGTGGCGCGGGTGCGTTCGACTGGTGACCTCCATCACTGGAGCCGCCACGGTGCCATCCATAACCAGAGCCATAGTAGCCGAACGGATACCACCAGGCGCCGGGCCGCTGCCCGTAGGACGGCGCCTCCAGATCGCCGGCGTTCCAGCGGGCGCGCTGGGGAGCAACACCTTGCCCTTGGTGCAGCGATTCCGCACAAGCCGTTATGAATATCACCGCAGCGGCACCGAACAGGAATGCAACGGCTCGTCTCATGCCCGCACCTCCTAAAAATGATAGGATAGGCCCACAAAGAGTTGATGGGCCCGATAGGTCGCATCAAAGCCACCGACCGGCCCGAACGCCCCGCCGAAACGAAACGTTGAGTCCGTATATTTGTATTCGGTGAAGATCGCCACCTTCGGCGTGACGAAGGCTCGGATTCCGACGAGGACATTCCCGCCGACCGACACCTGCGTGTCACTTTCAGTGGTCGAAGAGCGGCCGAGATGCGCCACGAGCAACGCCGGGCCGCCGCCGATATAGGGCTGCCAGGTCACGCCGGGATAGCGCAACACCACATGGCCGCCGATGTTGGTCACGGAAAGGTGAATCCCCGGAACATCGTCCAGATTCTTGATATGCGGGGTACTATGCGAGACATCCAGTTCAAGCCCGAAGAGGCCATGCGAAGGGAAAAATCCGAGCTTGCCCCCGAAGGCAGGACTGGTTTTGAGATTGAAGTTCGGCGCATCCAGACCAGCCAGCGTCCCGCTCCCGCGCACATTCCGGAGGGGATCGGCAAAGTTCACGCCCAGTTGCGCGGCCGCATACCATTCAGCCTGGATCGGAGAGGGAGAAAACAGGAGAACCCAACAGCTCAGCAGCCCTGCCCACCCTGCGCTGCGCACGAGTCTGATCCACACCATGGTCCATACTCCATGGGCGAGGCCTATCTGAATCTTATCAGGCTATCTGCGCGGCAGACTGGACAACTTTGGCTTGATCGAATGAGGGATGTCGAATGCGCCATGATCGGAGCACCGTATGTTCGAAGCTGAAGAGTCGATGGAATTATTTCGGCGTCCTGCTACGGCTCATTGCGAGCGGAGGAATTATAGAGCAGATACAATGCGATCCCGCCGGCCACGGCGATACCCAGCCCCGCCAGCGCCCTGGTGCCGAAACTCAGCGGCCCCACGAAAAACTCCGCTGCCCGCGGCAATGCCACCGTCGCGGCAATGACCAGCAGTAACGCAAGCAGATGAATCCAGAGGTAGATGGGTTCGCCGGGTTTTCGCATACATCAACGTGACGTTCCCCGCAGTGTACGAAGTCTGGCTCCATTATTCCACTGCAGAGCAAGGGGGGTAGGAGCGTAGGCCTGAGGCTCAATCGAGTATGAGCCGCTTCGTTTCTTCGAGGTGCTTGTTCAGATAGGGCATAAAGGGCGTCCCGCCGGTGCCAACGGCGGTAGGATTGCTGGCGTGCGACTGGTGTTGCCGGAAGATATACCGCTCGGCGTACCCGATGTGAATGTCCCGAAACTGCGCGAGCAAATCCACACAGTTACAGAAGGCCGTCCATAGTTCGGGGTGCGTCGTTTTGCGATCGCGCGCATAGCCGTAGAGCAGCGGCTGATGCTGCTCATCCGTGCGCGCTTCGAGCGCCGCCAGGAACGCCCTGTGTCGCGGAGGCATATAGTCACGCATCTCCACGAGGTACTGCGTCAGCGGGTCGTCCGCATGAGGGATTCCAAGGCCGGCATCGAGAGTCGGCACAATCGAGCTTTGCGAGCCGGTTTCGCCGCGGAATTGTTGCGGCTGCTCCGCGTAGTCTGCAACCCCTTCGTAGACAACGCCATGAGGCAATGACGGGCTGTTTTTCCAGCCGTGGATGTAGGGTCGCACGCGGCTGTAATAAATGTAGGGGTCACACCGCTCGGGCATGCGAAGCAGCGTCTCCCGCATCGCTTCCTGCGCTGCTGCCAAGGCACGTAGCCCTTGCAGCACATCATCGGGCTTATCGTCTCGCGCAGCATTGTGAGCGTGAACCAATCCCACCAACCCCGGTCCCGCCTTCGCCTCAATATCGATATGGATCAGGACGAACCATTCTTCATCCAGGCCCCCAAGAAAATTCTGCAGGAGCACCACGTTGCCCAACTCGATGGGCTTTTGCGGGTCGAGGCGCCGCCAGTTGTGCAGAGCATAGGAGGCATAGGACAGCACGGGCGGACGGCCGAGCTGTTGCGCGACGGCAACCCACGGCAGGGCCAGACTGGCCGGGAGAAATGACGCAGGATAGTCGGGATCTTCCCAGACGTAGGCATGACCGGAAAAGGACAGCGTACGCATCGCGCAACGAAAGACATCGAGGCCCCAATCATCCGCCACCGGGCCCATGAGCCGCTGATGGTCCTGGACAAACGATCGAAATTGTCGCGCCGTCAGGAACTTCGGAAGCTCCACACCGATCTGATTCAAAATCGGCTCATCCGGCAGCTGCGCCAAAGGATCCGTCGCCGGAAGGAAACCTCGTTCAGGAGAGATGTCGAACTGCGCAAGCGAGAGGGGCTGATGGCTAGACGTCGTCATGGTAGGTTCCAAAAGAGACGCACATGGTCCACTCTACCACAGCGCAACCGTCCCCAGCCAAGCAGGCTACTACGCCCGGCTCGAGCAAGTTCACCAAATAACTGAACGGCCGTGGTTGGCGGGAGCGCTAACTCGCCCCCTCGCCGCCCTCATCCTTTTCCCGCACGTTAAATTGATTCATCGCCGCGGAGACATCGCGATTGAGGAGCAATTCGAGGGCGTCGACGGCTCGCTCGAGGCAGGGGGCATAGATCGTCCGCTCTTCAGGTGAAACCTGCTCGAGAACGTAATCGGCCGTATCCTGCCTCGGTGCCGGACGACCGACGCCGATCTTCAGCCGCACGAACTTCGGCGTGCCCAATGCTTCAATGACAGATTTGATGCCGTTGTGGCCGCCGCTGCCGCCGTCTTGCCTGATCCGCAAACGACCCGGTTCTAGATCCAGATCGTCGTGCACGACCACCAGGGCTTCCGGAGTCAGACCTAGTTCGCGGAGGAGTCCCTTGAGGGGAGGACCACTGAGATTCATCCAGTCGAGGGTACTGGCGAGTTCGACGAGTTTGGAACCGGCGCGACCCGAGCCTCGCTGGGCCGCGCCTTTCCTGGTGAGCCGTATCGACCAACGCGCGGCCGCCCGTTCGATCACCCAACAACCGATATTATGCCGTGTGTCGGCATAGTCGGCTCCGGGATTGCCCAATCCAACGAGCAGGCGCAACGCAACTACTTCTTCTTTTCCGCTTCCTTCTTCGCAGGCGCGGCTCCGGCCTTGGGCGCGGCAGCCCCAGCCTTCGCGTCTCCCGCCTTGCCGGCCTCCGCACCCGCCGCTCCTTCAGCCACCGCTTTGCCCTTCACCGCCACTTCGGGCTCCTTGGCCCCCTCAGCGCCAGGTGCTCCGGCTGTGAGCAACGCTTCGAGCTTGGCATCGGTCATCGGCGCAGCCACACTCACGACCATGTGCTCGAGGTCATCCAAAAACCGCAACCCCTCGGTCTTCGGAATGTCCTTCAGGTGGATGCCCTGGTTGATTTGGAGCTGCGATGCATCGACCTCGATGAAATCGGGCAGGACAGACGGGAGACATTCGATGTGCAGCTGACGCAACACATGATGCAGCACCCCGCCTTCTTTCAGCCCAAGCGGCTGACCACCGGTCAAGTGCACCGGCACTTTGACGCGAATCGGCTTATCCATCGCCACTTCAAAAAAATCCGCGTGCAGGACGCTGCCCGTAATCGGATCGACCTGGAACTCCCGCAGCAACGCAGTACGCTTGGCCTTGCTCTTCGCTCCGTTGATGGCGAGGGAAATGAGCGCGGTGGATCCGGCTTGAGAGCGCAGAATTTTCACCAACTCATCGGGCTTGACTGAGAGCAGGAGACATTCCCCCTGCCCGTACAACACGGCCGGGACCCGACCTGCACGACGAAGTTGACGCGCGGGCCCCTTGCCCCCACCCTCTCTGCTTTCAACGGTTAAATCGAATTTCATGATACTCCTCCTCGACCAGTCGCTCGACGCGGACGGCCTACACGAATAACGAACTTACTGATTCATCTTCATGGATACGCCTGATGGCTTCTCCGAAGAGAGGCGCCACCGACAACACCTTGAGTTTCGGACACTTCTGCTCCTTGCCACGCAGGGGAATCGAATCGGTCACCAGCACTTCCGTCAAGCCGGACTGTTGGAGCCGCTCCAATGCGGGCCCCGATAACACGCCATGAGAACAACCGGCCCACACCTCACGCGCGCCTTTATCCAGGCAGGCCTGAGCGCCCTGGACGATCGTCCCCGCGGTATCGATCATATCGTCGAGGAGCAGAGCGCTCTTGCCCTGCACGTCACCAATGATATTCATGACCTGCGCCTGATTGGGCCCCTCGCGCCGCTTGTCGATAATAGCCAGGTTGGCTTGCAGCCGCTTTGCAAAGGCCCTGGCACGCTCCACTCCGCCGGCATCCGGCGAGACCACAACCAGATCCGACACCTTCCGTTTCGTGATGTAATCCATCAGCACCGGCAAGGCGTAGAGGTTATCGACTGGAATATTGAAAAACCCCTGGATCTGGCTCGCATGAAGATCCATAGTCAATACCCGATCCGCACCGGCGGTGGTAATGATGTCGGCAACCAGTTTTGCCGAGATCGGCACACGCGGCTGATCCTTGCGGTCCTGCCGGGCATACCCGAAATAGGGAATCACTGCCGTGATGCGGTTGGCCGACGAGCGTTTCAAGGCATCGATCATGATGAGCATTTCCATGATCGAATCGTTGACCGGAGAACAGCAGGACTGGGTGACGAATACATCGGCGCCGCGCACGTTTTCTTCCACGCGAATCCGGATTTCCCCGTCGCTGAAGGAAGACACCGTCGCCGCGCCGAGGGGCAGGTCGAGATACGAGCAGATCGACCGCGCAAGCGCAGGATTGGCGCTGCCCGAAAAGAGCTTGAGTTCCCTGTTCATCCGACCCCTTCGATGCCGTACGAGGCGATGCCTATGCTGTAACGGTGCTTGTCGAGTTCGTAAAAACGGTGGGCACGGACAGGACCCGTTTAGAGTCCCGCTGACCTCGCGCACTTGTCAGAACAAGAGGACGCCTACCGAAGCACAGCACAATAGCGAAAACGGCGGGAAGTTGTCAACCAATCTACGGCTAGCGGAGGGCCCCCGCGCCAATGCGCGACCTCTAGGAGCTCCGCGCTTAGTGCTCAGACTGCGCTCGTCACCGGAGCACCCGCCGCCGGCACGGCATAGGCCTTCAACTTCGGATCGCGAGCAAACACAGCAGCAGCCCGTTCCGCAGCCACCTGCCCGGAAAATACGCCAAACATCGTCGCTCCGCTTCCAGACAGGAGGGCGACTTCAGCCCCCTGCTCCGACAGCTGCGTTTTGATCCGGATCAACATCGGATGCTGCGAAAAAACCGGTGCCTCAAAATCGTTCTCGACAAGGGGAATGATCTCGGACCAGTCCACCGCGGCACGGTTGCCCAATTGCCTGAGTGCAGGAGAGAGGGGACGCACACCCGTTCTGGTCGCTGAGAGCTGCTGATAGGCCCACTTTGTCTCCACCGGAAAGCCGGGATTCACCAGCACGATCCAGCGAGTGCCCGTCACCTGCATTGATCGCACCTGCTCTCCTCGACCGGCAACACAAGCGGCTGGACCCATAAAAAAGAAGGGCACGTCGCTTCCCAACTGTTGTCCCAACTCTGCCATCTGCTCGATCGACCAGGCTAATCCCAACAGACGGGTGAGACCGAGAATGGTCGCCGCCGCATCGCTGCTGCCCCCTCCGAGGCCGGCCCCGAGCGGAATGCGTTTCGTGAGGGTGATCGACAGATCGACGGCTTGGTCAACTCGTGCCAAAACGAGTTGCGCGGCTCGATAGACAAGATTGCTCTGATCGGCCGCCAGCGTGACATGATCGCAGCGCAAAGCGATACGGGAGGTCGCGCCGGGCCGGGCGGTAAGAGTCAGCTCATCTTCGAGTCCGACCGTGTGCATCAGCGACCAGACGGTGTGAAAGCCGTCAGGACGCCGCCCGAGCACGCGGAGGATCAGATTTACTTTCGCAGGGGTCAGAACACGCAGGCTGGTAGAGTTCACTCGCAGACTACTGGGCGGCGCTAATCCCGGCCTCCTTTGATTTCGTATTTTTCGAGACGGTACCGGAACGACCGGGTGTTCAACCGCAACAACCGCGCGGCTCGCTTCTTGACCCACTGACTCCGTTCAAGCGCTTTCAACAGCAGATCCTTCTCGATCGTGTTGATGAGCCCTTCCAGGTCCAGGCCATCTTCAGGCAACTCAGAGGGCAGGGCCTGCTGGTTGCTCACCGGCTTGTGGAGCCATCCGCGAATATCCGCATCCGTCACCGACGATCCCGTTGTGAAGGCCACGACACGTTCGACGACGTTCTCCAATTCCCGAACGTTGCCTCGCCACTCATGCGCCAACAGCACGCGCATGGCCTCCTGGCTCATCGTCGGCACTGGTTTACCACTTTCTTTGGCAAATTTCTCCAGGAAATGTTGGCTCAACAACGGAATGTCGCCGGTCCGCATGCGCAACGGGGGAAGCTTGATCGGGATTACATCCAGCCGGTAGTACAGATCTTCCCGGAAGGCGCCCTCTGCGACGGCTTTCTCCAAATCACGGTTCGTGGCCG
>JBEIQG010000258.1:0-4603 GCA_040376625.1 Nitrospira sp. | reverse complement strand
TTCGACGGACGCGAGCACGTGAGCATGGCGTCCCTCCCCGGTATGGCCGACCGGACCATTACCATCGGAGGTTACTCGAAAACGTTCAGTATCACCGGCTGGCGAATCGGCTACAGTGTGGCAGAGGCTACGTGGGCGAAGGCCATCGGGGCGATGAGTGATGTGTTGTATGTCTGCGCGCCAACACCGCTGCAGCACGGGGTTGCCGCCGGGATTCGTGCGCTCGGGCCCTCGTTTTATAGTGATCTGACGAAGGAACATCAACAGAAGCGCGATCGGTTCTGCGGGGCGTTGGCCAAAGCGGGACTGCCCCCTGCCGTGCCGCAAGGCGCCTATTACGTGCTGGCGGATGTCTCTCGGCTTCCGGGAAAGACCAGCCGGGAACGCGCGCTGTATCTGCTGGACGAGACCGGCGTGGCGGGCGTGCCGGGGGAAGCGTTTTTCGACGGGCCGGAGGGCAGCCGGTTTATGCGGTTTTGTATGGCGAAGACCGACACAGATCTGGAGCGAGCCAGTCAGGCCATCGAACGATTCACGTCCTGAGCGAACAGGCGGTGTAACACGGCCGCCGGCGGTCGGAACTCATTCAGTGTCAGCGCGTCTGCCAGGACGCGGTCCTCGTCATCGTTCCCCACGTGGCCTTTTTCCCGACTATCCAACGATACAACCCGATCAATTTCCACACCGAGTTCAGTTGGCGGAATCCAAAATTCTCCACGATGGCGGCCAGGAGAAGTTTGAACACATCGCGTTGAGCGGGATAGACGTGGAAGGACATTTCCTCCAGCAGCAGGGCGCTGACAGAGAGCAACACTCCCAGCCCGATGGCGGCGATCAATAGAATCAGCCAGGCCTGCAGGGAGACGAACCCCATCACAAATCCCAACGTCAGGAAACAGTAGCCGAACACTTCGATCGCCGGGCCGATCCACTCGAAGATCGCCATGAAGGGGAACGCCAGCCAGCCGATCGTGCCGCCCTTGGGATGGAACAGAAGATCGAGGTTTTTGGTCAGGCTCTCGCACAGTCCGCGTTGCCAGCGAATACGTTGATTCTTGAGGGTGCGAAGGTCTTCGGGGGCTTCGGTCCAGCAGACCGAGTCGGGTACGAACGTGATGCGATAGGGTTTGTCGCTCAGGCGTAGATGGCGGTGCAGGCGGACGACGAGTTCCATGTCTTCTCCGATGGTATCGGATCGGTATCCGCCTACCGTCACCACGGCCTCTTTTCGGAAGACGCCGAAGGCGCCGGAGATAATCAGCATCGCATTCATCGGGGACCAACCCAAGCGTCCGAAGAGAAACGCACGAAGGTATTCGACGATCTGGAAGAGCGCCAGAAGGTTCGTGGGAAGTCCGATCTTCGTCAGAAAGCCATTTTCCACGCGACAACCATTGGCGATGCGAACGGTCCCTCCGCTGGCCACCGTGCGATGGTCGTCAAGGAACGGCTGGACCGCCCGCCGCAAACTATCCGGTTGGAGTATCGAGTCCGCATCGATACAGCAGAACAGGGGATAGAGCGACAGGTTGATCCCGGCGTTGAGGGAATCGGCTTTACCGCCGTTTTCCTTGTCGATCACGCGCAGGTTGGCGTGAAGGGACGAATGGTAGATCGCCCGGAGCTCCGCCGTCGGCAGTTGCGCGTTGTAGGCCTCCGGAAAGGGAAAGAGCTCGAATTCCTTCCGGAGCACGTCGATCGTGGCGTCCTTGGAGCCGTCGTTCACCACGACGATTTCGTATTCGGAGTAGCTGAGTTGCAGCAGCGAGCGGATGGACCCGGCGATCGTGGCGGCTTCGTTATAGGCCGGGACCAGGATGCTGATCTGCGGTTCGAAGCCCGTATAACTTCGCGGCAGGCTTTCGAGCACCCGTTCCTGCAGGTACTGCCGAAGGTGAACGATGGCGATGAGGTCCAGCATCAAGTATCCGGCGGTCAGGCCGAGAAGGTAGAGCAGGAACAGCCATTCGGAAATTGAAATGAGTCTCTCTAGCCACATCGATCAGCGTTTCTCCACCGGCAATGGTGTCCACCCGGACAAGAATCCCCCGCTAGAGACCCGATTCACTCGCGACAGATCCCAACACATGGCTGCCCTGACGCTAATGTGCCTGCCCGCGATTTTCGTGCTCAGTGCCATGCTCCCTCTTGCACGGGCCGGTGACATTCTCCTGTCCGGGCCCATTCCTCCCATCCTCTACGAGATTGAACTGACCTATGTCGGCGAGGGGACCAGCCCCACCGTGGCGTTGAGTGGTCCCCCTCTGAGTAGTCCCCCTCTTCCTTATCGACCGTTTGTGCCCATTCTTGAACTGTCCTCAGGACTCGGGGAGGTCAGACCGTTCGGCCACTGCCATGAGCAGGTCGCCACACGCGGCCAGGAGATCGATCTATGGTGGCCGGCCGGTGAGACCGGACGCTGTGGACAACGCATCGCGCTGCATCGGGCAGGATTGCCCATAGACCTCATGTCCTACCAGTGGTTGCGGCTGCGTGGTCGAGCAGAGGGTCAGGTAGTGGTGGCGGTGGATGATCTGGCCGGACAGCGGCGTGAGGACAATCTGCCGTTGGCGACTGTGACTGGCCCATTTGATCTGACCATTCCCCTTAAGGAGATCGGTCGTCGTGTGGATCTTCGGTATGTGATGGACCTCGTAGTTTCCACAGAGACGGAGAGGGCCCGCATAGTCTTCGACCGGATAGAAGCGACCCGGGAGCCATCAGGAAGCAGGCGGCCAGGCGGGATCGGTTTTTGGGTATGGCACTACCGTGCGGCGATAGAGAATCCGAAGTCGATGCTAGCCACGTGCCGGTCGCAGGGCTGTGCTCGAGTCTTCATTCAGATGCCCTCACAATCCGACGATGAGGACATCTGGAACGGGTATGCCCGATTGCTGGCGACGGTGCAGGCGAGCGGGATCGACGCGCTGGCGGTGGATGGGTATCCCGAAGCCATTCAGGAACCTCATGTTTTGGCCGATAAGATACGGAGGCTGCTTCATCTCATGGCGCCCGGTTCGTTTTTCGGGGTGCAACTCGATATCGAGCCATATCTATTGCCGGGCTTTCTTGAAGATGAGGCCCGACTTCGCAGTTATCTCGAGGCGATCGAGATCTTGAAGGACGCGATCGGGGGACAAGCCAAGCTGTCCATGGTGATGCCCTTCTGGTTAACCGGTCCGACGATTGCCGGCCGGCCTCTGGCCTTTGCCGTCATGGATCGCGCGGACGAAGTGGCGGTGATGAGTTATCGCACCGATCTCGACGAGGTACAGGACATTGCTGAAGACATCCTGCGGTACGGCGAGGTGAGCGGAACGCCGGTATGGTTGGCGGTAGAGACCACGGTGTTACCGTTGGAGCAACATGTGGTGTTACGTCGGGAGACGCGCTCCGGCCGGCGCGATGCCCTGGTGGACTACGATCGCCATCTGTTCCGATGGGCGCCCATCCCCGAGACGCAGGTAGTCTCAGCTCATCGGGACTGGTTTCGTGTCCATCGCCGATTCACCGTGAGACCGGAGCGTGTGACCTTTGCCGGTCGTCCGCGGGCCGAAGTGTCCATGGCCGTCAGGAGGATATTGGACACGACCTCGCAGCGCAGTTTTGCGGGAGTGATTATTCACGATCTCGATGGATTCCAGGCCCTGGCCGAATAGGTCGTGTATAGACCGGCCAGCGATGTCACGGATAACCGATCCTGTGGTACGAAGTAGTCGACTCAGACCCGTTGCGGGATTCCTCCTGGTGAGCCTGCTCGCCGCGGTCTGGCTGTCGGTGCCGGGCACCAGGGAATCTGCAGTAGCCGAAGAGCCCTCTCCCCGCTATATCCTTGAACGAGCCAGGGAGTTGGAGGAGCAGCAGCGGTATGAGGATGCCCTCGTTGCCTATCGACAGTACCTGGCGGCGCGACCGGACAACGATGAGGTCCGGGGCAGTGTGGCCAAGTTGCTCAGCTGGCAGGGCCGGTGGGATGAAGCCGTAGCCCTCTACCGCGAAATCCTCACCCGCCAACCCCTCGATCATGATGCTCGCATGGGCCTTGCCCAGGTCCTTTCCTGGCAGAAAAAGTTCGATGAGGCGCGGCAACACTACGAGGAGATTCTTCGTGATGAGCCGAAACATATCGAGGCCCTGAGCGGGCTCGGTGATGTTTTTCTATGGAGCGGCCGTCAGAACGAGGCGATTCCCTTCTATGAGTCGGTGGTGGCGGCGACGGGTGATGCAGAGGTCTCGGCGCGTCTCCAGACGCTGAAAGCTGCGGCTGTTCCAGTCGAGCCGGCTCAGGCCAATGGAAATTCGGCGTTGGAGCGGGGCCATCGACTGGAGATCATGCGTCAGTACGTCGAGGCCGCGTCCGTCTATCGTGAAGGGTTGCAGCAGGCTCCCGAGAATGACGACTTGCGCGGTGCGCTGGCGAGGGTCTTGTCTTGGCAAGGGGCCCATGCGGAAGCGGCTTCGCTGTATCGAGAGGTGTTGACCCATCATCCTGAGGATCAGGACATTCGTGTGGCGCTCGCGCAGGTCCTCTCCTGGCAGCAACAGTTCGATGAAGCCCATCGCCTCTACGAGCAAGTCCTGGCGGCTGATCCCGCACACATCG
>JBEIQG010000203.1:0-6847 GCA_040376625.1 Nitrospira sp. | reverse complement strand
AGACCCCAAGAAGCCAATGCGTCCAATTCCTCCCAATGGGTGGGGGGGGCCGTTCCGGATATGGCCATGATGTCGTAACAGGTCAGGGTCAACGGGCGTGACGCGGTGATGCGGCTGTCCAACTGCCGCAACGATCCTGCTGCGGCGTTGCGCGGATTCGAAAAGGCCTCCTCGCCCCGTTCCGTCATGCGGCGGTTGAGGGCCTGAAACTCATCGAGGCGCATATAGATTTCCCCGCGCACGGCCAGGTGGGTCGGAAGAGACGAATGCGGATCAAGCTGCAGCGGCAGCGCGCGTATCGTCCGTAGATTGATCGTCACGTCTTCGCCGACCATGCCGTCTCCCCTGGTGGCGCCGCGGACGAACGCGCCCCGTTCGTAGACCAGTTCCACCGAGAGGCCGTCGAATTTCGGTTCCGCTGTGTAGATGATCTGGTCGGTCTCCAACTCCCGCTTCATCCGCGCGTCGAAGGCGCGCACGTCCTCCGGATCGGTAATGGAATCGAGACTCAGCATGGGTTTTTCATGGGAAACCTTGGTGAGTTCCTCCAAGGGTGGTGCGCCGACTCGCTGGGTCGGCGAGTCACCGGTGACCAGGTCGGGATAGGCGGTTTCGAGGTCGACGAGCTCGCGAAAGAGCCGATCGTATTCCGCGTCGGAAATCTCCGGTCGATCCTTCGTATAGTAGAGGTGATCGTGACGGCGTATTTGCCGGCGAAGATCGGCGATCCGTTGTTCGGCTGTCTGATGAGGCATGGACTGGTTACTCACGGATAAATTGAGCCGCGAAGCTGCGGATCTCGTGTCCGTTCAAAACATGGAACCGCCGCAGACGGTCGATCATCTGTCCTGAAAACCGGCTTAACGGAATCGGCACCAGGCGCCGGTCGAATTGTCTAGCGATCTGCCTCCAGCGTGCCTTGGGTGGCACCGGTGTCACCAAGGCCACGTGCGTTTCACGTGAATGGACCGCTCCGGCCGCAATCAAACGTTCTTCGAGGGTCCTGGCAAATCCGAGTGCTTCGTCGGTCCAAACGTCGGGAATGGCACGGGGCGGAAAGATGAACAGGGCGCCACCGTAGCGCGATTGCCCGATGCCCGGCGCGACCATGTTGTTCAGGAAGGGTGTCGCGTAGAAACAGAGGGTGGACTCCTGCGCATGTTCCGCATACCAGGTGGCCTGCCAGCTGTACTGTTCAGGATCGGCCGGCGTATCGAACAGAAAGATAACCGTATCGACGTTCCCGCGCGCGGGAGGAATTTCTTTGACGTAAATCTCCATGCGTTGCGGACGCCCGGATTTCTGCCGTTGATGCCAATGGCGGAGACTTTCCCGGATGTCGATCCCGTCTTTCATGGAGGTGGTGAATTTTTCGCTCTTGGCGAGATCGGCCCCGATGATGGCCCGCGCCTGTTCACGGACATGGGTGTGGAAACTTTCGATCTTGGAATCTTCCGGGGGCCATGAACATTGCCGATGCGGGTTCCAGAGATACGACCATCGCTGACTGGTCCGACGCGGCGGTTCGGGCCGGAGTGAGAGCGAACGCCAAGCCAGCGGTGCACCCTGAAGACGGTTGGTCGCCCGCACGATCTGCTCGTCCGGCAGAGCGAATTGTCCGAGCCCTGCCGAGAGATGAGGGACATGGCTTTGCTCGATTTCCTGGTAGGAATAACTCTTGGCGGTTTCGAGCAGGCGAATCGCGAAGTCATCTCCTGCCATCTGTTTTGCCGCAAGGACCAGGGTGTAGAGGTCTGGCGTCAGTCGCCGGTCCAGCAGTGCATGGTTCCTCACATATTGCAGGTAGGACTGCAGGAGCTGCGGTGTGACCCAGGTGGGGACGGTTTGACCCTCCGCCTCATGGGTGGTCTGCCACCTTGTGCGTGTTTCCAGCAACAGTTCTTTGATCCCATCGATGGAGAGATGGCGGTCTGAATGGACGGTAGCGCGACGTCGCTCATACAGCCCGGTGAGGAAGGGCAGTTCACCCAGGATAAAATAGAGTGAGTCCGGCTCGACGAGGTAACGTCCGGGACGGCCGAAGTCGAGCGCCGGGATTTGATAGTCGGTTCGTTGCTGATACGCCTGACGAATCCAGGGCCAGTCTGCAAAGTGGCACAGGCAGAGAATCTGTTCGTACTCCATTTCGAGTTGGTGGAGTTGAAACGCCATCCAGGCGATGCGGGCCTGCTGTTGACTGCCCTCCGCAGGCGGCGTGAGCGTGGGTACGATTGCGGCGGCAAAGGTGGCGTAGGAGAGGCGCTTGAGCACGTAGGCGTCGGGAGAGACGAAGGGCACCGGTTCCGCGGCGGCCGTTTCGCGATCGATATAGGCCCTGGGGATGCCTTCTCCCATGGCGACGCGAATCCCCATGACGACTGCCTGACAGGGATCGACCGGCACGTAGTTTACCGTGGCGGCGCCTTCCCGATCGCGTTCCGGTTGGACGATCACGCTGATCCTGGGCAGGTCCAGCACGGCTTCTTCCAGCGGATGCTCGAAGGAGGGTGGAAGTGGAACCGCGAGGCAGTCGAACCGGCGGTCGGTGAGCCTCTCACGCACTTCCTGAGCGACATCGCCGCTGCCGTGCAGGAGCGGGAACAGTTCGATGCGTGGTGACAGGCGGAAGACGGAGTCGGCGGTGGAGGATGACACTGCCATTATCGGCCGGGATGTAGAGGGTCGTCGCTTTCGAAAAAGAAGTCGCCGAGTCCCTGGGGAAGGGCCTGGTCTCCCAGGGCGCGCGTTCGCCGGCGTGACTGAGTCGGCAGATCGAGCGCTTCTTCCCCGAGGACTTTGATCAGGGATTCCCGCCAAGCGGCATCGGCCGACAATGGATGTTCCGGGTCCTGGGCCCGACGTTTCAGCGCATACTGCAGGAGATGAATGCCGTCGCGCACGGAATATTCGAGACTGAGCTGGTGGGCTTCCTGGAGAAAATCGACGGTCACGGCCAGCATCTCCGCCGGTGCGAAGGGCAGGTGATAACGGAGGATCGCCAGTTCGTCTTCGCGTGCCGGGAATCCCATGCCCAGCGTCGGTTGCAAACGCGAGAGAATGTAGTCGGGCACTTCGTAGGTGGAGGCGTCTTCGTTCATGGTCACGCAGCAGCGGAAATCGGCATGGGCGTTGATCAGAATGCCGGCGATGATGGATTCCACACAACGGCGGTGATCCAGCAGCGGAGCCAGCGAGGCCCAGCTTTTTTCGTTCATGCGATTGCCCTCGTCCAGCACGCAGATGCTGCCTGTGAGCACCGCGGTGACCAGAGGCGAGGCGTGGTAGCTGATGGTGCCGGATTCCGCCAGGACGGGTGTGATCAACAGGTCTTCAGGGCGGGTATCGGCCGTGCACTGAAACACATAGAGTTCCTGCTTGCGTTCACGTGCCCCCGCCATTGCCAGCGTGGTTTTGCCGATCCCAGGTTGGCCGGTGATGCGGGGAGAAAGGGGTAAGTCACGCTCGTCGATCACCAGCCAGCAGGCCAGTAATTGTTTCAGAATCTCCCGGTTCCCGATCCATTCCTGTCCCATTGTCATGGGTTGAGCCAGGTGCAGCGTAATGCCTTCGATGGTGACAGTGCGGGAGGAGCCCGGTTGTGTGCTGGGTGACATGGTCTTTCGTGCCGGTGATTGGATAGAATAGGGGGAACGGCAACTCGTGTGAACGGTAGCATAGGCGTGGGGAGGGGGTCAAACTTCTCTGCGGCCCATTTCACTTTGACTTTCGCTGCCTTGGACCGTATTCTACCCACTTTCGATGGCTGCAAATCGGAAGCGGATGCGGCACGAGCGGGATGTCTGGATGGCATTCGGAAGCCTCTCCTGGAGAAGGCAGCAACGAAGGAGCGACATGATGAGTCAGCGAAACGCACGGATGAGACACGCAGCAGTGGTTCCGATCGGGTTGCTCGTACTGAGCGGCCTGAATTTGGGCGGATGCGTGATGTCGGAGAAGTACGAAGCCGAGAAAGCGCGCAGTCTGAACTTTCAACGGCTCCTGGCGCAGGAGGAAAAGCGAAGCGCCGAATTGGACAGCGAAGTCAAACGGAGCAAACGCGAACTGAGTGAGTATGAGGCGCGTAATCGGGAACTCGGCGCTCAGGTGGAAGCGGTGCGTCAGCAGGCGGCGCAGATCCAGGAAGAGGCGCAGGCGATGAAGGAAGCCAGCCTGCTTGAAAAGCGGGCCCACGAGGATATGAAGCGCCTGACGACAATTCCGTCCAAGACGAAAAAGGCGGCAGCTACGGCGAAGAAGGACTTTACGGCCGCGGTCGATGAGGCGTTGAAGACGGACATGTCGTCGGACTTTAGTCTGGAGTCGGCGAAGGAAGCAGGTAAGGATACATTCGGCCACGAGCCGGCGGGAGCGGATGCCCTGAGCGACACATCGGCATCGGCAACCGGCAACACCCACACGGTGCGTCCCGGTGATACCCTGTATCGCATCGGGCAAAAATACCATGTCGGTGTGGATCAATTGCGGAAGTGGAACAATTTGGACAATAACACGGTGGTGGTCGGGCAGAAGTTGATCGTCAGCCGGCCCTAGTGTCGAGATCGTCGTGTCCTATGAGCAGACAGCACTACTCTCTCACCCTGGATGAGTTTCGAGCCCTCGCGGCGGAAGGTAATCTGATTCCGCTGTATCGGGAGATTCTGGCGGACTATGAGACGCCCGTGTCGGCGTTTGCCAAGATCGACCATGGGCCGACGGCTTATCTGCTGGAGAGTGTGGCCGGCGGTGAAAATTGGGCGCGGTATTCGTTCCTGGGAAGCGGCTCCTCGGCGGTGATTCGGGAGGAGAAGGGCGATCTGGTATTGACGCGGGGGAAGAAGAACCTGCGGATTCAGAGCCGCGGCAATCCGCTGGAGCGGCTGCGTGAACTGATGGAAGAGTATCGTCCGGTGACGGTGCCCGGGCTGCCCCGGTTCGTCGGCGGCGCGGTCGGCTACTTCAGTTACGATATGGTGCGTACCTTCGAGGAACTGCCGGCCTTGCGCAAAGACAGCCTCGGGATGCCGGACTTCGCCTTTCTCCTCACCGATACGCTGCTGATCTTCGACAACGTGTCGCAGAAAATCAAAGTGGTCGCGAACGCCTACCTGGAGTCGACCAAGGAACGGGACATCCGTGACGCCTATCGCCATGCGACCGCGCGGATCGAAAAGATGATCGCGCGGTTGAAGCGGCCGGTGCGGCAACCGCGGCAGAAGCGCCGCCGGAAGCCGATCACCTTTACGTCCAACATGAACAGGGCCGATTTCGAGAAGATGGTCGCGCGGACCAAGGAGTATATCCGTTCGGGCGATATCGTGCAGGCCGTCCTGTCTCAACGATGGGAAACGCAAATCCATACAGCTCCGTTCCAGTTGTACCGTGCTCTCCGCGTCATCAATCCCTCGCCGTACATGTACTACCTGCGGGTGGCCGGAGTGGAGTTGGTTGGGTCTTCGCCGGAGACCCTGGTGCGATGCGAGGATGGCCAGATCTCACTGCGTCCCATTGCCGGGACGCGTCGACGTGGACAGACTCCGGAAGAGGATCAGGACCTGGCGCGACGGCTGCTCGCGGACGAAAAAGAACGGGCCGAACATGTGATGCTTGTGGATTTGGGCCGGAACGATGTGGGCCGTGTAGCGGCACGCGGTTCCGTGAAGGTCGAGTCGCTCATGCAGGTCGAACGCTATTCCCACGTCATGCATATCGTGTCGCAGGTGACGGGACAGTTGGAAAAGGGCAAATCGGTGTATGACGTTATGCGAGCCTGTTTCCCGGCGGGGACCGTGTCGGGTGCACCGAAGATTCGCGCGATGGAAATCATCGAGGAACTGGAACCGACGCGCCGTGGCCCCTATGCGGGCGCAGTGGGATATTTCGGATTTTCCGGCAACATGGACATGTGCATCAACATCCGGACCGTCGTGATCAAAGGGCGGCAGGCTTATATTCAAGCGGGAGCCGGAATCGTCGCCGATTCGAATCCCGAACATGAGTATGAGGAAACCTGCAACAAGGCGCGGGCCATGATGAAGGCCATCGAGCTGGCGGAGCAGGGATTGGAATAGGAGAGGAGCGTATGGCGAATAGCATATAGCTGATAGGAGGAAAACTTCTTGTCCGTTCTATAAGCCGTCTGCCATGCGCTCCGAGTAGTCACATGTTGTTGATGATCGACAATTACGATTCCTTCACCTACAACCTGGTGCAGTATTTCGGCGAGTTGGGGGAAGATGTCGTCGTCTACCGGAACGACAAGATCTCCCTCCGGGAAATCGAAGCGTTAAAGCCGCGGCGACTCGTCATTTCTCCCGGCCCCTGCACGCCGAACGAAGCCGGGATCTCGGTGGAGGCGATCCGGCATTTCGGCGGCAAATTGCCGTTGCTGGGCGTCTGTCTCGGCCATCAGTCGCTGGCAGTTGCTTTCGGCGGCGAAGTGATCCGAGCGGAGCGTCTGATGCACGGCAAGACCTCCATGGTCCGCCACGACGGCCGCACGATTTTCCGCAATTTGCCGAATCCGTTCGAGGCCACCCGCTATCATTCACTCATCGTGAACCGCAAGAATCTGCCCGACTGTTTCGAGATCAGCGCCGAAACGGCTGAAGGCGAAATCATGGGGATGCGGCATAAGACGCTGGGCATCGAAGGGGTGCAATTCCATCCGGAGTCGATTCTCACCACCGCCGGCAAGGAGCTGCTCAGAAATTTCTTGAAACTCTAGTCCGCGGCTGTCGGCCACCGGCAATCACTGTGCTCCAGGAAGCCTTCCGACTGATTACCAGCCGCGGATCGCTGATCGCGCCCTTCATGATCAAAGACGCAATCAATACATTGGCCGAACGGT
>JBEIQG010000001.1:0-77680 GCA_040376625.1 Nitrospira sp. | reverse complement strand
TAGACTAAGAAATCGTACCAGAAGATCCCGCGCCATCACGTCGTCGTCGACGACAAGGATCTTTTCATCAGGAAGCTGCTCCATCGCTTCCCCGGCGCGAGACTGCTCGGATGACGCCTGACGCCTCGCCTGCTGCGCCACACGGTGCACGGCTCCGATGAGCACATCCAGCGACAGCCCCTTTCGCAGGAAATCCGTGACACGCAACTCGCGCGCTTGATTCTCCAATTCCTCCGTCGCGCCGCCACCCAGCATAATCACCCCGGCACGGGGGTCGTGTGTTCGGATCTCCTTCAGCACCGCCAGACCATCCATTTCCGGCATGCGCAAGTCGAGCAAGGTCACCAGCGGACGAAGCTGTCGAAATAAGACAACCCCCTCACGCCCGCTCGTTGCGATGCTGACCTCATACCCGTGACGGGCTAACGCCATTTGTAACAAGTCGCAGTGCAACCGATCATCGTCGATCACCAGTAACGTGCTCATTATCTTGTCTCAGTCGGGCGTCATGACCAGTTACGCAGGGCCGCAGAGGGACGTCGCCCCTTAACAGAAGCCTAGCATGGGCCTGGCCAGATGAGAAGAAATTGAGTGAAAACGTCTGAATGGGCTGCGAGTGGCAGTTCGTCAGGAAAGACTAGAACAACGCCTCGACAAACGCCTTGGCGTCAAAGTCCTGGAGGTCATCGGCGGCTTCTCCGATGCCTATTAAGCGGACTGGGATCTTGAAGGTATCGGCAATGGCCACCACGATCCCACCACGCGCCGTCCCGTCAAGCTTGGTCAGGGCGATTCCGGTTACCCCTACGGCCTCATGGAACTGTCGAGCCTGAGCAATGGCATTCTGGCCGACCGTCGCATCCAACACTAACAGGACTTCATGAGGCGCCCCCTGGCACTCTTGCGCGACCACCCTCTTGATCTTCCGCAATTCGTCCATCAGATTTGTTTTTGTGTGCAGCCGTCCTGCGGTATCGATCAACACCACGTCCGACCCGCGCGCTTTCGCAGCTGTCATCCCATCGTAGGCAACCGCAGCCGGATCCGCACCCGGTCGATGGCGGATCATATCGACCTCGATGCGGTCCGCCCAGACCTGCAATTGATCGATCGCCGCCGCTCGGAAAGTATCCCCGGCTACGAGTAATGGCTGTTTTCCCTGTTGCCGAAACCGTTGCGTCAGCTTGGCCACCGTTGTGGTCTTGCCGACACCGTTGACCCCCACGGCAAGAATGACAAAGGGACGGGGCCCCTGTGCCACCAATTGCTCCATCGAAGCAGACTGTGTCGGGAGAAGAATATCCAGAACGGATTGCCGGAGCAGATCTCGTACTTTATCGCCCGACGAGAAATTGCCACCTCGCATCTGGGTCCGCAGCTGCCCCATCACACGCTCCACGACCGGCATGCCCAGATCTGCGCTGATCAAGGCCACCTCCAGCTCATCCAATAGCGTCGGATCAGCCGCCCGCCCCAGGAGTCGATCCAGTTGTCCTGTAACCGCATCACGTGTTTTGGAGAGCCCTGCACTTAGTTTCTGAAGCCAACCCACCGCACACCTCACCCTCTCTTCGACCGGCCCGAATGATTGAGAAACGATCCAGCCTAGGACTTCTCGGGCATGGCGATCACATTGCGCATCATACCCGATCCGATTCGCGCGACACCAATAGCCGCGGAACCGGACCAACGGCGCGGAGCACGGCTCTTTCGCGTCGGCTCATGCGTCGCGCCTCCGCCTCACTGCGCTCGTGGTCATACCCACACAAATGGAGGATGCCATGGATCAGCAGCACCGCTAACTCGTGGTCCACGCCCTGCTCATGACGACGCGCCTGACGAATGGCCTGCGGTAAGGAAATAACGACGTCCCCGAGCAGAGCCGAGGGCGGCCCGGGCCCTTCCCGGGTCGCAAACGCCAGCACGTCCGTCGTCTTGTCACGATGACGAAAGGTTCGATTCAGGCGCCGCATCCTGCCATCGCCGACGATCTCAAGACTCAGAAGCGCTTCTGGTTCACCGATCGTATGTAAGACATGCAAGGCGATTTGCCTGAGGACGCCGAGGCGGAGGTGCCACCGCGTCAGCCGCATGCCGATCACAACCGGCATTAATGAGACTGGCCCCAGGGACCTGAGGAAGGAGTCGCAGGACGGGTGGGCTTAGAATCTATCCGATGGCCCTTCGTCTGAGCCTCGCCTTTTCGCGGCTGAGACGGATGCCCAGGACTGGTCGTATGGCGATCATAGGCCTTGATGATTTCCTGAACGAGGCGATGCCGCACAACATCTCGCTCGTCGAAGTAAACGAACTCGATCCCGGCAATGTCCTGAAGAATGTCGCGCACCTCGATGAGGCCCGACACCCGATCAGACGGCAGATCGATCTGCGTGATGTCCCCGGTCACGACGGCCTTTGAGTGAAATCCCAGTCGTGTGAGGAACATCTTCATTTGCTCGGCGGTCGCATTCTGCGCTTCGTCCAAGATGACAAATGAATCGTTTAATGTACGGCCGCGCATAAACGCCAAAGGTGCAATTTCGATATCTCCTCGCTCGATCAGGCGATTGGCTCGCTCCATATCCATCATATCGAACAAGGCATCGTAGAGTGGCCGGAGATAGGGATTGACCTTGGCATACATATCGCCGGGCAAATACCCGAGCTTCTCACCCGCCTCAACAGCTGGCCGTGCGAGGATAATGCGGCTGACATCCTTTTTCATCAGCGCACTGACCGCCATAGCCATGGCTAGGTAGGTCTTGCCCGTGCCCGCAGGACCGATTCCGATCACGATGTCGTGTTTCTCGATCGCATCCAGATAGTATTTCTGCGTCGGAGTCTTCGGAACGATGAACCGCTTCCGCGTCACGATGGGGGACGCGCTGAAGAGCAGTTCTTTGAGAGATGCGTCCTGGTTGTGGCGGAGAGCGGTCAACGCGTGTGTGACGTCGTCGGAGCGGAGATCATAGCCTTCATTGACCAGCGAAGCGAGCTCATTAAGTACACGTTCGGCCTGCTTGACGGTCTCAGGCGTCCCCTCCACCGTCACTTCTTCACCCCGCGCTGAGCAGCGTACTCCAAACTCCTCCTCGATCAGCTTGAGGTGTCTGTCGTGGTGCCCAAACAGGGCTGCGGTATTCGTGCCTTCCCGTAGTTTGATCTTGCGCACGCCGGTGTCGAAAACTCCTTTCGCCAGAACGTTAGGGAGATTCTAACAAACCGGGAAAGTCCGGAACAAGATGGGAGTGGAGATGATAGAAAATAAGGAGTCCGGTCGGTACCGACTAACCTTGAGCAGGGGAAGCCGTGAGCGATTGGGCATTAGCAGGAATGGAGAGTTCAAACTCCTGCCAGGCGATACCACCCTGCCCATCCTCCGCCATGATTTTGATGCGATGAGTGCCTCCGACACCCGGCGTCACGTTCCAGGTCACGCGACCCGTCGCCTTGTCGATCGTCATCCCTGGAGGCCCGGTCTCGAGGCCATAGCTGATGTTATCACCATCGACGTCCTTCGCCTGGACGACATATTCGTATTGCTCTCTATTGGTCAACGCGGCCGGACTGGAGAGGATTTGTGGCGGTGAATTCCCGAGGACGATCGGTACTGATCGAGCAGGTGCGGCCGACGCATCCTGATCCCTTGCGACGACTTCCACCGCCACAATATCTTTTCGGCCAAACCCGGTTGTATCCAGAACGTTTTCATCGCCTTCCCTCACCTGCTTGTCGTTACGCCACCAGCGATAGAGGTATTGGATCTCGTCCTGGTCGGGATCCAACGCCTCGACTTTGGCGAGGACCCGATTCCCTTTATCGGGTGAATCTGCCTCAATTGTCACCCGTGACACGAGAGGGGGGGTATTCACTACCATGACCGGCTCTGTGCGATAGGGAGCGCTCTCTAGCTGGCCATCAGACACCACCATTTCGAGTGCGACCATGTCACCACGCTTCACATGGTTAGTAGTGAGTTCATGCCCCGTCGCACCCGGTACCGAAACCCCATTGACGATCCACTGGAATCGCTTGATGGGTTCGGTACCCTCCGGATCATCGGCCGCAACATGTGCAGTGATGGGCCCAGTTAATATTAAGGGATTTGGAACGATGGTCACGAGGCGGACCGTCGGAGGATGATTAATTTTCGCACCGCCCCCGGGAACCCCGCCATCCTGGTGAGATGACGAACAACCGCAGCAGGCAGCAACAGCGAGCGCGATCAAGCCCAGACGAGTTGCCTGAGGAAAGGTAAGGGGACGAAGCCCCCCCACCCTCCCGTGTATGGCCTGCCCCAAGGCGATCATCACATGTTCGTCCATGAGAAGTACCGGCTTCGTGGATCGATTGCGACATTGGCCCCGATGTTTGAGCTCGGAAGACCTCCGGGAGACCCTCCACCGAACCCACAGGTGGCACAGTCACCGAAGTTTCCCTGACTCATATTGATCAGGAGGCCGAACGGACTGCCGCCGTCCCGTCCTGAGCCCATATGGACCACGATACCGAACGCCAATCCTTCTCCAAGAGAGCCGAACTTATTGACCGTTTGATTCGCTCCTGAGGTAGTCGTTCCGATGATCGGCTCCTGATATGCACTCCCCGTTTTATAGAAGAGTGCCCAGAGTCGGCTCGTTCCGGATGACACGCAGATGTCGTTCGTTGGAATAAAGGTGGGGAAAAACACCACCCCTCCGAATACCGTTGGGCTGCTCACCACCCGTTCGCCGATGCCGTAAGGTGCTGGGTAGGTGGGTGGGTTGGCGGGTTCGACCAGTTTAGTCACCCAACCATCTTTACTCTGAACCAATCCGATCAAGCCGGTAAACGTCGTGGCACCGGACACGCCGGAGACTTGGTTGGTTCCACTGGCCTGACCACAATCGCCGACTCCCACCACACAGACGGTGGCATTCGAGACATCCACAAGATCATTGTCCATGCAGTTGAGCGCGCCGGCTGATTGATTACACCCGGCATTGAGGACCGAGTCTTTCAACCCCACGAAGTACTGCGTGGACACATCGGTCTTGTCGGATTTGCTGTAATACCGCCCGCTGCCCGCAAAGACCCACACGTTCGCCGCATCGTCGGTGGTCACGGAAGGCGCGGTCGCAACGGGGCCCATCTCCGCCCCTGATACGAACGTATCCAGCATCTCCGTGGGCACGCGAGCACTTCCCGAGGCGATGCCCCACTGAGTCGGACTGGTGATCGTACCGAACTTGGCCGTAGCTCCCCCTGCTCCCATGGTCAAACGATAAATCTTGCCCCGCCAGGGAAGCGCTCCGTCATGAATCACTCGCCCGAAATACACGACATCGTGGCGGTAATCGAGATCTCGATCGAAAGCCGTGATGTCCCCGATATACGAATTCCAGGACC
Organism: Nitrospira sp.; assembly: GCA_040376625.1. Taxonomy (GTDB): domain Bacteria; phylum Nitrospirota; class Nitrospiria; order Nitrospirales; family Nitrospiraceae; genus Nitrospira_A. The sequence goes on along the minus strand of JBEIQG010000001.1, from coordinate 72,292 downwards.
CCACCGAATACGACGTCACGAGGCTGTTGCCGCTACCCGGCCCCGTCCCAAGGTCGACGACAAAGACTTTTGCACTCTGCACTACGCTGGCGTCATATCCGGTCGGGCCTGATCCCACCACCATGTACCACTTTGCGTTCGTATTGCTGGCCTTGGCATCGGCCGCGGGATTCACGCGAACCACGGCAGGCGCACTGGTCGTCAGCCCCAAATTCGAACTGCTGAACGACCAGAGCAATTTGGGCGCATCAGGATTCGTGACATCCATGGCGAAGTACGAACTGTAAAAGGTATAGTCCGTGCCGCTGATATTGACCGTCATCGGCGGTGCTCCGGTTCCCGCCGAACAGGCACCGCAACTTCCACCCATTCTGAATCCGCCGATCAAGATCGTGCCCCACCCGTTCGGATGATCGGTGTCCGGAGTGAAAATGCGGACATCCGCCACCTTGAGGGGCAAATCAACATAATACGTATGCTGGTAATCGGCGCGGCTCAAAAACTCCAGCTGCGGAAGAAGTTCATAGGGCACGAACCCCCACAACTCATCCCCTAATGGAGCTCCGGTGGAATTGTCTGCCGGGGCCGTGGTAAACCAGCCGTGCTCAGTCGTATTCGCGGGAGCGGAGGCACTCGTATCGTCGCCGGGGTGGTAATATCCTGCGTTGAACGCATGCAGCATGCCGTCGTTTCCGCCCACGTAGGCGACCTGTCTTCGGTTGTACCACTTCTGGAGGAACGCCGAATAACTCTGGTCGCCATAGATGGCATCATGCCGGTCCTTCGGACCCGCCACCACCGTGGGAGTGGAGTGAATGACATCTCCGAGTTTCCAGACCTTCAAGCTCCCGCTCCCAGCCGGAACCTGAAGACGACGATCTCTCGTCGTCGCCTGTTCCGCGCATGTTCCCACATCGCAACCACGCACAAAATTAATGATCTTGGTTCCTTCAGCACTCGAGGTGGCACGGAGGTACGGTCGGAGCGTCGGCTCGTTGGCTGTCGTGAACGCCAGCTGTTCGCCGGAATCGACCACGCCGTCATGATCAGAATCGACCCAGGTGAGGATGGTCCGAGTAGAGGAGTCTTTCAAAGCCAGCTGCTTACCGGCCTCCCAAATCGGCAGAATATCACCTAGCACCTGCCCGCAGGGATTACAGTCCGCCACCGTCACCTGATTGTCGCCATTCTGATCGTTTGGCAATCCATCTCCATCGGAATCCACGTATTTGTCGACTTTCACCGAATTCGACACGGAGTCAAAACGGGTCTTAATGATCTTGTCGACCTTGTAATCGAGCCGGCCATCCTGATTCGTATCTTCACGGGTATTGCCGAACGTATCGATAAAGAGGGCCTGCGTATAGCCGGTCCATTTCACATCGTTGAGCGTCGAGGGTTCAATCGTGCTGGGATAGAAATAGGATTGATACAGGGCTCCTTCGCCGGTCGAGGCAGTGGCCAGCACGGATACGGATGAGCCGGAGGCGCTTCGCCTGAGGATGCTCGCGATCGTGGCGAGCAGCTTGTCCTGAAGGTCATCCACGTTCGAAGATTCAAAATAGGCGTCCGGAATACCGTCCGGAGTCGCCGCGCCGGTGAGATTGTTCTCTTTGTCCCATTCATTCGTTTGTGGGATGCCGTCATTATTGGAATCCTCAAACCCTCCCAACCGGGCCGCTTGGGCCAGGATTCCACGACCATTGATGTTGCCGAAGGCAAAGAAGGAGTACACCGTCAAACTCTGAGTCCCTGCAATGCAATGCCCGGTGACCGATAAACCTGCGATGGTTCCGTCAGTCGTGCCGCTACAAGGCCGGAGGTCGGTCGTGTGGGCCCAATAGGCAACGTCATCCAAGTAGTGGCTGCCGCTGTCGGCATAGTCGGTCTTGTGCTCCGCAAGCAAATCGCTATAGGGTGTCGCGACGTTCGTGTTGCATGTCCCATTGATAGGACGGGGAGGGGCTGCGTTATCGCTGCCGTTACAATGCTGCCCATGATGCGCATGCGCATAGTCTTGCAAAGCCGTCGGGATACTCTGATCTTGCGTCGGCTCGCCGTCCGTGAATACGATCACAAACGTCCGACAGCAGGCCACAACCTGAGAACTGGCGGACCATGGCGGGGTATGGTTTTGTCCAAAAAAATACGGGTCTCGGCCACAGGCATTCGAGATATAACCGGCGGGGCACGTTTCAGTACCGACCAATGCCGTTATTTCACTTGTTCCGATCGAACCGGCACCGTTCGTGGCAAAATTGACGCCATTGGAAATGCCACCGGAGAACGCGATCGGATAGACATAGCCCGTCGTAAAAGTGGACTGAATCTGCGCGACATACCGCGCGGTTTCATACAAGGCCTCACTCAACGGGGTCCATGTCGAAGGATAGGATTCCTGCACCGCATCGACCATGGCCGCCGTGTTCGTCGTAAACGTCTCTACGTCGCCGTCAGCCCAGTCGATCGACTGGCGCGATCCAGCGCCTACTAGCATACGCGCGCCCTCGCTGCTGGACTTAAACTCAACCAGCCCGAACCGCGCCTTGCTGCCGATCTGCTGAATGACCCCGGTCGGCTCCGTCGTGTATCCAACCTTCAGATGATATTTCCGGACACTGTAGGAGTCCCCGCAGTTGCTATTGAAGCTCGTATCGTTATCGACACAAAAATAGGCGTCCGACACGTGGATGTAAATCGTTCCCGGACTACCGCTTCGATCAGCCAGTGGAATACGACCGACATAGGTATTAGCTCCCGTACCGGCGCCATAACTGACATCGGCACGTTCGTTACTAAGGCCACTGGCCTGAGCCCGAACGGTCTTGAGAGCCGGCGTGCCGCTGGTCGGACAGGTGCCGTCGGCAGCTCTAGTGCTGAAACAGTCCCCACCGATCATCGCTCGCTTGACCGCATCGAACCGGCGCAACGTCGCCCAGTTCAAGAAGTTCCCGTCCCATTCCGTGTCCGGACAAGCCGTCGCCAGTGCCGTCTTACCGGTCCCGCTCTCGAATCGAGTATCGGTTGTGTTGTACGTATAACAGCGCAATGAATCAAAGTACCCGGAGTACCGTGTAGTATTGGTCCACGTGGTCGTAGTCGACGTGCTCCCATCCGCCAGCGTCCCGCAGGACGATGACTCACAGGCTCGATTACTCATACTGCCAGAGTTGTCCATGACCACGATGATATTCGGCGTCGTCGCGTTCGACACGAAAGCCGGCACAGCCGTGTAATCAGCGTTGGACACGACGGCGACGGCATCACGGGAACCAAGCAACGCAGCACTCAGGCTGCCGGCCACCAACATCACAGCGACAAGGGTTCGGCGATTCATGTGTTCTTCCTCCTTATCTCAAGCAGGACAACAGCCGTCGATTCCCGGCTACGAGTTGAGACAAGACCTTTCATGCGCTACTGGGGCAATGTGACCACCATCTTGTCGATGTGGCCTTCTTTCAGATGAAACTTTACGAGCGAAGTGGGAATAATGCGCTCAATCTCGAGCGGCTCACCTTCGTGGGAGAGCACCACGACCGCAGACTTCAACACGTAACTGCGACCATCGATGCGAATGCTTGATCCCTGCACCTCATCAATCACGCCGGCCTGAAACCCGGCCGTCGAAAACCGCATTGTCTCCTGTGCCTGCTCCGCATCTGCAAAGCTGACGGACGACACGGGGGGCAGCGTCTGCCCGAGTGTCAGCAGGCCGAGCATCACAATAAATACTGTGTTGTTCATCGCCATGCTCCCTCTCTCAGTTGATTTTCTTGACACAGGTATCGCCATCCAAACAACCGTACACCGATGTCACCGTGCTGCTGGAGCCGGTCGCGGGGTTACTTGCCATGCAGGTAATCCGATAGACATGCTCGGTGCCGGCGACGCCTGTGCCCTGCCCACTCTTCGTGTGCGTATACAGGAGATCGATGTCGCCGTTGACTGTGAACCCGGGAAGATTTGTCATCACAAAATTCGGCGCTGTGCCCGCCACATCCGCATAGTTGACGGCCGGTGTATTTGCCGGAGCCGGTGACGGCAGATCGTAGCCATATATTTCTGCATACAATGTGGTGGCATTGGCCGTCGGAACCGGCCCCGTCGGCGCGACGAAGGAAGCCGGGAGCACTCCTGGAGGGGACAACGTCTGCTGAATGATATTGGCGGCAAGTCCTTCACACGAATCGGCAGCCGCTACCACAGCCTCGGTCGTGCGGAAAAATCCCGCCATGCGATTCTCCATACTGGTGACAGTAATGGAAGCGATACCGAGTATCGTGAGAATCAACAACATCAACATCACGGTGAGCAATGCGATGCCTCGCTGATTCCCCACCCCTGTGCACGTATCTTGTCGGCCTCGACCGGTTGTGGCCTGTCGCAGATTCATCGCAGCGTCTCTCGTTACAGGTTTCTCGGCTGAATCGTCCGGATCATCACACGGCGGCGCTGTTGCATATAGGTACTCGCGTTATATCCCGTATCCGCAGATGGATTATGGTCGCCGACGATCACGGGCCCAGTGGTATTGACAGCCTTGGTTCCCTTCTCATCAAGACCGTTATCCGCGTTGATCGGCCTGACCACCAGGCTCACTTGCGCCAGCCTGATCTTATCCGGCGTCCACGGGGCAATCGCCCACGCACTGTTGGAGACAAAATCTCCCTGCGTGAAGGTGGGAAATCCCGAAGTCGAGGAGGCATCTTGGTCATCGACAATGCCGTCCTGAAACAAGGGATTGGGCGCGGCCTGATTGCACCCGTCACAGGCGTAGGCGAGCTGCAAGTCTTCCACACCATCGACCAACGGCACGTTGTTTCGCACCAGACAGGGCGTGTCACTGCCGCAGGTAGCCGGCGTATTTACCACGACTTGATACCGCACGCATTGCATCAGATACACAGGCGTGCCGACCGGGAATTGTCCATCGACGAAGTTTCCCGTACCGAAGCCAATCGAAGTGGCATTGACAGCCTGCACCGTCTTAGACAATGCACCGCCGATGGAAATCGTCGATCCGACCACGAGGCCTTGTGCAACCATCTCCGTCATAGCGGCTCCGGAAAGACTGATGCTGTTGTCATACGTCTTATTGTTCGGCGTTCCACCGACCGCCGCCGTCAGCGTCCACCCTGTCGTATTCATCACCGGCAACACCATTGACACGCTATCAGCCCCGGTGTCCGCACCTGTCGGCGTTTGGTCTTGGGGCAGCAGTCCAACCGGCTTGACGACGGCGCCGATGGTGGCATTGCACGCGCCCACAGATCCGGTTGCCGGATCGGTCGCATTGTAATTAAATCCAGCCAGTTTGATGTCCCGGCTGAGCAAGTCGATGGCCAATCGAACATTCTGTTGCGTGTCTGCGACCTGTGTGTTGACGACATTGGCGCGATTCGAAGTGACCACCGTGGTCATCGTCGCCGCCACAATCACCACCGTGATCAGGACAGCTGCCATCAGTTCCACGAGAGTGAAGCCCTGTTGGTTCCAATCGAATCTACGCATCATCATGCTCCAGGCTACGCCTATTCCGGCGCGACCATCGTCGTAAACATCGCGGTCTTGGTCCGCACCGTACTCACATCCGTCTGTCTGGTTTGCCAGCTGACGGTTACCGTGACAAGGAACCGGTTCATCGTCACCGGATTCGCCGTTGGAGCCGGATCGAGCTGGGCTACCGTGACCGATCCGACGGCGCTCGGGAGACCGGAATTCGCCACCAGCGTTTGCCACTGCGTGCAATCTCCCAACGCCATACGTTGAGTGTTCGCATTCTGCGCGCAAGCCACGCTCGTGTTGGTGTTATGGTAGTCCATGACACGCTGCCGATTGTTTTGAATGCGCTCCGCCATGTCGGCGGCGATATTGGTCACACGCGACATGTCGTTGGCATCGACATTCTTACCCAGCGACATCCCCGAGAGACCCGCCAGACCGAGCAGTCCGACCGAGAGCACGCCCGCCGCAATCATGGCTTCCAACAGCGTAAACCCCCGCTCCGAGGCGGCAGGCAGGCCAAAGCAGCGTTCTACGTTTCTACGGTGTTTCATTAGGCCTCTATGGGCAGGTCGCATGCGCGCACCAGTTCACCTTGCCTGCCGGAGTTACGACTACGGAATAGGCCGTTCCGTGCTGTGACGTCAGCGTCACAGGAACATTCGCCGCAGCCCCGCTCAACCCTTGCTGAGTGAATTGAATCGTCGGACCTCCCGTGAATCCGACGACGGTCTGGGGCAACACAATAGGGGCTAACGCGCCTCCGAAATCGATATTTACCCTTCCCGACACCAGGGCCAATGTAACCGTGACGGCAAGATTCCGATTCATCGCTGCCATCCGGGCCAGGTTGAGACTGCCAGCCAATTCCGTTGTGGCTTGTTTCAGCTGATAGCGGGCGTTCCATTGGAGATAGTTGGGGACGGCGACCATGGCCAGAATCCCGACGATCGCAACCGCTATCATCACCTCGATCAGGGTAAAGCCCCTCTGGCGGTGGACAGCAGCAGACCGTTGGAGAGAGATAGAGACACACATGGCAACAGCCAGATGAGCAAGTGCCATGCCGATGGACATGACATGGGATCATGGCCTAACAGATTGATATATCAGGACCGTTCATGCTTGACGGCGTACAATTCCGAGCGTTCCGCGATCACTCCGATGACAATTTTTGTCGGATTTCTGGCGAATTTCACCCACTGGTGAGCCAGAAGAGATGAGGGAAGAATGAAAGCCAGAGAAGCCGCGCTCAACTGCTTGATGTGAGAAAAGTCAGGAAAAATGCACCTGGGAGAGGCGCCAAGGCAAGGGAGCTGTTTCCAACTTTCACTCCTGCATAATTAACAAGCAGGAGCGGCCTTAAACGGAGAGTATCGCCCTGGACAAAACGTGAGACATACCGAACGCGAGGGCACTATTTGATCGCAACTGCCCGCACCTGTTGATACGTCGTGAGTCCCTTCAGCACTTTCTCGATACCGTCTTGCACCAACGTCCTCATCCCGTCATTTTTTGCGAGTGCGAGCAGTTCCCCGGTGCGCGCCCTGGCCTGAATCAGTGCCTTCATGGAATCAGATACGACCATCAACTCATGGATGGGCACTCGTCCACGGTACCCGGTCTGATTACAGGTGTCGCACCCTCGCCCACGAAACAGTGTAAGGCCCGGCTCGTATGCAGGATGCACGCCCTCCCAGTCGCTCTCCCCAAAGGCCTGCACGAGTTCGTCATATTCGCTGCGCGTGGGATAGTAGGCCTCACGGCAGTTGGGACAGATGCGCTTGCATAACCGCATCGCCAACACCCCCAACATGGCGTCTGAAAAATTAAACGGGTCGCACCCCAGATCGAGCAATCGCACCACAGTCTCGACGGCACTATTCGTATGAATGGTGCTGAACACCAAGTGTCCGGTCAGGGAGGCTTCAATGGCAATATCCGCCGTTTCTTTGTCACGCATTTCTCCGATCATGATGACGTCCGGGTCTGCTCTTAGGAAGGCCCTCATGGTCGTGGCAAAAGTCAGTCCGATCTTGGGATGAACCTGCACCTGCCGCAGTCCATCCTGCGTGATCTCGATCGGATCCTCCGCCGTCCAGATCTTTCGTTCATCGGTATTAATCGAAGCCAAAATAGCATGCAAGGTCGTAGTCTTTCCTGATCCTGTCGGGCCGGCGCACAGAACGATGCCATGCGGCTTTTGAGCCAACTGCCCTACGAGGCGGCGTGTTCCATCGCTGAACTCCATATCCTCCAACCGCCGAGGTCCGTTGGCGGCCAGTAGGCGAATCACTACATCTTCATTAAAGCCGGAGGTGGGAAGTGTTGCCACCCGTAGTTCGACCTCTTGTCCAGTGCCCAACTTAAAGCGGATTTTGCCATCCTGCGGCTTACGCCGCTCGGCAATGTCCAGACTGGCCATAATCTTCAGGCGGGAGACGATCGCCCGGCGATAGGCTGCCGGACTCTTCATGTACGTAAAGCAGGTGCCGTCGACTCGGAAGCGCACAGCCGTTTCCTTTCGATCGGCGTAGGGCTCAATATGGATATCCGAGGCCCCGCGACGATAGGCGTCTGTTATGATCTGATTGGCGAGCCGGACGATGGCCGAGTCGTTTTCGGTGATCGCCGAAATCGTCGCATTTTGTTGCTCCTCCAGCTGCGCTTCGCTGACCAGTTCGCCAAGAATGTCGGATATCGCATTACCCGACTCACGCCCTTGAATCGCATTCAACAGCCGCTCAATATCGGAACGGAGCCCGACACGATAGGACAGTGCCTGGCCTGGGAACGCTCGGCGCACATCGAACAGCTTCTCCGGATTATGCGGATCGTCGATCAGAACTTCGACGTCATTGCCCTGGCGCCGCAGCGGAACCCAATGGTTCATCCGAAGATAATCCAGGCTGAGATTTTTTAGTAACTCCCGTTCCATGACCGTGCGCTCGTCATAAGCGAGAAACGGGCATCGATAGAATTCCGCCAGTGCGGCACCGAGCGCCGGCTTCGGTATCCGATACCGATCCATGAGCACAGTCGCCACATCGAGCCGTTTGCGCGCGGCCTCAGCTATGGCACACCCTAACTCCTCCTGTTGCAGAAAACCCTGTTCGACGAGCCGATGGTAGCCAGTAGCGGACTGCGTCTGCGCTAAAGCGCTGCCTGCTTGGGAACACTCACTGCCTGATAACATGGACACCGCGGCACGAGTCATGAGACTGATTCCTTTCTGAATACCGTGGAGACGATTTGATTGCAGGTAATTGTTTGAACTCACTCTGCCGGCAGAGTGACCGCGTCACCCTCATAGCGCTGCCGTCAGATTTTGGCCTGCCAGCTTCCAGGGGCCACAAACACAAGCGGCATGCCCTGCACCAGCCCATCGCGGAGGTCGTGGTTGTACCAAACCTCCAACATTCCCGACCCATTCGTGGCATCCACAATCGCCCCTTGCGCCACCACTCCGCCGTAGACCTTGAGGTGCCCTGCATACCGCACGTCACCCGCGACATACAGGACACCCTGCAGGTGAACACCGGACAGTTGAACAGGAATCCTGGTTCCAAGAGATTGCTGACCTTCCGGCGGCGGACTGAGAGCTGAAACCGGTTTCCCATACGTCCCCGTCTTCCAGAGCACATGCGCATTCGCAATAAAGATACCTTCGGCATACTCTTGATCAAGCACGATCGTCCCTAAATTGTCTGGTCGGGGGGACGTCCCATCGAGCGTATCAACAAAGATCAACCCCCGATGGTCACCGGGCCCCTTCGATGCAAATACCTCCGAGGCAGGACGTCCCGATCCTGATTGGATCACACCGCCGGCATACAACAATCCATCCCGGTCTATGCCGTAGTATTGCCCGAACTGCCTAGCCATCCTTTTCAAGGTGTCGTAATCCCACTGGTCTACCCTGAGACCGGGCACCGGATCCTGGTGCGTGAGGAGATTCAGAGGAACTCCCGACCAGGCCTCTGACGGAAGCTGCGCGAAAAACGCGTCGCCGCCGAGCCGGATGGTGAACCAGCGATCCTCGGGGTGCGTCATTTCGTCGTAGGCCTGCCCCGTCACCGGCGCCAACCCGCTCTTCATCGGGACCACCTCAGGCCGAGGGAAATATGCCTTGCCACGCACCAACATGTCGCCCCAATGGGCGAATACGGAACCGGCCGTGGAGGGGGCAGACTCGCTTCCCAGGGTGCCACCCTGGATCGGCGCGTGTAACGCCGGAACGGCATAGGCGCCGAATTCGACGGATATCGTTTTCGTTACTCGTGAGGTATGACCGGCTCCCGCCGTTACCTCCACCGTGCAGAGCAATCCAGGCCGCGTCGCCCCATAAACTCGCAACTTGAGAATCCTCGCAAGTCCGTTGAGGGATTTGAACCAGCCCGTTTGAGGATCATTCATAAGTCGGTCGTGCTGAGCATACGCAGCATCAAATACCACGTCCGGAGAGGTGCCGGTTCCTGCAAACTGTGCACGTCCCTGTGCATCGAAGTAGGACGCATCGCCCTGTGCATTCACCAACCGCTTCGTCAGCCACGACGTTTCGATGCCTTGTGGCAGCATGGCAGGATCATGAAACCATCCCATCACCACATCAACCGCCGCTTCAGCCGCATGATGCGCAAGCCGCTCCTCTTGCAACGCGCTGGCACCGACGATCTCCTGGCCGGCCAGCTGCATGGAGGTCATCCCCAGCAAGGTCAACAGAAACACCACCATGAGCACCGCCAGCATCGCCATTCCCCTCTCATCTCTCCGTACCGCAGTTCGTGACCGTCCCATGCTTGTCTTCATAGTTATTCCCTTTACCTATTACATCCGGATCGCCACATCCCGCACCAGACTGGACTCTTGCCTTCCCGCCCGCACCGTCACACGCACCCGCACCACTTCGCTCAAATCCGTAGTCACACGTTCATCCCTATCAACATATTGCAGTTCGAACTGACGCACATCTCCGATCAACGTACTCGCGCCGCCGTCCACATCACGCATGACCCGCATCGCCCCATCATCCTGACGCCTCACGTAGTAACGCACTCGATTCAACAGGAATATGGCACTACGCACCGGAAACTGTTCTGTAGTCGGTGTCACCAATGCCAGCGCCTGCTTTCGCCCATCGGCAGCCAATTGATTCCAAGTGCAATGCACGACTGTGCACAACAGGATCTGCTTGCCTTTGGGCCAACCGGCCCCTTGGTCGACCGGGAGATCCTGGCGGCCCACCTCTGCAACCTCCGTCAGCGTAGTCGACGCGCCGCTCAAATTGGCGAAGAATTCGATCTCGTCCGGCTTCGCCGTGAGAAACGGCGAGTCTCCGCCCAACAACCCTCCTCCGGCCAGACGCACTTCGCTGCACAACACATCCAGTCCTAGGCGCAGATCCTGATTCGTCACCATCGTCGAATGCTGTACGGCGAACCGATGGCCGAGTGAGGAAAAAACATTCATCGAAGCCGATATCGCGATACTGCTGATTGCCATTGCGATGAGCAGTTCAATGAGACTCGATCCGGCAGAGCCGAGGCACAGTCCCCTGCCCATGCGCTTCTGCGTTTTTAATCCGTTGATCATGCTGCACATCATGGCAACACAGACAGGCCGACATACCGAGGATTGGCTCGAATCGTGCGAACACGAACCTCCTTCTCCTGCCCTCCCATAGTGCGGAAGATCGCACGCGCCTCGATAGTTGCCAGGCTCGCCCCGGCCGGCTCATGGCCGCGATTCAGCTCCACCGTCCAGACAAGTCGGATGTTGGACTGGTCGACACTGGCCGTGAAGATGCCGTCGCCGTTCTTCTGGTCACCTTGCAAGCCATCGTCATGCATGACAGACTCCAATATTCCATCTTGATCCATGTCGTCCATCAACAAGCGCTCCCACGCCACACTCCGCTTCGCCTCCAGACGCGATTCAGCGAGCGCCAGCGCGGTTGCCGTCAACGCTCCGCGCTGCAGGCCGCGCTGAGCCCATTCACACATGCCGATCGTCCCGATCACGCCGATCGACAGCACCACTAACGCCACCATGCTCTCCACGAGAGTGAACCCTTTGGCACTCATCAACGCAGATCGGCGCGTCACAAGATTCGGTTCACATGGTGTCATGACAGGGTCACTCGTCCGGTGATGCTCACCGTAACCTGATGTGTCGCACGACGACTATCGACCAGGACCATGGTAGTCGCCGTGGCCGAACGACCGCTGGGATGAAACATGATTTCCGGTTTCGTCGCCATCGACTCAACCGCCGTGCCTGTATGACCGAACTCATACCGGCGCAGCAGGCCTGCGGTACAGTCCACGCATTCCGTGCGCAATTCAGACTGTTCCGCATCCACGACCACCCGAATGCGCTCATGCCTTGCCATCGCCAACTGCCGCGCCATGCGCAACTCCGATGCGATCCCTACCATCACCGCGCGCTGGTGATGTTTCGCGACAAGCGCGGCCCATCCGGGCACACTCACCCCCACCACAATCCCGATGATCGCAACCACCGTACTTAGTTCCACAAGACTCCCACCACGTTCGTTCATGCCGGCTCCTTTCTTCGAGCGCGTAGAGCATTTCCAAGTTCCATGCCGTTTCTGATTCATGCCCTGCAGAGGCAGAGAGCGCGGCTCTTCTACCGGAGCATCCGAGCAAGCTATAGAAATACTGAGGGAATCTGCTGTGAGCCGAATAATGCTGACTGAGGCAAGACAGAAAAGAACGCGTGAACAGTTATGAACTGTTCCGAATCGGATACAGTCAGTCATCCGTTTAGATACAGTTCTGGGAGAAGCCGATCCTTGGAAACCGGCTCTGGATAACGATTTGAAGGCAGCTACTGCGGAAGGTCGATCAGTGCCCAATACCACTCAAGGAGGGGCTGATGAAACAACAGGGCCAGCATTGACCCCACCGCCAGGAACGGTCCGAATGGAATGTACTGCTCACGCCGCATGACCCCGACGGCGATGAGTCCGACACCGACAATGGACCCCAGAAAAGATCCGACCATAATCGCCAGCAATACCGGCTGCCAGCCGAGGAAGGCCCCGACCATGGCCATGAGTTTGATATCGCCGCCCCCCATCCCTTCCTTTCCGAAAACATAGGGGCTGATCCATGCTAAAAACCATAAGATCCCGCCACCCACCAAAACGCCGAGCAAGGAATCGACAAACCCGATCGGGAGGATCAAGACGGCACATAGCAGGCCGATGACGATTCCCGGCAGCGTCACGGCGTCTGGAATCATAGTATGGGAAAGGTCGGTCCCCGTCACCACGATAAGCGCGGACACCAGCGCCGCGTAGGCCCAGGCCGCCGGCGTGAAGCCAAACATCCAAAAGACCAGCACGTATCCGAGCGCGTTGGACGCCTCCACCACTGGGTATTGAATCGCAATCGGCATATGGCAGGCCCGGCAGCGGCCTCGCAGAAGCAGATAACTCACAATCGGAAGGTTGTCGTAGAAAGCAATGGCCTGACGGCAGGAGGGACAACGAGAGGCCGGCCAGGCAACTGACTCTTCACGCGGCAGGCGGTAGATGCAGACATTCAAAAAACTACCGATCACCGCGCCGAATAGTAGGACCGTTAGGTATGAAATCACGAACGCTCCTAAAACATTAGGACGTTGCCCGACATTTTCCCTTTACAAGTATACGTATCTATTTCTAGGCCAATAAGGGCAGACGAGAAGACACCACCGCTTGGCTCTTTCCATTTACAAACGCCGGGGGCACTGCGTATAATCCGGGAGCAATTTTGGCGCAGAAGATCGCAAACCTCAATCAGTGAATTGCCTTTACCTGAAGTGGAGCTAGATGTACATGTCGCCAGTCGCCAAGACCACGAAAACTCGAACCAAAGTAGCCGCGCCGAATCCGGTCCTTCCCCCTCGCAAACGACGTCCCGAAGCCCTCACGACCCGCGAACAGGAAATCCTTGAGTTGATCTGGACCGGGTTTAAGAACAAGGAAATTGCTCAGCGGTTAAAAATCAGCGTCAAGACAGTTGAAGCGCATCGGGCGAATATGATGAAAAAGATCCGGGTCTCTAATACCGCCCAACTGCTCAAGGCGGCTATCCAAGGGAAAATGCTAAAGCTCCGGTGAGCCCTTCGCATCTTTCCCTACGGCTTCCTCTCCTCACCTTCCCGACGTTGACGTAATGCCTCATACAGCACGATGGCTGCTGATGCCGAGACATTGAGCGAGCTGACTTTCCCCATCATGGGAATGTGGGCGGCTTCATCGCAGGTGTCACGCACTCCTGGGCGAACTCCCGTCCCTTCCCCGCCGAATACGAGCGCCACCGGGCCGCTGAAATCCAGCTCGGTATAGGGTTTCGGAGCCTCGGCATCCAACGCATACACCCAGATGCCTGCCCCTTGAAGACGTTCGATCAAGCGAGACAGATTCGGCACGCGCCCCACGGGCATGTAGTCGACAGCCCCGGCAGAGGCCTTCGCGACTACGCTCGTCAGCCCCACTGCGCGGCGCTCCGGAATGAAAACGCCTTGAACACCCGACGCTTCGGCCGTGCGCAGAATAGCCCCGAGGTTATGCGGATCTTCCACACCGTCCAACAGGACCAGCAATGGGGTCTGCCCTTCGGCCTGTGCGGAAGCGAGGATATCGTCGGGGTCCGCATAGGCCTTGGCCGCGACCACTCCCACCACCCCCTGGTGCTGGCCGGAAGGAACGAGGCGATCCAACGCAGGCCGCGGTTCCACTCGCACCGGCACACGTTGCTCCCTGGCCAGACGAACTATTTCTCCGAACTGTCGGTCGACTCCCAACACAAGGAGACGCTGGATCGGACGGACGCCGGCGCGTAGCGCCTCGCGCACGGCATGGAGACCATAGATCACCTCCAGTGAGTTATCGTTTCCATCGACTGGTGCCATCCGGCCGGTCCTCAATCGTAATGCCATAGGAGGCCAACTCTGCTCGCAACTGGTCGGCGAGTGGATAATTCTTTGATCGCTTCGCAGCGAGGCGAGCGGCCAGCTTGTCGGCAATGTCCTCATCAGACAGAGTGTCCTTGGATATCCCCGCTTCACCGGATAACGGCTGCTGCCGCTGAGTTTTAAACCGCCAGGTGTCGGTCTGGAGGAGCCCTAGGACGATCCCTAAGACACGGAACTCCTGCCGCACCATACCCCGCACTTCACCGGACAATCCGGCTTCGAGCGCTTTATTGGTTTCGCCGCGCAACATTTGCAAGGCTGCCAACGCGTTAGGGGTATTCAGATCATCATCCATGGCCGCCACAAATGCCGCGCGCGTCCGCATCATGGCCTCCCGAATCGACTGATCGCCCGCACCATGGTCTGGGGCGGTTTCATTCAGCCGCTCAAAGAGGTCATAGAATCCGTTGAGTGCGTTTTTCGTTTCCTTCAGGCTTTGATCAGAAAAATCCAAGGGGCTACGATAATGTGTGGCAAGCAGGAAATAGCGCAGCATCTCGCCGGTCACCGGGTCTGGCCATTCGGATTTCTGAAAGATTTCGCGAATGGTAAAAAAATTGCCCAATGACTTGGACATCTTTTCTTGATTGATTTGAACGAATCCGTTGTGCACCCAGTACCGCGCGAACTCCTTGCCGGTTGCGCCGCAGGATTGGGCGATCTCATTCTCGTGGTGTGGGAATATCAGATCCATCCCGCCGCCATGGATATCGAAGGTTTCACCAAGATGCCGCATGGCCATTGCCGAACACTCGATATGCCAACCGGGACGGCCCGGGCCCCAGGGGCTGTTCCAAGACGGCTCACCGGGCTTGCTGGCTTTCCAGAGCGCGAAATCCATCGGGTGACGTTTACGCTCGTCGACATCCACCCTCGCGCCAGCCTGTAAATCATCGACGTTTCGTTTCGAAAGCCGGCCGTACACCGGATATCGATCAACCTGAAAATAGACATCCCCGTTTACACGATACGCCATTCCCTTGGCGAGCAACGTGTCGACAAGCCTCACAATGTCGGCGATATGTTCGGTCGCCCTGGGTTCGAGCGTCGCACGGCGCACACCGAGCTTCTCCATATCCTCGTAATAGGCGTTGATGTAAGTAGCGGTGACCTGCTCACAGCTCACGCCCTGCTCATTCGCTCGTTTGATAATCTTGTCGTCGACATCCGTAAAGTTCTTAGCAAACTCGACGACGAAACCGGAATATTCGAGATAGCGGCGCAACACGTCGAACACCAGCGCACTCCGAGCATGTCCGATGTGACAATAGTCGTACACCGTGACCCCGCACACATACATGCGAACCTTTCCAGGCTCCAAGGGTTCGAACAGCTCTTTGCTTCCGGTGAGGGTATTGTAGACACGCAACATGACGCGCAATTACTCCATAGACGGACGACGCTTCGGCCAGTGAGACCAGAGAAAATACCCGAGGCCCACGGCAAGACACAACCCGATCACCAGATCCGCGTGATGGAAATACTGACGCAACTGATTCCAGTGCTCCCCCATCTTCAAGCCCACGTAGGCCAACGCATAACAGAAGGGAAGCGCTCCGACAAATGAATAGAGCACGAACTTCTTGATGTCCATGCGCGCAATCCCCGCCGGGAGAGAAATGAACGTTCGAACCACGGGCAGTAGACGGCCGATCAACACCGCCGCTTCTCCATGCTTCGCAAACCACCGATCGGCCAGTTCCATGTCATGCTGCGACACCAGAAAGTATCGGCCATAGCGCTCGACAAACGGTCGTCCTCCCCACACACCCACGTAGTAGGCTACCAATGACCCCAGCACGTTGCCGACGGCACCGGCAAGCGTCACGCCCATCATCGAGAACTGCCCGGTCGAAACCAGGTAGCCGGAAAACGGCATGATGATTTCACTCGGCAGCGGGATACAGGCGCTTTCGATCGCCATCGTAATGACAATTCCCGTATAGCCGAACGTCGAAATCGTGGCGATCACGAACCGGCCGAGCACTTCTATCAGCCACTCAATGAGTCCGGTCACGCGTGGGCTCTCCTTCGAGCATGCGGCTTCACCGTTGGCGGACGCGCGGATGGTCGCGAGAGAGGTTGTTCCCACGCTTTGAACTGTTCCAGCACCTCATGATGAGTCGTGTCGAGATGAATCGGGGTTACCGACACCATGCCCTGCTCCAGCGCCTCGTGGTCGGCGTCTTTCTCACGACTCCACGATTGACGCGTCCCGGCGATCCAGTAGTACTTACGACCCCTCGGATCGACTTTTTCAACGATGGGATTGTTGAAGCGACGCCGACTCAAGCATGTCACTTTCACACCCTTGATCGACCGGACCGGAACATTCGGAATATTCACGTTCAGGATCGTTTCCGGCGGCAATCCATGCCGCAATACCTCGGCCGCCACTCGGGCCGCATACTGCGCTCCGACATCGAATCGGAAGGTCTCGTGCCCCTCCTGAGATACGGCAATCGAGGGAATACCCAGGATCGTTCCCTCCAATGCGCCGGACACCGTGCCGGAATACATGACATCATCGCCGAGATTGACCCCTCGATTAATCCCCGACACAATCAACGACGGCCGCCCCGGCAATACCTTCACCAGAGCCAAGTTGACACAGTCCACAGGCGTCCCATTCACCATAAAGACCCGGGGCGCCATCTTGGTAATGCGAAGGGGCTTATGCAACGTGACCGCATGCCCGACTGCCGTGCGCTCCCGGTCAGGTGCGACAATCCACACCTCTCCCAACGCACCCAACGCCGCCGCAACCGCGTGAACCCCCGGAGACGTAATGCCATCGTCGTTGGTCACAAGAATCCGTACACGCGCCACAACCGCTCCTTTATGCTTCACACACGTCGTGAAAGGAGAACGCAGAAACCGCTGGATCAAGAATGGGGACGAAAGAGGAGGGAAAACACTCGACCAAACTCACAAGATTGTCCGCAATGATCAACGTCCCTTAGGACACCGACAGTGGTAGAGAACATCGTGCCGATGGTCGGGGCGGCGGGATTTGAACCCACGACCCCTCGCACCCCAAGCGAGTGCGCTACCGGGCTGCGCTACGCCCCGACACACACGACATCGATGTACCCACAATTGGACGCAGCCGCCCGCATCACAGGAACAGTTCACGACGAATGAGAATCGATCATCCTGATGATCGCCTGGAGGTCGCCCCTGACACGTTGTGCCAGTTCTTTGCGCGAGCTCAGTTTCTTCACGGTGACTCGCCCTCGACGAGCCCAATAACGCTTGACCCCGGCCAGCGTATGCCCCTCGTCATAGAGCATGCGCTTGATCTCCAGCACCGTGTCTACATCTTTCTGCACATAGAGCCGCTGATTGCCACGGCTCTTCTTCGGTCTCAGGAAACTGAATTCCGATTCCCAAAACCGCAAGACATAAGCCGGCAGTTTGGAAATCTTGCTGACTTCGCCAATTTTGTAAAAAACTTTACTTCCCAGTCTGGGCTCATTCCCCATGACCGGTCCTCATGCTGCTTGTGCTCGTAGCAAGGTAGCGACTAGGAATTGACGTACTTTTTAAACACCTGACTGGGCCGAAACGTAACCACTCGACGGGGAGTAATTCCTATTTCCTCGCCGGTTCGCGGATTCCGTCCCTTGCGGGCCCCTTTGCTTCGTACTACAAAATTCCCGAATCCTGCAATTTTGACCGCGTCACCCTTTTGCAGCACCCCCTTCAGCAGATTGAGCACGAGTTCGACGATATCGGCCGCATCGTTCTTGGAGACTCCAACCTGCTTGAAGATTTCGTTCGCGATATCCGCCTTTCTCATGCCTTTCCCCCCGCCATCCACTAGAGTCGTTCCTTAGGAAGTGCTTCTTGGTGTCCAGCGTCCAAGACAAAGAATTTTCCCATAAGTTACGTGAGGTTACCTGCCCTGTCAAGGATTATGTGAGCCCGATGGAGGTGAAAAGAGCCTAACGACCTGCCAGCAGTAATTTATACTCGATGCTGTCCGCCAACGCCTGCCAACTCGCTTCCATGATATTTTCCGACACACCGACGGTACCCCATTTATCCTTGTGATCGCCCGACTCGATCAAGACGCGTACCTTTGATTCCGTCCCTTTGTCCGCAGAAAGCACACGGACTTTATAGTCCAGGAGCTTTACTTCACGAAGTTGCGGATAGAATTTCTCCAACGCTTTGCGCAGCGCATGGTCAAGAGCATTCACAGGACCGGCTCCGACGGCGGCCGTGTGTTCGACGACCTCACCGACCTTCACCATCACCGTGGCTTCCGAAAGCAACAAACCATGCTCCTGCTTCTTTTCGACAATCACCCGGAAGCCAAGCAGTTGAAAAGACGGGCGATGGCTGCCCATCGCTTTGCGCATCAACAGCTCAAAGGAGCCCTCGGCGCCTTCGAATTGGTATCCTTGGCTTTCGCGCTCCTTGAGCGTCTCAACTAATTCCTGCAACTTTGCGTGATTTTTGTTCAGGGAAATGCCGTACGCTTCGACCTTCTCCAGAAGCCCGCTACGTCCCGCATAGTCGGATACCAAGATCCGGCGACGATTTCCGACCGCTGCCGGATCGATATGTTCGTACGTCGCGGCATTCTTGAGCACCGCATGAATGTGCACGCCGCCTTTGTGCGCGAAAGCCGCATCCCCGACGTAGGGCTGCCGCTTGTTGGGCATCAGGTTGGCGATCTCCGTCACGAATCCGGACACATCTTTCAGATGCGTCAACTTATTGCCGAGCGCGGGGCGCTGCATTTTCAATTGTAGATTCGGGATGATGGAGCAAAGATTAGCATTGCCGCATCGTTCACCGATTCCGTTGATCGTGCCTTGTACTTGCAGAATGCCCGACTCCACGGCGACGAGTGAGTTGGCCACCGCCATTTCACTATCGTTGTGGGCGTGGATCCCCAATGGCACCGGACATTCCTGCTTCACAATCCGACAAATTTCACGGATTTCCCACGGCATGGTTCCGCCATTGGTGTCACAGAGAATGACCCGCTCGGCTCCGCCGGCAATCGCTCGGCGAATCGTCTGCAACGCATACTCGGGGTTGGCCTTGTACCCGTCAAAAAAATGCTCGGCATCGTAAAACACCCGACGATCCTTGGAGCGCAGATAGTGAATCGAGTCCTCGATCAACTCCAAATTCTTGGTGAGCGCAATGCCCAGGGCATCCGTCACTTGAAACGACCAACTCTTGCCGAAGAGGGTAATGGTCTGAGTTCCTGACGCGAGCAATTCTTGAAGGTTTTTGTCTTTTTGAACCGAGTTACTAGCCTTGCGTGTCGACCCGAATGCCACGATGGTCGCACTCTTAAAGGGAATGGTCTTGACCATGCGAAAGAACTCGATGTCTTTCGGATTCGCGCCAGGCCACCCACCCTCAATGAAATGCACACCTAGCTCATCCAGCCGCTGCGCCACGCGGAGTTTATCCTCCACGGAGAAACTGACATCCTCGGCCTGAGCCCCATCCCGCAAGGTGGTATCGTAGATTTCGAGCGCGGATACCTGCGCGGCCGTGAGCGACGGCACCGACACAGATTCCGAACCGTGAGACCGCCGTGGCACTGTATTGCGACGTTTCATAGATGTGAGAGTAGCAGGGTCATGACGGACCTGTCGAGGACACTGCATACTGACCATTACCGCTTTCCAAGCAGTACTAGCCCAGGGCAGGCGCCGAAACCCGATCCAGGCCGAACGCCGTGTGAAGCGTACGCATGGCCAACTCCAAATACTTTTCCTCGATGACACAGGAAATCTTAATTTCCGACGTGCTGATCATCATAATATTCACGCCTTCGCGCGAGAGCACCTCGAACATCTTTGCCGCCACGCCGGAATGCGACCGCATACCTACCCCGATGAGCGACACCTTGGCGATGGATTCCGTCACAGCCACGGACCGGGCGCCGATCTCTTCGGATAGACGCTGGACGAGATCGACGGCATTGCGCAAATCAGCCTTGGGGACCGTGAACGAAATGTCGGTTGTGGATGCCTGGCTGACGTTTTGGATGATCATGTCCACCACGATGTTGGCATTGGCCACGGCCCCGAACACACGCGCGGCGATCCCCGGCCGATCCGGCACACCAACAATCGTAATCTTGGCCTGATTGCGGTCCCCCGTCACACCCGACACCATGACCCCTTCCATATCGGCATCTTCACGTGTCACGAGCGTTCCCTTTCCTTCTTTGAAACTTGAATTGACCTCCACCGGCACGGAGTACTTGGCCGCAAACTCCACCGAGCGACTCTGCAGCACTTTGGCGCCGAGGCTTGCCATCTCCAACATCTCTTCGTAGGAGATCTTATCCAGACGTCGCGCAGCCGGCACGATGTTCGGGTCGGCAGTGTAGACACCGTCCACATCCGTATAAATAATGCAGCGGTCGGCCTTGAGCGCCGCCGCCAGCGCAACGGCTGTCAGATCGGAACCTCCCCGGCCCAGCGTCGTGACATCCGAGCTGGCGTTAATGCCCTGGAACCCCGCCACAACGGGGACCACGCCCGTAGACAAGGCTTCCTTGATTCGATCTGCCGTGACACGGGAAATTCTCGCCTTGGTGTGCGCGCTGTCGGTATGAATGCCAACCTGCCGGCCCGTGAAGGACCGGGCATTCACCCCTCGCCCCCGAAGTTCCATGGCGAGCAACGCAATAGTCACCCGCTCCCCTGTCGAGAGCAGCATGTCCAACTCGCGCTCGTCCGGCGCAACGGTGACTTCATGGGCCAACTTCAGCAGTCGATCCGTTTCTCCGCTCATGGCCGACAACACTACCACCACCTGGTGGCCGTCTTTCTGAGCGCGTTCGACACGTTCGGCGACGCGATGAATCCGTTCGACCGTACCGACGGATGTTCCCCCGTATTTTTGAACGATCAGCGCCACAGCTCTATACTCCGCGCGGGAATAATCGCAACATCAACTTCGTTGCATCGCGAGGCGCGGTCCCGGCGATATGCGCATCCTGCTCATGAAACCGCTTGGTGACTTCGGCCGACGGCTTGGCGGCACTATCACATAGCGCATACATGATCGGCGCAACATCAGAACCGTGGCTCTTTGCGAGGCCGGGATCACACACGACAAGCAATCGATAGGCGGGATGCGTCGCCAGTGCCGCGAGAATCGGCCCGACGACCTGGGCATCGAACCGCTCAATGGCCCGCACCTTGTCCTGCACATCAGTCGCGTGCAGCACGTCGTCGGAAAGCCCGGCATGCAGATAGACGAAGTCTTTCTTGGCTAACTCCTGCACCGCCGCCTGCACGCAATCCGTGAACTCATTCGCGTCACTTCCGTCGGCACGAGGAAGCTCGACAGCATCCAATCCGGCGCACAACCCAACTCCACGATGGACATCGCTGGATGACACCACCACACCGGCAATCTGGTATCTCTCCGGCAACGGTGGCCACACCGCGGCACGGCCCTGGCCCCACAACCACAGGCAATTGGCGGGCTTCAACCCCTCCTGCTCACGTTCCTCATTCACCGGATGGTCACGCAGGATGAAAAACGCCGCATCCATGATCTTGCGCAGCACGTCGGCGCCATCACCGTTCGGCAACGCATCGGCAATCGACCGGCCGACCAAGGGTTGCGGATCAAGACACGTCGCGCGGGATTTTCCTCCAACCCAGACCATGAGATGCCGATGCCCGGAGCCTGGGTAGAACTGAATCGACTCCGAACCAAGCTGCTCATTCACCGCTTCGAGCAACTCACGGGCCTGCTCCGTGTCGATGAGACCCGCGGTCGCGTCCTCCATGATGACATGTGCCCCGAGTTTCTTGATGTCGGTTGCCCGATCTTTGTTACCGGAAGCAGTCTCCCCGCGTACCGTCACCATGGTGCATCGGAACACCACGTCCTGCTCACCCACCGTAACGCCTAGACCGGCCGCCTCCAGTGGGCCGGGGCCCGGATAATACTTTTTCGGATCATATCCCAGCACAGCCACGCTAGTGACATCACTGCCGGCGGCTCCGGCTTCCGAGGGAAGGCTCAACAGTCCCACCTCACCACGTTGGGCAATCTGGTCGAGGTTCGGAGTTGCGGCCGCTTCAAGCGGAGTTTTCCCACCGAGTTTCGGGCACGAGAGATCTGCCATCCCGTCAGCATGCAGGATCAAATATTTCATGCAATGTTCCTGAGGTAATCAGACATGAAGGAGGCGGGCCACATCGTCGCGGGTGGCTCTTACTGTTTGAGGCTGACGTGAAATGCCGATCGCCGTATCGGCATCTTTCAAACCATGTCCGGTCAACGTACACACCACCGTGGCGCCCTCTTGTAATTGCCCGGTCTGGCTCAATTTAATGACACCGGCCACGGAGGTGGCCGATGCTGGCTCGCAAAAGACGCCCTCCTCACTGGCCACCAACGCATAGGCATGCAGAATTTCTTCGTCGGTGACCATATCGATGGCACCGGACGACTCCTTCACCGCAGTGAGAGCCGATTGCCAGCTGGCGGGATTACCGATTCGGATCGCCGTAGCTACCGTTTGCGGCTCCTCGATGATGTGGCCCAATACAATCGGCGCCGCACCAGCAGCCTGAAACCCCATCATCCGAGGCAACCGCGTCGTCTGATTGGCCGCACGATACTCCCGATAACCATTCCAATAGGCAGTGATATTACCTGCATTCCCTACAGGAAGTACATGCATAGCCGGCGCATCGCCGAGATCGTCACAAATCTCCATGGCCGCCGTTTTCTGCCCTTCGATCCGGAAGGGATTCAAAGAATTCACCAATTCAACGGGGTACGTGGCCGACAACTCTTTGACGATGGTCAACGCCTGGTCAAAATTTCCCTCGACTTGAATGACGGTGGCCTGGTGCATCATCGCCTGGGACAACTTCCCCAGCGCGATCTTGCCGGCCGGAATGAGCACATACACGGCAATGCCCGCCCTGGCCCCATACGCCGCAGCGGAGGCAGATGTGTTGCCGGTGGATGCGCAAATGACCGCCCGCGCGCCCCCCTCGACAGCCTTCGAAATCGCCATAGTCATGCCCCGATCCTTGAAGGATCCGGTGGGATTCATGCCTTCATACTTCAGATACAGATCGACCCCCGGAGCGATTCTCTTCGCAAGCCGGGCTGCACGAATCAGTGGTGTATGGCCCTCGCCCAGCGTGACCACAGGGGTCTGCGCCGTGACCGGCAGGAACTTCCGGTATTCTTCGATGATCCCACGCCAACGAATCATAACAGTCTACTCGACCATCCTCTCAGCAACACCGGGGAATCCCATTCATTCATCCCGCCCTTCGACCCTGATGAGCGTCGTGGGCTCGGATATATAGGACATGGGGTTGATTTCACGGAGTGCGTTTTGAATGTCCCGCTCCTTTGCCATATGCGTCATGATCACCACCGGCACCGTCTGCCCCTCTTTGCGTCCCTGCTGCAGCACCGACGAAATGCTGATTCCATAACGACCCAGCACCCCGGCAATCTGCGACAACACACCCGGCCGGTCGACCACCATAAAGCGAATATAATAAAGCGAGGTAATTTCTTCCATCGGCCGCATGCGCAGCGGCCGCCGCTGATCGGGCTGATAGGATGCCGGCGGGACACGCCCGGCAGCATCTTTGATCAGGTTGCGCGCGATGGCCATAACATCACTCACGACCGCACTTCCAGTCGGCATCGACCCGGCGCCCCGACCATAAAGGACCACATCTTCGACGGCATCACCCACCAATTGAATCGCATTATAGACGCCGTCAACCTTCGCGATCTGAGAGGCCGACGGCACCATTGTCGGATGCACGCGCGCCTCGATTTCGCCTTCGGAAAATTTTGCGATCGCCAGCAGCTTGATTGTAAAACCGAACTCCTTCGCATAAGCAATATCGAGCGGCGTGAGCCCGGTGATACCTTCGGTGTAGATCTCTTTCAAATTGACGGGTGTCCCATAGGCCAAACTAACCATGATGGTCAGCTTGTGCGCCGAATCAGTACCCGCCACATCGAACGTGGGATCGGCCTCTGCGTAACCGGCACGTTTTGCCTCCTCCAACACCACGTCAAAACGCTGGCCTTCACTGGTCATCCGGCTAAGAATATAATTCGAGGTGCCGTTGATGATGCCGTAGATCGACTGGATATTGTTCGCGGCCAATCCTTCCATCAATGCGCGGACGACCGGAATTCCACCCCCCACGCTCGCCTCGAAGCAAAGATCGACTCCTTGGCGCGACGCCGCGGCAAAAATCTCTTCACCATGCACGGCCAATAAGGCTTTATTGGCTGTCACCACGTGTTTGCCGCGCTGGATGGCATCCAGAATCACGCGTTTGGCGAAGTCATAGCCCCCCATCAACTCGATCACGATATCCACCCTGGGGTCCGTGAGGACCAGCTGGATATCCGTCGTGAGCACGTCCGGCGGAATCACCAGCCCGCGATCGCGTGTGATGTCGAGGTCCGCGATGCGAACCAGCTTGACAGGCACGCCCACCCGCCGACGAATCAGTTCAGCATTGTCGATCAGCACCCGAGCCACACCGGTGCCGACCGTTCCAAATCCGATTAACCCGACGCCAATCTCACTCTTCATGATTCCTGATCATCCAAATTCAACACTTTGCGGATCCCGCGCAGGGCCTGCCGCGTGCGATGTTCATTTTCCACCAGCGCAAAACGTACGAATTCATCTCCGCCCTCTCCGAACCCGATTCCTGGCGACACCGCGACCTTGGCCTCCCGGAGAAGCAGCTTTGAAAACTCCAGGGACCCCATATGCCGGAAGGGGTCCGGAATGCGGGCCCACACAAACATGGTCGCGCGGGGCAGCGCCACCGGCCAGCCGATACGATTCAGCCCGTTCACGAGCACGTTACGCCGGGTTTGATACCGTTGGACGACCTCCTTGACGCAATCCTGCGGCCCATTCAAGGCCACGGTACTGGCAATCTGAATCGGCTGAAAAATACCGTAGTCGAGATAACTCTTCAGCTTGGCGAGCGCACCGACCACCTCACGATTGCCCACGCAGAATCCGACCCTCCAGCCAGGCATGTTGTAGGCCTTGGACAATGTATAGAACTCCACACCCACATCCTTCGCTTCCGGCACTTGCAGAAAACTTGGCGCCTTATAGCCGTCGAACGCGATATCGGCATAGGCCAGATCGTGAATGACGATCACGTCGTGTTCCTTGGCAAACGCAACGATCTTCTTGAAAAACTCCAGATCGACCACGGCGGTCGTCGGGTTGTGCGGGAAATTGATCACGAGAATACGCGGACGCGGCAAGGTTTGGCGATAGACGCGCAACAGGTCATCGAAAAAGTCGCTGTCCTGGCGCAGTTCAATCCCGCGGACTTCCCCGCCGGCAATAATAAAACTGTACATATGGATGGGATAAGTGGGCGTAGGTGTCAGCACCACATCGCCTGGCCCGATCGTGGCCAGCGCCAAGTGGGCGATGCCTTCCTTGGAGCCGATTGTCACGATCGCTTCGGTCTCAGGATCCAAATCCACTTCGTAATTGCGCTTATACCAACCAGTGATCGCATGACGCAGCTTCGTGATCCCGCGTGAAGCCGAATAACGATGATTCTTGGCTTTCTTCGACGCTTCGATCAACTTGTCGACGATATGAGGCGGCGTAGGCTGATCCGGGTTGCCCATGCCGAAATCGATGATATCCTCGCCCCGTTGACGCGCCTCAAGCTTCAGGGTTTGTACTTGCGCAAATACATAAGGTGGAAGTCGTTTAATGCGGTAAAAGCCATCGCTGATCGCCATGAATTTGTCAGACTCCTACAGGCGGGTCCTCTGCCGAACAGATTCAGTCGCCATACCTCTGAAAGGGGCGTATTTTAATGGAGGCCTCAAAACGAGTCAATTTCGCTACGATTGTCACGACTTGGGGGCGAGCACCCTACCGTGGTCACACGGAAAACGGTTAAGCAACCCACGATCTGCCTTCTTGCTCCCCCCTACCGTCTTCTGTTAATAATGCCTCAGTATCGAGAGAATTGTCTATGAATTTCGACCAGTTCCGGAATCTTTCTCCTATGACTTGCAGCGAAATTGCGGAGGCGTAATGGCTCGACTGGGCGTGAATATCGATCATGTGGCGACACTCCGGCAGGCGCGCGGAGGGACCGACCCCGACCCCCTGACTGCCGCCATTCTCGTGGAGCTGGCCGGCGCCGATGGCCTAGTGGTGCATCTTCGGGAAGACCGCCGGCATATTCAAGATCGAGATCTCACCATGTTGCGGGAAATCGTGCGAACCAAACTGGATCTGGAAATGGCCGCCGACGACGCCATGGCCAAGATCGCTCTAAGCGTCAAACCTGACCTGGTGACACTCGTCCCCGAGCGCCGACAGGAGCTCACCACAGAGGGCGGGCTCGATGTCGCTAACCACCGAGATCGGATTCAGAAGATCGTGGATCTGCTCCGCGACGGAGGCATCCCCACAAGCCTGTTTGTCGAGCCCAGTCTCGATCAAATCAAGGCGGCGCACAAAATCGGCGCAGCCTATGTCGAGTTACATACCGGCCGCTACTCCAACGCCAAGCGGTCGAAGGAAGAAGACGAGGAGTTTGAAGCCATCACCCAGGCTGCCAAACTGGCCTATAAGCTCGGCCTCGGCGTCAATGCCGGGCATGGCTTGACCTATAAGAATGTGAAACGGCTCGCCAAATTGCCAGAAATTGTGGAATTCAATATCGGTCACAGCATTATTGCCCGATCCGTCATGGTCGGATTGGTCCAGGCTGTGCGCGAGATGAAAGAATTGGTCGCCTAATCCGGCTCCCACGCATGGGCTGTCACCTTCGCCGTGAGAAACCGACCGGGAGTCACAGAACGCCATGATACCGATCGTGACCGCCGAGCAAATGCGAGCGCTGGATCAGCGCACGATCACGGAGGCTTTGGTGCCGTCCCTGACGCTGATGGAACGAGCCGGAGCGGGGGTCGTCACCCACCTTGAGGCCAGATATGCACCGCTTGCCGGCAAATCGGTCATCATCCTCTGCGGCAAGGGGAATAACGGTGGAGACGGTTTTGTCGTCGGGCGGCTGTTGCGACGAGCAAAAGCCCGGGTCCATGTCCTGCTGCTTGCGCCTCCCAACGATCTCAGTCGCGATGCAAAGACAATGTATCAGCGATTTCTCCGATCGGCAGGAAAATCAGCCGTTACGAGCCCGACTGATGCCGAGGCGATCCAGCAGCGGTTGGCGACCGGTGACATTCTTATCGATGCGATTCTAGGTACGGGCCTTTCCACTCCCGTCACCGGGCTCTACCGTGATGCGATCGAAGCCATAACCGCCTCAGGTCGCCAGACCGTGGCCGTCGATATTCCATCGGGCCTGCACGCCGATACAGGAGCGGTGCTGGGAGCCGCCGTACGCGCAGATCTCACGGTGACCTTCGGATTGCCGAAAGCAGGGCTTTATAGCGGATCCGGCATCGATTGCGCCGGAACGGTTCAACTCGTGGACATCGGGATCCCCACCTCGCTTGTGGAATCCGTCGGAAGTCGGCTGATGCTGCTGACCGATACGGCCATTCGGGCGGCACTCCCCCCACGTCACCCTTCGGCACACAAAGGAACCTATGGCCACCTCGGTATCATCGCCGGCTCGGTCGGCAAAACAGGTGCGGCGGCCATGGCAGCGCTCTCAGCCCTGCGCATCGGAACCGGGCTGGTGACGGCCGCGATTCCGTCGAGCGCCAACGATATTCTGGAAGCAAAACTCTTGGAAGTGATGACCCTCCCGATGCCGGAGACCAAAGCCCGGACCTTCGCGCGTTCCGGCTTGGATCGCTTGCTCGCGTTCGCCGGCGCCCGAGATGCCGTCGCGATCGGGCCAGGCCTGACCACCCATCCCGAAACCGTCGACCTGGTGCAAGAACTCGTGAAGCGAATCGACAAACCCTGCGTACTCGATGCCGACGCGTTGAATGCATTGGCGGGGAAATCCTCATTGCTGACCGAATGCAAACGACCGCCGATTATCACCCCTCACCCCGGCGAAATGGCCAGATTGGAAACCGAAGCGACTACACAATCAGTTAATGAAGATCGTCTTGGCACGGCCACTAGATTTGCGCGAGAACGAGGCGTCTTTGTTATCCTCAAAGGAGCCCGCACGGTGATTGCGCGGCCGGATGGCCTGGCAGCTATCTGCCCGACCGGCAATCCCGGAATGGCCACCGCCGGAACGGGCGACGTCTTGACGGGCATGGTTGGCGGGCTTCTCGCCCAAGGCTTGTCCCCTTGGGATGCCGCCTGCGCGGCAACATATTTTCATGGTTTGGCCGGAGATTTGGCTGCGCGGCAACTCGGCCAAGCCGGCATGATCGCAAGTGACCTCATTCAGCACATCCCCCATGCCCTCGCGCCGACCACACACACCTAAGCCGAGGCCATCACCTGCGGCACCTATCCCGCAAACAACCGCGGGATCCCCTCCTGTCGGCAAACCATGGCGCGTTGTGCTTCGATCTCCGAAACACACGCACCGCCTGGGACGCTGCCTGGGCACAGTCCTGCAGGGAGGCGAGATCCTCGCCCTGTTCGGAGAACTGGGCGCAGGCAAGACCTCGCTGGTCAAAGGTATCGCCGACGGGCTGCTCGCCGAACCGACGGACGTGAGCAGCCCGACGTTTACACTAATTCATGAATACCAAGGACGCCTTCCATTGGTCCACACCGACCTCTACCGGCTAACCGCGGCGCAACTTGAAGACACCGGACTCAACGACTACGTAGATGGCCACACCGTCACCGCGATCGAATGGGCCGATCGATGGGGAGCCGGTCTTCCGTCTGACCGGCTCGACGTCCACTTATCACATCGCCCTCCGGCAACCCGTCATGCAATTCTGACGGCCAGAGGCCCTGCTGCACGGCGTTTACTGGACGCGCTTCGCTCACGGCTCTCCGCCGATCGCCCCACTAGAGCGGTTCCACAAACCCGTGTACAATTGAGCCGGCCAAGGAGGACCTCGCATTGATCCGTTTGATATTGGTGGGAACGCTGCTACTGCTCGCGCTGTCGTTTTTTCTGCAAAACCAGGAGCAGGAAGTCACTCTGAGGTATTTTTTTGGCCTTCGCTCCGCATCAATCCTGATCTATAAGCCAATTCTGGCTGCCTTCGGCGTCGGGCTGTTAGTGTCCGGGATTCTGTTGTTTCCTGCCTGGGTACGCGGCCGTATCGAACTCCGTCGCAAAACCAAGGCGCTGCAGGAAGCGGAGGTGGATCTGGAGCGCCTCCGGCAGGCCCTCGACAAAGCCGCTCGTCGGGTGGGCACATCTTCGGACAGTCCCGCTGAGGGAGAGCCCTCCGATGGGTGACGCCGACGGCACCCCATTGATGCGGCAATATCGCGACATCAAGCAGGCCTATCGTGATGCCATCCTCTTTTTCCGTGTCGGCGATTTCTATGAAATGTTCCAAGAAGACGCGGTGGAAGCGTCCAAACTTCTCTCCATTGCGCTGACATCACGCGATAAGTCCAGCGAGACCCCGATCCCTCTCTGCGGCGTCCCCTATCACGCAGCCACTAATTACATCGCAAAACTCCTCCGTGCGGGACGGACCGTAGCCCTGTGCGAACAAGTCGAGGACCCCAAGCTGGCCAAGGGTCTGGTGCGCAGGGAAGTCGTCCGGCTGTATACCCCCGGCACACTCATTGACAGCGAATTTCTTCCTTCCTCGGAATCTAACGTGCTGGCCGCAGTATCCGTGCGCCGATCCGCAGGAACTGGACGCAAAGAGTCGTCCTATGGCCTTGCAACCCTAGAAGTCTCGACCGGAGACTATTGGCTCAGTGAGTTTCATGGGGTTCAGGCAGAGGCCGCTCTCCGGGACGAACTGGCGCGCCTTGAACCGAAAGAACTGCTGTTTTCCGAAGCTCTCTCTCCGGACGAACGGCAATGGACCGCCGATCTGACCGGCCCCCGATGCTGTGCACAGCCTGCAACTTGGTTCGACCTGGAACAGGGTCGCATGACGTTACAAGAGCAGTTTCGCGTGCATTCCCTGGAAGCCTTTGGCTGCCACCGGCTCACACTGGGCATCCAAGCCGGGGCCGCAGTGTTGCGGTATGTCAGGGAAACTCAACCATCGGCCCCGCTCGACCACATCCGTTCGCCACGCATGAGACAGGATCATGATGCCATGCATCTGGACAGCGTCACCATCCGCAATCTGGAACTTGTCAGGCCTGCCGGTCGCGCAGAGGAGTCGTCGAACCAGTCCACCTATACATTATTGAGCGTTCTGGATCGCACCGTCACCGCCATGGGAAGTCGGTTGCTCCGTGAGTGGATCCTGCGACCATTGGTAAACTGTGCGGCAATAGAGGCGAGGCTGACGGCGGTTGATGAAATCAAACAACAGATCGACGCACGAGTTCGCCTCCGAACGGCGTTGCGAACCGTCCAGGACATTTCCCGTCTCTGTAGCCGCATGTCACTCGGAGCCGCTAATCCGCGGGATGTCCTTGCTCTGAAGATTTCCGTCTCTTCGCTTCCCGCAATACAGGCCGAGTTGTCCGCGTTCAATTCTCCACTGATTGCCGACCTGATGTCGTCGTGGGATAACGCCCAGGAGCTCTACGAATTGATCGAAGGTGCCTTAGAACAGGAGGCTCCCGTATCGATTCGCGACGGCGGCATCCTGAAGAGCGGCTATCACCCCGAAGTCGATGAACTCCGCAAGGCAAGCCGGGAGGGCAAAGGCTGGATTGCCGGCCTGGAAGCCAAAGAACGCGAACGGACTGGCGTCGATTCACTCAAAATCAGATATAACCAAATCTTCGGGTACTATATTGAACTTACGAAGGCAAACCTTGGGAAGGTACCGCCCGACTATATCCGCAAGCAAACCCTGGTTAATGCCGAACGCTTCATGACCCCCGAGCTAAAGGAACTCGAAGAGCGGGTGACGGGAGCCGACACAAAACTTGCGGCCCTGGAACAATCACTGTTTGAACAACTCCGGGCACGAATCGCGTCAGAAACAGCCCGCCTTCAGGAGATCAGCCGACGATTGGCTACTCTTGACGTAATTGCCGCCCTCTCGGAAACCGCCGCACTGAATCGATATGTACGACCGACCGTCGACGAAGGCGGCGAACTTCATATTGTTCAGGGCCGGCACCCCGTCGTCGAACGCTTTGATCTTTCCGGAGGGTTTATCCCGAACGACACCAATCTGGAGCTGTCGACCAGCCGGCTGCACATATTGACCGGCCCCAACATGGCCGGAAAGAGCACCTATCTACGACAAGTCGCTCTCATCACCTTGATGGCCCAGATGGGAAGTTTTGTCCCCGCCACGAAAGCCCGGATCGGACTGACGGATCGCATTTTCACCAGAGTCGGCGCGTCCGACAATCTCGCCGGTGGCCAAAGTACCTTCATGGTTGAAATGACAGAGTCGGCACATATTCTCAACTGCGCCACACCTCGCAGCTTGATCCTCCTGGATGAGATCGGACGGGGCACAAGCACCTACGACGGGCTCAGCATCGCTTGGGCCATTGCCGAATACATCCAGGATCCTCAGCGTCTCGGCGCGCGCACGCTCTTCGCGACTCATTATCATGAAATGACGCAACTGGAGAGTCTACGAGAGGGGATTACCAACTATTGCGTCGCGGTGCAGGAACGTGACGGAAAAGTGCTGTTTCTGCGGAAAATTATTCGCGGAGGTGCCGATCGCAGCTACGGAATCCATGTCGCTCAACTGGCAGGTCTTCCCGAGCAGGTGATACACCGGGCCAAGGCCGTCCTTGCTCAACTTGAATCCTCGTCCTCGTCCGGTCTCCCGGTTCGCGAAAGCCAGCAGTCGCTTCAATTTGATGCTACACTCCCTGCGCCACATCCTATGCTTGAAGAGGTTCGTCAAATGGATCTCTTCTCCATGACTCCGCTCGACGCGCTCAATCGGCTTGCGGCGCTACAGCAACGACTATTGAAGGAATAATTGCCCACTCCACAAGCCTGAAGACTTTCTCTCACCACGTCGCAAATAAAAAGGCGGCACCCCTTTCGGAATGCCGCCTTCTTACTTCAGGCCAATGACCTTCTACAAATCAGTGCTGTCCACCACCCTGATTGTACTTGGCAGTCCATGGAATCAGGTTAGCAAGTGGCTTACCATTGGGCAGCAACACATCGTACTGCATCAATACCTTATCTCCATCAGGAGACTTCGGTGATGTGTTCAGCAATGTCTTAGCCGCATGGCAAGGAGCATCCACTTCCGTCTTGCCTTCACATTCTTTCAACCGAAGGGACGAAATGCTCTTTGGCTTGCCCATTTCGCCGGCATTGTCTGGCAATTTCTTGACGGATGAGATCACACGACGATTCTGCTCGACTTCCTGGGCCACAAACTCGACCAGAGTGGTCGGGGAGCCCGGGGGAACTTCCTTCGCTGCAGCCGGTCCGGAATGCGGACGCGCCATCGACTTCAGCTGTTCCCACACATTCTTGTCGGCAGGATAAAACTTGAGATTCTTGCCTGGGTGAATTCTCTGCCAGAACAACCCGCTCTCGGCGTTGCCGCCGAACACAGCAATGTTGAGCCAGACCGCCTCATCATAAGGGTCCAGAATAATCACACGTCCCTGCAGTGTGGTGGGCTTGCTCAAATCTCCCCACTCAAACCGCTCCTGAAACGCCTCAATGGCCAGCGCAGTGGAGGTAAACCCTACCACCAAAGCCACGGCAGCCATGAAGGTCCACCCCTGCTTTTGAAGCTTCATAATCACATCCTCCTTAAAGAAGACAAAAAAGTCTCAAGAATGTCGCCTCGGTATAAATTCTATTTCAAGACCTTAAAGCCGGTAATGGTCCGACCATCAAGGGTCACTTCCATCGCCACGAGTTCTTGCGATGCCTTGATGATTTGATCCATCAAATTCTTATCCTTAACAGACAAACGAACGGTGGTCGCCGCATGATACCAGCCAGCATAGGGGTTATTTTTGTCCGTACCACCAGTGAAGCCCCAACCGCAGCATGTAAACAACGGATCCGGCGGCTTTACATCCATTTGAGTGGAGGATCGTCCACCACCCTCACCGGAAGCCGGATCACCGGTGTTCCAGTACTGGATGCCGAAGAGCAATTCGGTATCAGGATTGTCTGCCCATTGCGACCACACCCGCCCCTTCAAGGTATTGGTGGTCTCACCCTTAAAGAACTTTCCGCTGCCCGTGGTGACTTCGCTCGGTCCGCCCCCGGCTGGAGCATCCGCCGCGAACGTAACACCGGCGGTCAGCAAGCCGACAACGGAGGACACTGCAAGTGCGGCTAGAATTCCGACCCTATTCATAACCCTACCCTCCTTGGAAAAATGATGACCAGAGAACCGTTGAATCACAGTATCCAAAAAAAGAGTTCAGAAAAAAAACAAAAATCCAGAGAACGCGCTAGGAGGAGGAAGTGCGACGCACACCCCCTTTCTCTCTGCTTACCTTCCCCTGTAATGCAGTCGAAATAAATCCAGACTT
Source organism: Nitrospira sp. (assembly GCA_040376625.1). Classification (GTDB taxonomy): domain Bacteria; phylum Nitrospirota; class Nitrospiria; order Nitrospirales; family Nitrospiraceae; genus Nitrospira_A. Next base: position 38,271 of record JBEIQG010000001.1, on the reverse strand, counting down.
ATATGATGAAAACGCGGCCATGGTACTTAAATCCACGAAACGTGTCAAGAGAATGTTTTGCTGAAATACAGCCATCATTCGCACTTTAACCTCAACCACATATCATATAGTTAGCAATGGGGTCTCGTTCAAGCCGCCGCTATTCTTGGCCTCACCAGCCCCCTGCACCCACCTACAGGCGCCTCCACTATTGACCGGTTGACGCAAACGACTGCAGACTCCTGGTCGGAATTGGGCCAAGCGCTGTAATTGAAAGACAGCGCTGATCCAATAAAGTTTGCGCTACCCGATAAACTTGATCGGTCGTCACGCGATCGATCTCAGCAATCATTTGCTCAAGCGACACATGGCTACCTTGCGTCAGTTCGTCCTTCGCCAACTTGCTCATGCGGCTATGTGAACTCTCCAGGCTGAGCATCAGACTGCCCTTCATTTGGTTTTTAACCCGGGCCAAATCCTTGGTATCGATTCCGTGCGTGCGGAGCTTCTTGAGTTCCCGACAGACAACTTCCACGACACGCTCAACCTCTTTCGGGCGCGTACCCGCATAGACCGTGGTCATGCCGCCATCAGAGTAGGTGGACAAGAACGAATAGATCGAGTACACGAGGCCACGCTTTTCCCGCACCTCTTGAAAGAGGCGCGAACTCACACTCCCGCCTAGGACCCCGTTGAGCGCATGCGCCGCATATCGATCCTTATGTCCTGCACTCAGCCCCTGAAGGCCCAAACAAAGATGAACCTGCTCCAAAGCCTTCCGTTTGACCAGCACCCCACCCTTCACCTCTGGTGGGCGACGGCTTGGCCGCACCGCCACACCCTTGTGCGAGTCGGAAAAATAACGCGCCAACAGTTGCTCCAAGCGGCGCCAGGTAAAATTGCCGGCCACAGCAACGACGGTGCGCTCCGGATCGTAGTGCGAGCCAACGTAGGATACCAAATCGCTGCGTCCAAGGGCCTGAATTCTCGGCGCCTGTCCTAGGATCGGCCTGCCCAACGGATGGCTTCCGAGCGTATGCTTCATGTGAAGCTCTTGGACCAGGTCCTCCGGATCGTCTTGGACCATCCGGATCTCCTCGAGCACCACCTGCTTTTCTTTTTCGACTTCTTTCGACTCAAACCGGGACCGGTAGAACAGATCCGAGAGCAGCTCCAACGCTGCCTCCAACTGTTGATCCAGCACCTTCACATAAAAGGTCGTCGTTTCCCGGGTGGTGAACGCATTCATCTCACCCCCCAGCGCATCGATCTCGCGGGAAATCTGCGTCGCCGTGCGGCTGCGCGTTCCCTTGAAGAACATATGCTCCAGGAAGTGAGACAACCCCTCTTCCCCCGGCTGCTCGTCGCGCGATCCGACGTTGACCCATATGCCGATCGTGACGGACTTCAACGTCGGAAGGAGTTCGGCCACAATGCGCAACCGGTTGTCGAGAACGATCTTGCGATACACGATCGATTATCCCGCGGGCGTTGGTTCGGTGGCAGGAGAACCAGCCGGTGCCGGCATGGCTTCCTTCCGGCTTAAGCGAATCTTGCCCTGCTTATCGATTTCCAGCACCTTCACCATCACCTGATCGCCTTCCGAAACCTCATCGGTGACCGCCTTGACGCGATGATGAGCCAACTGAGAGATGTGAACCAGGCCGTCCGTGCCGGGAAGCACTTCGACAAATGCGCCGAAGTCCATGATCTTCCTGACTGTTCCGAGATAGATCTTGCCAACCTCGACTTCCTCGGTCAGGCGCTTGATCATATCGATGGCCTTTTGTGCGGATGCCTCATCGGAAGAAGCAATCGTCACATCGCCGGTGTCTTCGACGTTGATTTTCACACCGGTCTCCGCGATGATGCTGCGGATCATCTTTCCACCCGGGCCGATGACGTCGCGGATCTTGTCTTGCTTGATTTTCATCGGGAATATGCGCGGAGCGAAGGCTGATAGCTTGGCGCGCGGTTCGGTCAAGGCCTGTGCCATGCACCCGAGAATATGCAACCGACCCGCCTTTGCCTGAGCGAGTGCTTCGCGCATCAATTCGGAGGTGATACCGCCGATCTTGATATCCATCTGAAGCGCTGTAACGCCATTTTTCGTCCCCGTGACCTTAAAGTCCATATCGCCCAGATGATCCTCCAGTCCGAGAATATCGGACAGGACCAGCACCTGGTCGCCTTCCTTGATCAACCCCATCGCGATCCCTGCCACCGGTTCCTTAATCGGGACACCAGCATCCAAAAGCGCCAGCGTACCGCCGCACACCGTCGCCATTGAAGAGGATCCATTAGACTCTAGGATTTCCGAGACAATCCGCACGGTATAGGGGAACTTGTCCTTGCCGGGAATAGTCGACTTGAGCGCGCGCTCAGCAAGGGCTCCATGCCCGACTTCCCGGCGGCCCGGCGACCGGAGCGGCCGCGCCTCACCGACACTGAAAGGCGGGAAATTGTAATGCAGCATGAACGCGCGCATGTACTCGCCCTCCAAGGCATCGATACGCTGCTCATCGTCGGTTGTGCCCAGCGTGACCACCGCCAAACTCTGAGTTTCTCCGCGTGTGAAGACTGCGGAACCGTGCGCACGTGGCAGGACACCGACTTCGCAGGTAATCGGGCGAATGTCCGAAGGACCGCGCCCGTCGGCCCGCACTCGCTTTTCGAGAATCATGTTTCGGACTTCGGTGTACTCCAGACCATGGAAAATGACCTTGACATGGCGGTCCCGGTTGGGCTCGTCAGACTTGAGCTTCGCGATCGTCTCCCCCAACACCTGATCCAGGCGTTCCTGCCGTGCGCTCTTATTGGGGATGAGGATAGCTTCTCGAATCGGCCCGGCCACCATGGCCCGCACCTGCTCGGTCAACGCGGCATCGATCGGCTCCTGCGCCACCACCCGCTTTGCCTTGCCCACCAGCTTGCGTAATTCCTCGATCTTCGCGACGATTTTCTTGATTTCGCTGTGCGCCAATTCGATAGCTTCGAGCATGGTCGCTTCCGACAATTCATTAGCGCCGGCTTCCACCATCATCACCGCATCGGCAGTTCCCGCCACGACGAGATGGAGGTCGCTCGCTTCCAAAGCTTCCAAATCGGGGTTCACCACGAACTGTCCGTTCACACGACCGATTTTCACACCGGCAATCGGCCCGTTGAAGGGAATCGACGAGACCGCCAACGCCGCGGACGCCGCGGTAATGGCGATGACATCGGATACGCCGGTCTTGTCCGCAGACAGGACCGAAGCGATGACTTGCGTCTCAAAGTAATACCCTTCAGGAAAGAGCGGGCGAAGTGGTCGATCAATCAGACGGCTGGTGAGCACTTCGCGCTCGGAAGGCCGACCCTCCCGCTTAAAATATCCACCCGGAATCTTACCGGCTGCGTAAGTCTTTTCCTGGTAATCCACGGTCAGCGGAAGAAAATCCACTCCTGGCTTCGCAGTTTGCGACGCAACCGCCGTCGCAAGTACCACGGTGTCACCGTAGGTGGCCCAGATGGCCCCGTCCGCCTGCTTGGCAATGCGTCCGGTCTCCAGCGTCAACCGGCGCCCTGCCAGATCGATGTCTACAATATGTTTCATCTATGGTCTCCTCCGTTTAAATCCCACAGATGCCCACAGAGATAAGTTCAAACGGCTACCTGCACATCCCACCACAAGGGCCTACCCTCGACTGAATCTGGACCTGTGTCATTGAACTTGTTTCAGTGTTCACCTGCGGGGACAACAAAATGGTTCGGCCACCACCTACGAAGGTGGCAGCCGACTCCACTCACACGACTACTTACGAATACCCAGACGCTCCAGAATGGCGCGATACCGGGCCTCTTCGACTTTTCGGAGATAGTCCAACAACCGACGGCGACGTCCGACCAACGTCAACAGACCACGCCGGGAATGGTGGTCTTTCTTGTGCGTCTTGAAATGTTCCGTTAAATACGTAATCCGGTTCGTCAGGATGGCGATTTGCACTTCCGGGGATCCCGTGTCCTTCTCATGCTGCTGGAAACTCTTCACTAATTCCGTTTTCACTTCTTTTACCAGTGCCATACGTCTCTACTCCTCTATTGATTTCGCGATGCTTCCACTCCGTGATTCTTCAGTGACCAATACCTTCGATACAGCAATAGGCTGCTCACTCACACCCGGGACCGTGGTATCCATGCCGACCGGCAGGGTACCGATGGCCAGTAACCGTCCCGCGTCGTCTTTGATGCGGATAGCCCGATTGGCTCCATCGGGGAAAACCGACGGCAAACCCCGCCAGGCAAGAACGTCTGAACCGGAAACCGGCATACCATGAAGCACCCGTCTGGCCGTACCCGTCCCCACAGTACACACGGGGAGTCCGACCAGCGCCTCATCTAACGTCAACATCGACGCCGCGAGCGTCCCTTGCTCCAACCGTGACTCAACCTCTTCCACAGTGAGCGCTTGATCCACGATTAATGGTCCCACACGTTCGCGGACCAACCTCGCCATATGCCCCCCGACCCCTAACTTGTCCCCGATATCCGCGCAGAGCGTTCTGATATACGTGCCCTTGGAGCAGGCCACCCGAAGGGTCACATCGGGAATCTGGATATCCACGATATCAAGACGAAACACGGTCACTTCACGAGCCTGTCGGGGCACTTCCCGTCCGGCTCGCGCCGCTTTGTATAAGGGAACGCCTCCGACTTTGATCGCAGAGTACATGGGGGGAAGCTGCTGAATGCGTCCTTCAAACCCTGCGACCACTTCACGGATACGGTCTTCGGTCAACGATTCAATCGGTGAACGCAGGAGCACTGTCCCAGTGGCGTCTTGCGTGTCGGTGGCTTCACCGAGTCGCAATACGGCGAGATAGGTTTTGTCCCATTCCAGCAAATATTCAGCGATGCGAGTGCCACGCCCGACGAGCAACGGCAGGACACCGGTGGCCGCCGGATCCAACGTTCCGGCATGGCCCAACTTCATCCCGCGCAATTTCCGACGAATGCGAGCCACCACATCATGCGACGTCCACCCGGCTTCCTTGCGGACATTCAACACTCCGTCCTGAAGCACAGTAGTCGCGCGTGGCTCCATCGAGGCAATCATGGTCATTTGCTAGACATCAGTGCGTGGGGCCTCCGCCAACATATCTTCGCGGGATTGATCGCGATGCAGTCCATCCAACAGCTCCAGGACTCGGTCAGCTCTAGGGCCACTGATGTCTTTCATAAAGATCAGCTCCGGCAGGTATCGTAATGCCAGACGCCGCCCCAACTCCGCCCGAACGAAACCGCTGGCCTTCGCCAGCCCGTCGAACACCAACCGCTCATCCTTATTCTGCTCCATGGTCGTCACGAAGATGCGCGCGATGCGAAGATCTTTGGTCAGCTCCACATCGGTAACGGTGACTGATCGCACACGCGGATCCTTAATCTTCCGCATCAGGATGTCAGCCACTTCCATGCGGATCTGGTCTGCCACACGATCGGCCCGGCTGTACGTCGATTTGGTCATGACGCCGCCTTACAGCAACTCGATTCGCGAGCGCAGCAGTTGAATCGCGGGCACAGACTGAATCAAATTCACGGCTTGATCCAACACCTGATTCACATGCGCGGACTCATTTGCCACGCAAGCCAAACCCAAAATTGCCTTCTGCCACAAATCCTGGTCTCCGACTTCCGCGACCGATAGATTAAACTTGTCTCGCAACCGGGCCTTCAGACTTTGCAGGACCTGACGCTTGTCTTTCAACGAATGCCCGTCAGGAATGAACAATTCAACCGTGCAGAGCCCGACGGTCATGCCCGATGACTTTGCGGAGACGTGCCACGGTTCGCAGGCTCAAGCTTTGCCGCTATCTTATCGACGACGTAGGCTTCGATAATGTCCCCGGCCTTGAGATCATTGAAGTTTTCGACCGTGATACCGCACTCATACCCCTGCTGCACTTCACGCACATCATCCTTGAAGCGACGGAGCGAACCCAACTTACCCTCATAGACCACAACACTATCCCGAATCACGCGCACGCCGACGCTGGCACGAGAGATGACGCCATCCACCACATAACAACCAGCCACCAGACCGGCCTTGGGGATCGTAAACATCTGACGCACCTCAGCCCGTCCAAGGACACGCTCTTTGAGCGTGGGCTCAAGCAGACCTTCCATCGCCGCGCGGATATCGTTGAGTGCATCGTAAATGATGCTGTACAGGCGCACATCGACACCTTCACGTTCGGCCAACGCGGCCGCTTTCGGCTCCGGACGGATATTAAATCCAATCACGATGGCCTTAGACGCGGCCGCCAAGAGAATGTCGGTTTCGGTAATACCGCCCACACCGGTGTGCATTACTCGCAGCTTGACCGCACCGGCCGGCATTTTTTCCACCGCGGAAGCCAAGGCTTCGGCCGACCCTTGCACATCGGCCTTGATGACAATGGGCAATTCTTTGACATTGCCTTCCTGAATCTTGGCAAACAGATCGTCCAGACTCACCTTCGCCGGACCGGCCAGATCAGCCGCCCGCTGCTTCATCGCCCGCTCTTGCGCGATCTCGCGGGCAACCCGTTCATCCTTTACGATGGTGAACAAATCGCCGGCCGACGGCACGCCCGGCAAGCCGATCACCTCGACTGGAACAGACGGGCCAGCTTCTGTCGTCTTGCTCCCCCTGTCAGTAATGAGGGCGCGCACGCGGCCGCTGAAATTGCCGACGACAAATGCATCCCCGACATGGAGAGTCCCGCTTTGCACCAACACCGTCGCGATCGGTCCACGCCCGCGGTCCAACTTCGCCTCGATCACCAAGCCCTTGGCCATACGTGATGGATCCGCCTTCAACTCCAAGACTTCCGCCTGCAGCAGAATCATTTCCAACAACTGGTCCAAGCCGGTCCGTTGCTTCGCCGACACCTCAACCATAATCGTGTCGCCACCCCAGGGCTCAGGAACCAACCCATGCTCGGTCAGGGCATTCTTGACGCGATCGATATTGGCTCCCGGCTTGTCGACCTTATTGATGGCGACAATCAACGGCACTCCGGCAGCCTTGGCATGATGAATGGCTTCCACCGTCTGTGGCATGACGCCGTCGTCGGCAGCCACAACCAGAATTACAATGTCTGTCGCCTTCGCGCCCCTGGCACGCATGGCCGTAAAGGCCTCATGACCAGGGGTATCAAGGAAAGTCACCTGCTTGCCACGAACACCGACAATATAGGCACCGATATGCTGGGTAATTCCTCCGGCCTCGCCTTCCGCCACCTTTGTCAGGCGAATCGCATCGAGCAAAGACGTTTTCCCGTGATCGACATGCCCCATAATCGTGACGACCGGAGGCCGCAAGACAGCATGTTCCTCACCCGAGGATTGCGCAGCCTCTTCCAGTAACGCTTCGCCGACCTTTTCCGTCGACACCTCCACCCTGGTGCCATATTCCTCGGCGATCAAAGAGGCCGCTTCCAAATTGATCGATTGGTTGAAGGTCACCATCTGCCCCATTTCCATCAGCTTCCTGACCACGTCTGCAGGACGCTGACCGATGAGTTCTGCGAATTCCTTGACGCTGACTCCTGCGCTCAGTTTCACGCTTTTCTTTCTCGGCTTGGTGACTTCCGTTGGCGAGGCATGGTGAATATGCTTGGATCGGTCTTCGCGCCGCTGCACCGGGATCGCCCGCAGATCCCCCCATCGAGTGGCGTCGTTCTTAAACTTGGCTTCATCTTCTTCCCGAGTCCGCGGAGCCTTCTTAGCCTTTTTCAATTTCTCCCGCGCCGCCGCTTCGCTCTCCATGGCCTCCGTGGCCGCACTCTTCTTCTTCGCGGTCGTCTGCGCATCAAGCGGAGAAGCCGTGACCGGGGGAACCTGCACCGGCTTGACGAGCGACTCCTCCGAAGCGGTCACAACAGGCGATGGGGCCACTAATTCTTCGGGTGGTGCAGCCTCTACAGGGACGGCTTCAGTCGCTGCTACATCAGGACCAGCTGCCGGCGCCACCACTGATGCTTCGTATCCTGCAGGGATGACGGGTGCGAACGCCGCTTCTGCCACCGCCAAAGAAGCCGCAACATCCTCCGCACCTTCCTCCCTCTTCTTCTTGATGAGAATCCGTTTCTTGTCCGGCTTCGGAGGCTCTTCGTGCGCTGCCGCGTGCCCCCGCTCGTGAGACACACCCGACTCTTTAGACCAACGGACCACCTTCTTCGCCTCATGCCCGGAAACAACCTCACCGCCCCGAGCCTTCGAACCCAGCTTCTCCAAGACAATGCGAACCGAATCGTCATCCAAGGCACTGCTGTGGGACACCACCGGAATCCCGAGCCGTTTCAACTCAGGAATCAGCTCCCGGTTTTCCATCCCCAACTGCTTTGCTAATTCGTACACGCGCATACAGTACCGCTCAGCTCCACCCGCTTAAATAATTGCCATTCAGCCCGTGAATATCGAACCGCTTCACTCAGCCTGTTGTGCGGCAGCCCGCGCTTCATCCTGCTGGCGCTGCGCCTCGGTTTCCTCTGCCAGGGCCGCCTTGATATCCCGATCCCGTTCCGCCTTTTCTTTCTCGTATTCAGTTGCGCTGATGATATCAATCTTCCATCCGGTCAAGCGCGCGGCGAGTCGCACATTTTGCCCGTTCTTCCCGATCGCCAAGGATAGCTGCGAATCGGCCACCACCACCAGGGCCGATTTCTTTTCTTCGTCGATCCCGACCTTCTCGATCGTGGCGGGATTCAGCGCCTCGGCGATAAAGACACGCGGATCCTGTGTCCATGTAATAATGTCGATCTTTTCCCCGCGTAACTCACGAACCACAGCCTGCACACGCGATCCCTTGATGCCAACGCAGGCCCCTACCGGGTCGACAGCCTTGTCCCTCGAGGAGACCGCAATCTTGGTACGATCGCCGGGCTCACGCACGATCGACTTGATTTCGACGATCTTTTCGCCAACTTCCGGCACTTCAAGCTCAAACATCTTCGCCACAAACTGCGGGTGGCTGCGGGAAAGAATGACCTGCACGTCCTTGGGTGTGCGACGCACCTCCAAGAGCAGGGCCTTCACCCGATCTCCACGCCGATAGGTTTCGCGCGGGATCTGCTCCTGAATGGGGAGAATGGCTTCGGTCTTGCCGAGATCGACCAAAAAGTTTCGGCGCTCCATGCCGAGAATAATGCCGTTCACCAAATCGCCCTGACGAGTCGAGTACTCCTTCTGAACTGCTTCCCACTCTGCCTCGCGCACCTTCTGAAAGATGACCTGCTTCGCCGTTTGCGCCGCAATTCGACCTAGCTCGTCCATTTCGATCAGAGAGCCGATCTCATCACCAACCTCCGCGCCTTCGTCATATTCACGCGCTTCCTTCAGAGAGATCTCCGCTTTCGGATTGGCCACCGTATCGACAATGATTTTCTTTGAAACGACCGAGATTTCGCCGGTCTTCGGATCGATTTCCACTTGGATATTTTCGGCTTGGCCGAATCGTTTCTTGGCAGCAGTTTGAAGTGCTGACTCGATCGCGCCGATCACTCTGGCCTTATCGATCCCCTTTTGACGGCCGATTTCATCGATGACGGCGATCAACTCTCGATTCATAGCTCACACCTCATGGTTAACACACCACCCCGGCACCTGCTGCTACGAGAACTCCACCTTCCGCCGCGCCAGAGCGATTTGATCAAATTCAACTCGCATTGTCTCCGTGGCTTTCTTCTGCTGAATGGCCAAGGTCACCCCCCGATCATCCACGTCAACCACTGCGCCAACAAGTCGCCACTGCGTCTGAATCGGTTCGCGCAATTTGAGCGTGATCGGCTTTCCGATCAGACGCCGATAGTCTTGCACGCTCCGCAAGGGACGATCCAGCCCAGGAGACGAGATTTCCAGTGTATAGGCATGCGGGAATGGATCAATTACATCGAGCGCCGGGCTCAACGAGCGATGCGCCTGCTCACAATCTGTCAGGGTGATCCCCCCGGGCTTGTCGATAAAAACACGAATCACTGTCCGAGGCCCTTGGCCGACGCAGACGGCCTCGACCAATTCCAGACCATGTGATTGCAAAATAGGAGCGGCAATTTCTTGGATACGAAGGTTCAGCGCCTCAGCGCGTTTCACCGACGGCTTCCCTGCCGACACTGCTCCCGCGTCACTCATAGAAAAAAGTTGCTCAAACAAAAAAGTGGGCCTTGGCCCACTTACAGCGCGAGAACCTTACCATGCCAAAGCAGTGAAAGCAAGGGGCGGCTAGCCGACCAGTGTGTCAAAACGGCGAGACAACAACTGAGAAATAGGACCCGGCGATCCGCCACCAATCGCATATCCGTCAACACGCACCACGGGCAATATCTCCACAGTCGTTCCTGTCAGAAATACCTCAGATGCCGTGAGCAACTCTTCTCGGGTGACGAACGATTCTGCCACAGGAATACCTTCTTTTCGCGCCAGCTCCAGGACAATCGCGCGCGTTACGCCGGATAGAATCCTGTGCCCTTCCGGCGCCGTCTGAACGGTGCCGTTCCGCACTACCATGACATTACTGACCGACCCCTCCGTGATCGCCCCCTCCCGGACCAGGATCGCTTCAAACACACCCGCTTCCTTGGCCCGCTGCCGCGCCAGGACGTTGGCCAGAAGGTTGACGCTCTTGATGTCACAGCGCCCCCATCGGATGTCCTCGAACGACATAGCCTGAACCCCGGCGTTGCGGACGGAGACATCCAGCGGGTGGAATTCGCGAAAGGTCAGAACCGTCGTGGGGACGGACGATACCGGGAATGGATGGTCGCGGGGGGCCCGCCCTCGAGTGATCTGGAGATAAATCTTGGTTTCAGGGAATTCGCTCAGCCGCAGGCCTTCTCGAATCAAGGAACTCCACTGATCCTTTGCCTGCCCTATTGGGAGTTGCAGCGCCCGAGCACTCCGTTCCAATCGAGCCAGGTGTTCTTCTATGGCAAAGGGCTGGCCACGATAGGTCCGAATGACTTCGTAGACCCCGTCACCGAACTGAAAGCCCCGATCCTCAATACTGACGACCGCATCTGCCAGCGGAACAAAACCACCATTCACATAAGCAATGTCGGGCATGACCCATTCCTCAGCAGCAGCACTTGAGCCTCAGGACACGGTCACGTAAAAAACCTGCCGGTCCTCGGCCGTGAACTTCCACCCCATTCGCTTTTCAAACACCAACCGGTGAGTGCCGGCTGCCACGGGCCTGAATTCGAACGTACGCTGCCCCGCGTCGACCGCATTATTACTGGCAGTGCGAAGAAAATCGTCCTCAACCAGAGGCATGACGGTAGCGTCATAGGACGGCACCCATAATTCCCCCCGGGTGCGATCTTCCCATAGCCGAATGTGAACTGATGCCCCCACTCTCGCCTTGAGCGTCTTGGCGCCCGGCTCCTGCTCTGCACCGGTGGGAACTGCCTTACTTAATGGACTCATAGTATTCTCGCGCTGCTCCGAGGCAATCACTTGCCCGGCTAGACCTTGCGCCGCCCCCCGACGAACACCTGCCCGCCTTCCACCCGAACATCGTAACTCCCGACACAATAGCCACCACCATCGGTGCCCTGCCCATTGCGGACGTCGAATGCCAGGTCATGCCAGGGACAGGAAACAACATGCCCCTTCACCCGGCCCTTATTTAAAGGTCCGCCCTCATGAGGACAGGAATTATAGATCGCGTGAAATTGGCCGTCGATATTGAATACAGCAATGGCCCGTTCGTTGACCTTCACAACCTTGACCTGCCCCGGAGGAATCTCTTCGACCTTGGCCACGCACTGAAACCCTTCCATAAATGACTCCGATTCCTTACATACGAAGCGTAAACTTGAGCTCCATCCCCGGCGTGATCCCTGTGCGCTGGACAGAGCCCGCTTCGGCCTCGATGAGGTAGCGAACCGGCTCAGGCGGAGGCCCGTAGAGCGGACACGGATCCTTCTCACAGGGCGGCACCTGCTCCAGAATGTGGACCACGTGGTGACTCTCATCAATCCACACCATATCGACGGCGATGCGAAACTGCCGAGTCTGAACGCGATGCAAACCCGTCGACTCAAAGATATAAAGCATCCCCGTATCGGCTGGCAATCCTTCTCGAAACGCCAGACCGAACAGCAATTTCTCTGGGGTGCTGGCCACTTCCGTTTCCATCGTCTTTCCGTTGGGAAATTCCACGATGATGAGCTCAGATTCCTTCGGTCCCCCGAGAAACAGGCTCACGCTGACCAATAAAATAACCAACAGGACGAACGTGATAATTTTCTTGCGCCGCTGCTCTGACTCAGCTGCACTCGCGCGCTTTACCATAACCAAATGCGGTCGAACATGGATGCATCCTCATGTGATCGCACACGCGCAGAGCCGCATGTACATTGGGCCCAAAGCCCCATGACTTTCCGAGTGCTAGGCCTTCTTCCCGAGCCTCACTCTGTTGACTTGCCGAAGAACCGCAGCATAGAATGCGGACCTGTTTCGCCGCGAACTATGGTCGCGACGGCACGAAATTGTCAACATCTTATCCGTCATTAAAGGAACTGAGAAGGAGGCACAGGCCATGGCGCTTCTGATCACCGATGAGTGTATTTCCTGCGGGGCATGCCTGCCAGAATGTCCCAATGAAGCGATCTTTGAAACCCGCAGCGACGCTGAAGGGAAGGGTAACCACGTCGGCGACGGTCAGGGAGTCGGTGACAACATTTATGTCATCACCCATGATCGTTGCACCGAATGCGTCGGGCACTTTGACGAGCCTCAGTGCGCGGCGGTCTGCCCGGTAGACAATTGCTGCATTGCCGATCCTGCCTACCCCGAAGCAACCGAGGTATTGCTGGAGAAGGCCAAGACCTTGAATCCTGATAAGGAAATTGATCCGGCCAAGGTGTGGAGCGGAGTTCGAAACTAGTCGGTACGTCATTCTCCTATAGGTGACTCCTCGAAGGCTCCTCCGGGAGCCTTCGGCGTTTCTGCCCTACATAAACAGCTAACTCCCTGGCTTTCACTGGCCTACGGCTGTAGACTTTAAGATAGTTGCGGCCTGCGCGGCCCCCACACCCTCAAGGCCTGCTGCAACCCGCTCATTCGCCAACCTCTCAGCGGGAGGTGCTCATGACACGCGTACGTCGCCTCACCTTATTCGTCATCCTCGGGCTTGCCCTGCTCCCCGTCCAAACCATGGCCGACACCGGAGACATCGGAACCATCATCGAAAGCTTCGTAACAAAACAGTTTCCGGATGCAGCCAATCACTTCTGGATCGTCAATGACACCCAATGGGACGGCGATGAAATGATCGTGGACATGAACGCAATTGTCACCGAGCGGCGGCAGGATGTCCCCACAGCAAGCCGTTTTTTGCTACTCATTGTAGACGGGAGACTCAGAGGCATTCAGAATATTCCCCTGGACGCTGAAGCGGAATGTCAAAAGGAGCAGGACGCCTAGGGAGGACACATTTCGCGATACCAGTGGGCGATGCACTTGATACAACAACGCCCCATCTGCATCACTGCAGATGGGGCGTTGCACTCTGTGCTTAAGACGTCGACTACTTGATCATCAAAATCTTGCCACCGACGTGGGCCGGATGCAAATGGCAGCGATAGGTCAACGTGTTACCCTGGGTGGCATAAAACATGTCACTGGTGGGAACACCGATGTACTTGGTTTCTCCTGGCTTCAATACCACTTCAGCCTTCATCACAAACGGTGAACCGGAGTTCGTGGCATCGGTCATCTGGAACCCATGCTCACTCGCGGAGCTATTCGTGACTTTCAAGACCACTGGACGGCCCGGCCGAACCTTGAAATCGATCACGGTGACCGGCGGATACCAGGCCTTTAGGCTCCCGATTTCCACCGCGAACAACTCCGCATCGACGACCAGTTCTTTAAACGGCTGACCGACAACAGATCCGGTATCCAAATCACCGATCTCGACACCGCCGGCTTGAAGCGCATATGCGCCTGATGCCCCAGCCACCAGCATGACCAGGCCAAAAAACACTGCTACCATCGTCTTACCCATGACCTACCTCCTTAAAGAGATTAAGAAGAGATGCGATTAGGTTGGTGAATAATGACCACCGCGCTCTGAACCCTCTGCTAGACACTCCGCCCAGGAGCCTAGCCTCCACTACTCGAAAATGTCCTAAATAATAGGCTGATGAGGGACACCTTATAGCATAGGGATTAAAAAGGAAGCAAGAAAGTTCTTGGATATGCAGCGAACCGGTGACCCAGGAAATGTCTTGGGGACCAAAGACTCAAAAGGCTTCATTCCATTCATAATTTCCTATGTTTACGGCAAAGCTTTTCCATCCGGCGACATTTCTACCGCATGCGACCCGATCAGCAAATCGTAGGGCGTATAGTCGTCGGTCAAGGTCAGGCCAGGCGACCAGGGCTGGGTGCGGCGCGCCGCCAGCAAAGTGGCCGCCTCGGGGGGCAACCGGCGGGTCTCGACTTGCGATTGGATACGTTTCACGACGTCATCATATGGAGTCGTGTCGATCGGACCGCCGCCGAAAAAGATCAGATTCTCTGCCGTGGTTTGATGCGCCCGCCAAGGCCCCTTCACCCCAAAGGACTCAAGCGTGGGAAACGACGTCTTTAATGTCTGCACGACCGCACTTGCACGTTGAAGATCTCCTCCCTCACCGGATGACGCCAGATTGAGGGCCAGCACGCCATTGGGATTTAATCGATTCCTGAGTTCTGAGAAAAACTCAACCGTCGTCAAATGAAACGGAATGAGATGTCGGGCAAACGCATCGACCCAGATAACGTCATAAGTCACTGTCGTATCCCGCAGAAATACTCGGGCATCTTTGACGAACACATGATGATTGGCGGGAGGGTGATACTCGAAGTATTCCTCGGCCATCCGAACGACGACCGGGTCAAACTCGACGACATCCAGCTCCAACTCCGGCCACACTTGGGCCAACCACTTGGCGAGCGATCCACCACCATGTCCCAATATGAGTCCGCGCTTTGGCTCCGGGGCCAATGCGACTGCTGCAACCATGAGTTGGCTATAGGGTAGAAATAGCGTAGCAGGATCTGACCGCCACATGACCGCATGCCAGGTGCGGTCGAGGACCAGATAGCGAAACAGATCGTCGTCACGAACGCGCACTTGCTGATAAGGACTATCCTCCTGGTACACCAGCCCGGCAACGGGAGCCGCTCGCCCGAACAATTGCCAACTCAAAATAAGCAGACCGGCCAGCAACAAACCCGTCACTTTCGCGACCTTTCCGCTCCCCTGCCGTAACCACAACAAACCCAACAAGATCTGGAGGAGACCCAGTGAAGCGACGAGCGTCTGGGTTCCCAGCCAGGAGAGAAGGAAGAACGCCGTACCCCAGGTCCCGGCCAGACTCCCGACGGTGGACAGCGCAATCATGCTCCCGGTATGGCGGCCGAGATACCCCATATCGACCACGGCCAACCGAAGCAATGCCGGCATGACGCCGCTCAAGCCGAATGCCGGAGGGGCCAATAACACACAGGCCGCAAGACTGGGGCCCCACCGCGGGTCCTCGACAAGCGTGGCAACCTTAAAAATGGCAACCTGCCCCATCCAGGACATCAGCAACGTCCAGGCGCCGGAACCGAGTAGGAGCCAGGCCAGCACCGCCGCGACACGATACCGATCCGAGGCCCAACCGCCGAACGCATACCCTGAACTCATGGCCGCCAGGATAATACCGATCAAAGCCCCCCAGACAAACAGCGAGTTCCCGAACACCGGAGCCAGCAAACGGCTTCCTAGAATTTCCAGCGCCATGACGATGGCACCGGTTACGAGCGCCGTGATGAGCAGAAATACACGTGGGATGCGAGAGGCGAAAGGTGCCTGTGCCATCTTCAACACAGGACCATAGAAAGGCTGGACGCAAAAGAGTGACGCTCTGAAAAGAGGCACGCCATATTAGAGCGTCCCCCAATTCTTGAAGTAGCGAAGCAGATCACGCACCGAAATCATCCCCACCACGCGCCCCTCTTCTGTGACCACAAGATGCCGGATTCCCCGCTCCGCCATCACATCGCTCGCCTCATGCGCGGATTGGGCGATATCGATCGTCATGATCGGGGTGCTCATCACTGACCGGGCCAGGATCTGTTCTGCGGCCGCTCCGCTGGCCATGGCCTTTCGAACGAGATCGGCCTCACTGACAATCCCCACATAGTCATCCTGATCGGCGACCAGCATCGCCCCGACGCGGGCGTCGCGCAGCTGCCTGGCCACCGACAACAACGTGTCATCGGGATGGACGGTCCTGGAGATGGGACGCATCATCATCGCTAACGGCCGTTGGATGGGCCCGCCTGAACCTGCCATTCGCCAGCCTCTCCTTCGAAGAGGGCCGAATTCTACTGGATGTGCGCGGCAATCTGCAATTCGCCCCTTCCGCGCCGCTAAAACCCGGCTTATGTTTGCTCACTTTCGTACGCGTTGCTATACTACCGACTCTACACACGTACTTACCCACAGTTTCTACGCTTGTCTTCAGGAGGAGATGCTTCCATGCATATCAGCGTAATTGGAACGGGCTATGTCGGCTTAGTCACCGGTGCCTGCTTCGCGGAATTCGGCGTCAACGTCACCTGTATGGATACGGATGCGCGCCGCATCGCCAGACTCCAGAAGGGTGAAGTGCCGTTTTTCGAACCCGGCATCACCGAACTCGTCGCCAAAGGCATCAAGGAAGACCGCCTTCATTTCACTACTGATGTCGCCAAGGCCGTCGATAAAGCGCTGGTCATCTTCATTGCCGTGGGTACGCCCCCGAAATCGGACGGCTCAGCCGATCTGTCTTATGTCGAAGAGGTGGGACGCGGCATCGCCAAAAACATGACCGGCTATAAGGTCATCGTCACGAAGTCCACCGTCCCTGTCGGCACCGGCGAAAAATTGCGTGAAGTCATCAAGGCCAACCAAACCGGCCGATTCCGTTTCGACATCGTCTCCAATCCGGAATTCCTCCGCGAAGGATCCGCTATTGAAGACTTTATGCGTCCTAACCGCGTCGTGATCGGCGCCGATAGTGAGCAGGCGGTCGCGATCATGAAAGACCTCTATCGTCCGCTGTACTTGCTGGAAACCCCGATTGTCGTAACCGACATTCCTACGGCTGAGATGATCAAGTACGCCTCCAATGCGTTCCTCGCCGTCAAGATTTCCTTCATCAACGAAATCGCCACCGTCTGCGAAAAGGTGGGCGCCGACGTGCAGATGGTCTCCAAAGGAATGGGCCTGGACAATCGAATCGGGAACAAATTTCTGCACGCGGGACCGGGATTCGGCGGCTCCTGTTTCCCAAAAGACTTGGCAGCACTCGTGCAGACCGGCGAGCGTGTGGGGTACCCGTTCCAGATTGCAGGAGCCGCGGCCAAAGTGAACTATGAACAACATCTGCGGATGGTCGAGAAGGTGAAAGAGGCCTGCGGCGGCGTGAAGGGGAAAACGCTCGGCGTGTTGGGCTTGTCGTTTAAACCCAACACTAATGATATGCGTGAAGCGCCGTCACTGACCATCTTGAGCGAACTGATGAAGGAAGGGGCGACGATCCGCGCCTACGACCCGGCTTCGATGGAAGAATCGACGAAACTTCTGCCGGGGATGGTGCCCTGCCAGGATACCTACGACGTCGCAGAAAACGCCGACGGCTTGATCATCATGACCGAGTGGAACCAGTTCAGAAATCTAGACTTCGATCGGCTGAAGAAGTCCATGCGGCAACCGCTCCTGCTGGATCTCCGCAATACCTATGAATCAGACCGCGTGGTCGGCTTCGGATTCCGCCACGTCTCGGTCGGTCGTCCCACCAAGAATCCGGCCGCCTAACCGGCGGCCGGACGGCTCACACTAATTGAGCAGCTTCGCGGGCTCAGCCTGGGCACCCTCTTTCGCCTTCGGCTTATAGCCCATCCGATCGAGCACCTTCATGATTCTGGTTTTCAGCCGATCGTCGGCATCCGCCAGGGCGGTGGCGAGAGGCTCGACGGCCGGCTTGCCGATCTTCCGGATAATTTCGGTGGCCGACTGGCGCACGTCGTCTTCTTCAGAAGCCAACAACGGTACGAGTGACGCGACGGCGGACCCGCCGATCTTGATCAACGAATCATAGGCACGCTGCCGCACATCGCCCACCTCGTCGGTCAGGGCCTCGACGAGCGGCAGAACCGCTCGCGGATCCTTCAACTCACCCAGCACTTCTGCCGCATATTTACGATTGAGCCAATGGGAATCCTTGAGGTCGATCAACATGGCATCCGCTTTGGCCGCATTCGGGTCTTTCGCCCGGATCCGGAAACTCTTCGCAATGCGCTTGCCGCCTTCTTCAACCACACGAATTGTCGCCCCATCGCCGGGCTTGATCTTGAGAAAGTCTTCCAGGGCCTCATCGCCGACATCCAGCACGACGGTCTTTCCGTCGTACGCAAGCAGCTCCACCTCCAACTGCTTGGCTTCGGGATTGACGGCTACCACGCGTTCCGTCACAAGGTTGAACCCATCCTTCTTAGTCCCGCCCTTTGGTCCGATCTGAATCAGTTTTGCCGGTGCTTCTTCTGCCATAGTAGAATTCCTTTATCGGGTTATGACGAGGTCGCCTGTTTCCATCCCAAACTCGCAAGGACACCTTCGACGGTCTCCTGCACCATCGTGTTTTCGTCTTCCAGGAGGGGGAGCAGCGGTTCGATAGCCTGCTTCGCCCCCAAGCGCGCCAACGATTCGGCGGCGTTCCGTCGCACGAGCCAGTCCTCATCCTGGAGCGACTGAATCAACGCATCGGCGCTACGCGGATCACCGATCTTGCCGAGTGCTTCCGCGGCATGACGCCGCACCATCCAGTTGGAGCCCAGTAGCCCGCCGATCAGCGCATCGACGGCCCTGGTATCACCGATTTTTTTCAAGACCCTCGCCACGTCCTCCCGGACCGTCCCGTCGCCGAGCGCTTCGATCAATCCCGGCGTTGCGCGGGAGTCGCCAATCCGCTCCAGAGCCCAGACGGCCGCCGTCCGGACGGCTCCGTCCTTATCCTTCAGGGCCACCATGAGGGGATCCACCGCGCGCGGATCGCGGAAACGTCCGAGCACATTCGCCGCCTGCTCGCGAATCGCCCACTCATCATCGGTCAGCGCCTCCAGCATCTGGTCGAACGTCACGGGCCCGATTCGCACCACAGCCGTCGCGGCTGCTTCGCGAATCACCACGTCTTCATCGGCCATCAGGCCGATCAGCTGCGGAACGGCCTCAATGCCCATCTGCCCGAGGCTCGCCATCGCATGGTCCCGCAACGCTTCGTTGTCATCGCGGAGCGCAGAGATTAATTGTGCAATTCGCTCGGCATCACTCATGATCGTCCGATCCCTCCTGTCCGACCGGCTGTTCGCCTTCAAGCGCTGCAAGTTTGTCCGCAATGAGGCCCGCGCTGTACGACACAATGCCGTCCCTGTCGGTCCGCAACCGGTTGAACAACTCGTTATACGGGCGCAACACTTCGACATCCTTGATTTTTGCCAAGGCCTCGATCGCCATCACCCGTAAGGGCCTGATCGGAATCGCTTCAATGTACAATTGTGCCGGACGCGGGTCTCCAATGAGCCCCAGAGACTTCACGGCATACTCTTTGACTCCGGTATCCTTGTCCAACTGAAGCCGCTTCATCAACGGCTCGACCGCACGCACATCCCCGATCTTTCCCAGCAAGTCCGCGGCCGCTTCACGCACCACCCAGTCGTCATCTTCCAGATACTCAATCAAAATTTCGACCGCGGGCCGTCCGATCCCGAGCAAATCCATGACCGTGGACATGCGGGCTTCTTCCCGCTCACTCGCCCCTTCCACGTCACGCAAGGCATTAAACGTCGCATCGATCCGGTCTCGAATCGCCCCCAGCTTCTTCAGTGTCCGGACGGCGGTGTCACGAACCGCGGGAGAGGACATGGCATCGATCAATCCGTCCGCCGAGCGCGGATCAAGCAAATGCTCGAGAATCGTCGCCGCGGTCGTCTGCGCTTCAATCTCCGGATGAGTCAACATCTCGCACAGGGGAGTGATCGCGTTGGGAATCAGGCCCAGAAGCTGACGGACCCGGTTCCGCACATCCTCATCCGGAGACTCGTGAAGATTGCGCACCAGACCCGCGGCTGTCTCGTCGTCCAGATTGCCGGCCATCTGTTCGAGCGCTGCAAAAGCCGCTTGCCGGACGGCCTCCTCGGAATCCCGGAGCAAACCGACCAAAGAAAGGCCGGCCGCCGGATCCTTGATCCGCGACAACATCGCCGCCGCTTCAACGCGGAGAGCAACCTCGCCCGATTGCAAGGCCTGCGTTAACGCCTGCACCGCTCGGGGCCCACCGGCCAAACAAGCGGCTGTGGCCCGCATACGCCGCCATTCTTCCTCGTGGGTCAGTTCAGAAACGAGTGTATCAATGCTTTCTTTAGACATATATTCGTCGGCAAGTGCGAGGTTTTCCGATTCGGTGAGTGCCGGAAATGAAGATCACCCTCGGTTGTCTCACCACATCACAAACTACTACTTGTCAGACCCGTCCCGGACGCCAGCCCACAGCCGTCAACGTCTCTCGGACGTAATACCGGACATTCTCGTCTTGTTCCTTTGCCAGCATCGGAAGCAGGGATGGAATCACCGCCGGGCCGAACCTGGCCAAAGCCGACGCCGCCTCGGACCGGGTAATAGTATTCCGCAACGCCACGATGAGAGATGGAATAGCCACGCTGTCGGCGATCATCCCCAACGCGCGAGCCGCCATCCCCATGGTCGCCATCTCGTCCGTCCACCCGTCGGCACAAGGGGTCGCCGTATCGCGAGGCTCCCCAAGCGGTACCCCCTCCACAACGCGCCGAAGAAGAGGCACGGCACGGGGGTCGCCGATATGACCGAGCGCCTCGACCGCCAACAGCCGCAGCCCCGGCTCCTTCATCACCGTCACCAAATAATCCACCGCCCGTACATCCCGGATCGCACCCAAGGCCCGCACAACATCTTCGCGAATCGCCGAGTCCCGCTCATTAAACAGAGCACGCAGCAACGGATCGACTGAATCCGGAGACTTCAGTTTGCCCAAGGCCTCTACGGCATGGAGGCGAACCAACCACTCATCGTGTTCAAGGGCTTGGATCAACCCTGATACAGCGGCAGTGCCGATAGCGGCCAGTGCGCTGGAAGCCTCCTCACGGACCGCCTTGACCTTGTCTTGCAAGAGCGGCATCAAAACACTGACGGCTTCGGGATCGCCGATCCGTCCCAGCCCCTTCGCGGCATGCATACGCACGATCCAATCGCGACTGCTCAGGGCCTCCACAAGCGGGCGAAAAACCCGCGCATCGGCAGTCGAAGCCAAAATAGCCGAAGCCGCTTCCTGCACTTGCAAAGCCGGATCCGCCAAGCAGCGGGCCAGAGCAGGCACCGACGCGGACCCGAGCGCGGAGAGCGACCCGATCGCTGCTTCACGAACAGCCCGGTCGGTATCACCGAGCAGCTTCGTGAGCGGCAGAACAGCCCGGGCGTCGTTGAGCGCTCCGAGCAGGGTCGCGGCCTCTTCTCGAATCGCCCAATCTTCGTCCGACAGCGCCGCGATCTGTTCACTGACGGTATCGGGCATGGTACCTCGGCCTGTGATGAGGCCACCGAACGTAACACAGGATTTTTTTAGGGGTCAACGCGGGGTCGACCATGCGACCTGGTATCGAACCGTCCCTCCGCGGCCGGTCGAAACAGAGGAGAACAGACGGTAGGAACGCCGGAGATGCTCATCCCAGGGAACGAACCCAAGGGGAGGAAGCCGGTGATTACCGCACCGATCCTTTCGCAAAATCTCCACTTGGACCGAACCGTCCGATGTCGCCGAGCGGGCGGTCGACGCGAAGATTGTCGGCCTGACTGGAGTCCACCGACGTCTCTTCATCCGGAGGCGTCCACCCAAGATGTTCCAATGTTTCAACGACGAGTAGCCGTAGGGAGTCCTTCGCCGTCAGCCGCACCGAGGCGTAGGACAGGACACGTTCGCCCTCGGCTTCAACTTCCGATGCTTTGGGATCATAGAGAAAGGAGATGAGGGGTTCGATGGCCGAGTCACCGATCAGTACCAGCGCCGCCGCCGCTTTCTCACGCAACACCCCGTCTTTCAACAGCATGATCAGATCGGGAATCACGCGCGGATCGCGGAAGTGGCCAAGCGCAGTGGCTGCTGCCTCCTTGATAAAGGCGTCTTCACTGACGATGCACCCGGGCGTCGGAGTTCCGTCCTGACGCACACCTTTTCCCTTGAGCGCAGCCAAGACAGCAGGAAGGGCTCGAGGATCGCCGATCATACCCAGCGAGGCGATGGCATGGCGCTTCACGGCACCGTCCTTCATCGCTTCCAATAGCCCGTCGATGGCGCGGGGATCCCCGATCATGCCCAACGCAATCGTGGCATCTTCCCGCACGGCCCGGTCCGGATCTTTCAGCGCCTCGATCAAGGCATCGACAACACGCGGCTCCCGCACCCAGCTCCGGCCGATTTGATAGTCCGTCGTCATGCCTCCCAATGCACGAGCCGCATGACACCGCACGACGAAATCTTTGTCCTTCAACGTCTCGAGCAACAAATCGACGGATGGCTGTCCGATCGCCACCAGGGCAATACCGGCGGTTTCACGGACGATCTTGGATGAATCACGGAACAATTTCACCAGCGCGGGTATGGCTTTCGGATCGCCGATTTTCCCCAGCGCTTCCGCGGCGGCACTCTTCACGGCCCCGTCGCGATCCCGACAGGCAAATATCAACGCATCGACGGCGCGCGAATCATGGAGATCCCCGCACGCTTTGGCCGCATGCTCACGGACCCGCCACCGCTCATCCTTCATCGCGACCAACAACCGATCAAGGTGCCCCACACCAAGCGAGACCACGGCGGCAACCGCTTCGTTGCGGACTTCCATGATCGGGTCGTTGAAGAGCGCGACTAACGCTTCGATCGCCTTCGGGCCGCCGATCTTGGCCACGCCCCACCCCGCACGAGTCCGCACAGACCAAAAGTCATCCCCGCAGGCGCCGATGAGCGCATCCAACGTGGCCGGGTTGGCTAATTCGGCGAGGGCTTTCGCCGCCTCTTCACGCGTGGCGTCATCTGCATCTTCGAGGGAGTCCAGCAAATCATCGAGTGCCTGCGCCATCACCCACCTCACTATTCCCGTAATAGGCGTCACGTTGACCGCCATGAGGATAGGTGCGTTTGCACCGTACCACCAGGGTCTGAGTCCCGCGGCCCTCCACACATTGATCGAGCGACTTGGAGTACTCCAGCTTCCCATCCAAACTCACCGTGAAGGGGAAGTCGAAGGTAAAACTGATGAACTTGTATTGTCCCGGCTTGAGCTTCAACTCGTGCGTTTCAGTTGTCCGATAGGCATCCGAAGTCTCCGGGTCCAGGACCCAGAGCGGGGGTGTCACGCCGGGAACCTGCCACCAGGATTGCGGCACCAACGGAGTGGGATCGATGGTAATCGTATGTTCTTTGCCGTAGGCAGGGGGTGGACCGGCCGCCAGGAGCCGCTGGGATGGCCCTGGAATCACCACACACGTCAAGGCTACGATCCAGAAAAACACCTGCCGCCCGGCGAATGTTTTGTGCGATGATGAACGCATGGTTCCTCTATTGCAGGAGTGGGCTCGCGGGAGCAGCCGCGAATGCGGTCTTGAAGATTTCTTCGACCGGGTGGCTCTCCCATTCGGTATATGTCGTGAGTCCGAGCGCGCGCATCACCGTCGCGCCCGTATCGATAATCGACACCGGCTGGCGAATTGTATGCCCAGCCTTGATGCCGACGCCTGAGGCTATCCATGGCACCACCGGAACATTGTTACCCTGCTCGCCCGGAATCTCACCGGCCGAGAATTGCGTCTCGCCGAACGCGCTCAACGAGGTCGCAAATACGGTGGTCCGCTTGATCAATCCAAGTTCCCGATACAAATCCAGCACGGTCCCCATCGCTTTATCAACCGCCTTCAACGCGTCTTTGTAGGCCGCTGATTTCCAGCCCTGCACTTCTCCGACGCGCCCGGGGGCCGGCAAGTGGACCACCAGGAGATGCGGTAGGGCTGGAATGGCATGACCGTATCCGGAACCACTCGTAGCCTTTTTGAAATAGTCCCGGACATAGCCGACTAGCCGGTCAGGATTACATTCGGCCCGGAGCGGACCACACATCTGATAGTCCGTGTAGGGCTCCGGCTTCGCGAGTTGATATAACGACTCGTCCATATAGAAAATGGCACTGTCCCGTCCGCCGCTCAGGTCTAGATAGTCAAACACCGTCGGCGCGCGAGGATAGCCACGACTGAATTCAAAGACGTTCCAGGTGATCCCATGCTTGGCAACCGGCATGCCCGTGACCAATGAGGCCATCGTCGGCAAACGACGTGCAGGGGCCACCGCCGTGGCAGACCAGGTCACGGCCCCGTCCTTTACAAGGGACGACAAGACCGGCATCGCGCCACTCTTGAGCGATTCCTGACCAAACCCTTCCAATACGAAGAGAATCACATGTTCCGTGTACCCTGCCTGAGCAGGGGTGGTGACCGCGTCTCCCCCGCCGCGTGCCGCTACGGCAACGGATTGGGATGAAGCCGCCATCGGTGCCAGACCTATGCCGACGGCCATGCAGAAGGCCGTCGTGACTGTCATCATGCTGCGAATAGAGCTCATATCCTGCCCCACCATACGATCTTTTAGGACGCGAAGTGAAGTACCTTAGCATGCTGTTTTCCGCGAAGGCAAGGCGCGAACCCCGCCTCTCATAGCGTCGAAGCGGGATCGATGGTATCCTGATCCTGCCTGAACAATTTACTCGACAACCACACTCCGTCAGCCGCTCCAGGGTGGTGAGGCAATGCCCCAAAACCGTTTCGACAGCGGCTCCCGCTCCCTTCCCGACACGTTCCCGCGGGCTCGACCGATCCACCTTCTTATCGGCCTGCTCTCTATCACCCTTTCGCTGCTCCTCACCCGCCCGAGTCCAAGTCAAGCTGAGGTCCGAGTCGTCACAGGAACGGGCGAACATCGAATGAACGATCACGAAACCAAAACAGATGGAGTGAAGCTCGCCACCGAGCAGGCCAAGAAACAGGCATTGGAGCAGGTCGCCTCGTATCTGGAAAGCGTCACGGTCGTGCGGGATCTGGATGTCACTCTGGATGAAATCCGCAGTTACACCGCCGGAATGGTGCTGGTCCTCGATCAACAAGTCAGGACCGCCCTGGATGGAGAGTTCGTCGTGATCCGCGTCGAGCTGACGGCACAGGTGGACACCGACGAAGTCGCCCAGGCCATTGCCACCCTACGGCAGAACGAGGACGCGCGGGAGCAGTTGCTTGCGCTCAGACGGGATGTGGAATCGTTGCAGCAGGAACTCGAGGCCGCCAACGACGCCCTCGCCGGCGCCACCTCGCCCCAACAAGTCCAAGCACTGAGCCATGAACGCAACGGGTTGCTCAATCGCGCGGAGTCCGATGCGCTGGTCGCGCAAGCTTGGACGGACTGGGTGCTACTGGCTCCATTCGCACAACCCTCTCCATCCGCCGGCCTCGCGCACATTCACGCTCTGCTTGGGCTCGCGAGTCGGCTGAACCCCGGCAATCCCCACCTGGCCATCGCACGGCAGGCCGTGGGAACGAAAGCACCCCCGGCGCCGCCGCAACCTCGCAAGCCGCCAGTGCCGCATACCGTTCCCTTTTTGCCGGGCTACGCGGTCGTCCCGCAACAACCGGCTCAACCAGGCGCAATTCAAGTACCGGCACAGCCAGGAGCGCCGCTGCCATCGGGGAGCCGCGGCACGATGCCGACCTATCGACAAGTCGCACCGCCAAACGGCCGACCGGCAGCGCTCACACTTCATACCTATCGATCGGGAGTCGACCAGGCTGCTCCTGCTGCGGAACAACCATCGATCGATGCACCTCGCAGAACCCCGCCGGCGATTATCTACCAGGCACCGAAGAAACCGGTGCCCATCCCGGCGACGCCTTCGCAGCAGATCCCCGGAAACGAAACCCATCTGGGAGGAACGCAGTAATGTCGCTGACGACTGGACCCGTTCGAGCAGGATGGTGGCCTCTCTACGCGCTGCTGATCACATCGCCCGCACCGGCTGCAGACCTGACGCCACCGGCCGTGCGCGATCACGCAGACCAGACCTTCCGACATCTCCAGACACAAGGACGGGCGGAATCGCCGACCAGCACAGCCAAGACAGAACCTGCGCAAGCGATATCCAGTTCCGAGGAGGTGCTGACCGGCCAGGGACAGGGCGACCTCAGCAAAGGCAAACTCGTTTGCCAGAGAGTCTCCGAACTCGCAGCCCGGGCCGACATAGCCAAACAAATCCGCGTGCTGGTAAAGGAACATGCCATCGACCGCCTGCGTGAACGCACCGGTCGTGAGGCCGAGCAGGACATCGAGGTCGTGCGGGAGGAAATCGTTCAGGAATATTTGCAGGGCGTCCGTATCGTCGAACGCCACACCGATGAAGAAGCCAAGACCTGTTCCGCAACAGCCGTCATGGCCAGACCCCGCCTGTCCGCACCCGCGTCCTCGGAATCGAACGGCCGCGAGTCGGCAGCGCATCGCTGAACCACCTGATCAAATCCACAGCTCCTCCATTGAACTTCGCGCTCCGTTTCGGGTAAGACAATCTTCCCATGCCGATCGAGAACAATTTTCAGCACGACGAACTGTCCCGCAAAAATCCTGGCGACCGGCTGACCTACGCCGACTGGACCCCGCCGCCCGACGCCGACTCCCCGGCCTGGCAAGACGCGATGAGCCAGCTCGGCCAAAAGTTGTCACAAGCCGGTGTGCGGTTGATCATGTTTCTACATGGCGCCATACCCGGCACCGACGTCTTCGGCTTAGGACGGCTCGATGAAGTCGGCGGGCTCAAGCGCGGCTATTCACGAGGCATCTCCGGCCTGGATTCGCTCCTCTCGTTCATGCGGGAAGGCACGAACGGCATCACCCCGCTGCCGGGCGGCATGAAGCCGCCGCTGGCCAACGATGACGCTACGAAGACCCTGCTCGACAGTCAGATCGGCGACGCAGGAAACTTTACGGCCACCACGGTCGAACAATGCCGGAAAGCCCTGAATCAGAAACTTGCCAAACCCATTACCTGTATCCGGGAACTCTGGTCCAGCGAACACCATCACCTTGGCCGCGCCCTGGCAGCCTGCCGACTGTTGGACCGCCTGCGCGTGCTCGTCGGCGAACAGCATTTGGGCCCCGGCGACCGCATCCTGGTTCAAGCCCATGGCCAAGCCGGACTCGTCCTTGCGCTGGCCTCCAATCTCCTCTGCCCTTCGCCGATCACAGGGCGGAAGTCGCTCTTCGATCTGCTGCTCGCCGCGAATCCACAAGCTCCGGATGCGCAGGCCATTCAACGCATCGACCCGTTATTGACCAATGGCACCTTGCTCAACGGCGTGGCCCTCGATATCGTCACATTCGGCACCCCGGTGCGATACGGTTGGGATCCTTCAGGTATCGGCAGACTGCTCCACGTCGTGAACCATCGCAATCTGCGTACCGATGGAAAAACCTGGCTCTCCAAAATGGACCTGCCGCAGATCACCGTCGAAATGCCGATCGCCTGGGGCGGCGACTACGTGCAGGAACTGGCCGTGGCCGGAAGCGATGCCTTGCCCGCAGAGAATGCCAAAACCGCCAATAAGGCTGTGTGGGAATTGCTGGAACCCTACGATGGATTCGAACGCTGGGTGGAATGCGCCAGACGCGCCGGACGCTTCCCGAGCGAAGGCCAGTGCCTGCTGGTCGATTACAAAGACTGCACGAGTTCGACCAACGTCCGCGACCATTACTACGGCCACGCCGCCTACACTCGCACGAACGCGATGCTTTTCAACTTCAATCAGATCGTCAGCCGGCTGTATACGTAATCCTGAGCGCTGCCCCCGTCAGGGTCTGGTGATCTCTCATCAATGTTCACGACACTCCTTCTACGAGAGAGAACAGGGGCAGGGCGCTCCTTCCTGCCTGCTCCAGACCGGATCGTCGAGGAGGCTCTTCTCCGGCATCCGCGCTTCCTCGGAGCCCGGGTTATGTCACCATCGTCCCCCACCCCCAGACAACCTACGTATTGCAGACAATTTGCGCCGCACGATTGAGCTGACGGAGTTGGGGCTGGCCTTGCGCCGAGCCGTCAACGAGCAACGGGGTGGACCGGGCAAGGGAATCGCGCAGGTCATGCACGAAATCCGACTGGCCAAAGAACAGGCATGGCAGCAGAGCCAATCCTAGTCCGAACCTTCTCCGACCTCATCACCGACTTCAACTGACGCGGGGCGACCTAACAGGTTGCGGAAAACTCACTTTTTGCATCATGGCGCAGGCTGGGCTACACGTGCCGTCCCGCGTCAATACACGCTACAGGATGGTCAAAAAGGCTGTCCATCAAAGCCGTAGGAATCGCGACGACTGAGACGTACATGTGGGTACCTCGCAGGGAGTAGTGCGACCGAGAGCGTCGCCGCGGAGAAGCGCATCTTGGTGCGCTGGGGTCGGGCGGGTAAGATTCACGCCCTTTCCACCATCCTGCTAATACGGCATCTCGTCGTCGTCGAACCCGAAATGATGCCCGATCTCGTGCACGACGGTATCGCGCACTTCCTGCACGACTTCACTCTTGGTGCGGCAGAGTCGAAGGATTGGCCCGCGGTAGATGGAAATTCTGGCCGGCAGTTGTCCGCCTGCCTGGAAGAATGATTCTTTGTCGAGAGAAAGACCTTGATAGAGACCGAGGAGATCTTCGTCTTCCTCCATCTCCAGGTCGGCGCGCACTTCAGGAGAGGGTTCTTCTTCCACCACCACGGCGACGTTGGTGATGAGTTTGGCGTACTCGTCGGGCAGGCCGTCCAGCGCTTCCTGCACTAAGGTCTGAAACTCAGGCTCAGTGACTGACAGCGATGCTCGCCTCCGTCCCATAATGATGCGCTCTGGAACTCCCCACTCGACTCCCGCTTTACGGGTGGGCCGCTCGCCAGTTCCGACCGACTCCCAGATCGATCTTCAGCGGCACCGACAGACCAAGCTTGGTACCGGTGGCCTCCATGACTTGCTTGACCAGCTGCTTGGCCCGCTCAAGGTCAGCCTCCGGCGTTTCGAAGATCAATTCGTCATGCACCTGCAAAATCATTCTGGTAGTCGGCAGTTCAACCTGCAATCGCTGATGAACGTCGATCATCGCGACCTTGATCAGATCGGCGGCCGATCCTTGAATCGGGCTATTCACCGCCATGCGCTCACCGACGCCGCGCTGCGAGGGATCGCCGCTCTGCAACTCCGGGATCGGGCGCCGACGACCCATGATTGTTGTCGTATATCCCTTGGTCTTCCCGTCGCTGATGTTGCGGTCCATCAACGCCCTCACCGCAGCGAACTTTTCAAAGAACGTTTCGATATATTTCTTAGCATCGGCTTGGGAGACCCCGATATTCGACGCAAGACCGAACGGGCTGATGCCATACACAATTCCGAACACCACGCTCTTCGCCGCACGCCGCATCTCCCGGGTGACCTCGCCAGCCGGCAGGTTAAAAATCTCCATGGCCGTCGCCATGTGAATATCTTCCCCCTTCTCGAAGACCTGCAACAGGCGAGGGTCTTGCGAGAGGTGCGCCAGAATGCGCGGCTCGACCTGACTATAGTCAGCACAGAGCAATTGATGTCCCGGCGGAGCGATGAAAGCTTCGCGGATGCGCAATCCATAGTCACCCTTCACCGGAATGTTCTGCAGGTTCGGATCGGTCGAGGACAGTCGTCCCGTCGCCGCCACGGTCTGATTCAGTGAGGTGTGAAGGCGTTTGGTTTCGGGATTCACCAACTGCGGCAGGGCATCGACATAGGTCGATTTGAGCTTGGTCAGGGTCCGGTAGTTGAGGATCTGTGCCGGCAGCTCATGCTGGCCGGCTAGTTGCGTGAGGGTGTCTTCATCCGTGGAATAGCCGGTTTTCGTTTTTCGCAGCGGCTTCAGGCCGAGCGTTTCGAAGAGCACGGTCGCCAGCTGCTTGGGCGAGCCGATGTTGAACTCGCCGCCGGCCAGACGATAAATGTTACCCACCATCTGCTCCAGCTCACGCTCCAACTTCTTGCTCAGAGCCTGCAGGCCTGCAACGTCGAGCAGGAAGCCATTCCGCTCGATGTCGGCCAGGACCGGCACCAGCGGCATCTCCACATCTTGAAAGAGTGACAAGCTTCCCTGCTCTTTCAACCGCTCGCGAAGCATCGGCGCCACCTTGGCTGTCACGGCTGCCGCCTCGCCGGTTCCACGAACCAGCGCCTCATCGACATCGAACAGGGATTGCGGCCCCTTGCCTGAATCTTCCTGTTCACCCGCACCCAGCTGGTAACTCAGCAGATCCATGGCAATCGCTTCCAAGGTATGGGACCGGCGATTCGGGTTCAGCAGATAGTCCGCCACCATCGTATCGAAGTAGGGCCCCGGCATCTCGATACCCTGACGGTGGAGCGCCAGCAGCAGCGGCTTGAGATCTTGAACGGCTTTCAGCTTGTGCCCATCGCGCAGACACGCAACGAGTGGGCGTGGCCAGTCACGCGCCTCGCCCTGCACGAAAGCCGCGTTCCCATCGGACCGACCCAACGCGCAGACTTGAATATCGGCGCGCACCCCCGGCTCTCCGATCAGGACACAAGTCAGGCCCAACATCGCATCAGCCGGTTGCCCCTTCAAAAATGCGTTCGCCGCGGCATCATCGTGAATTTCTTGGATCTCGTCCCCCAGCCGATTCTGCTCGGGAGTGTCTCCTTGAAAGGTCTTGGCCAGCGTCATGAACTCCAATTCGCGCAACAGGCTCACCAGGTTCTCGGTCTGCGGCGCCTTCGCCTGGAAGTGAGCCGGGACAAATTCGAGCGGACAGTCCAGCTGAATCGTCGCGAGCTGCTTGCTCATCCGCGCTTGCTCGCCCTGCTCCAATAATAGCTTCTTCGTTTTCGCCGGCGTAACTTCTTCGATTCGATTTAGAAGTTCTTCGATGGTGCCGAACTGCGTAATCAATTTCACTGCGGTTTTTTCGCCGATGCCTTTCACGCCGGGTATGTTATCGCTGGCATCACCCATGAGCCCCATAATTTCGACCACACGCGCCGGCTCCACCCCGAACCGCACCTGCGAATCCGCTTCACCGAACCACTTATCCTTCACCGGATCATAAATACGCGTCTTCGGGGTAAGCAGTTGGAACATGTCTTTGTCGCTGGTGGCGATCACGACGTCGAGGCCTTCGGATTCGCCTTTTTTCGCCAGGGTGCCGATCAAATCGTCTGCCTCGTACCCCGCTTGTCTGATGACCGGTAGAGACAGGGCCTCCACCACGCGATGAATGTAGGGAATCTGCGCACTCATGCCCTGGGGCATGGGGGGCCGTTGCGCCTTATAGTCTTTGAACGCCTCGTGGCGATGGGTCGGTCCCTTCTCGTCGAATACCACGGCCACATAGTCCGGCCGATGGTCCCGCAGGATCTTCAGCAACATCGTCGTGAACCCATAGACGGCGTTCGTTTGCAGGCCTTTGGAATTGGAGAGAGGCGGAAGGGCGAAAAACGCCCGATAGATGTATGCGCTGCCGTCGATGAGATAGAGTGTCGGCACTTGAACAGGCCTCAGGTTTCAGTGATCAGCCGTCAGATATCCGCAATCCACAGGAAGGGAATGCGATGACGCTTGCGTCGGATCTTTCTCCTGCTTCAGCCTCAAGATTCTGTGCGCGGGGAGCCCGATAGCTGAATGCTAGTTATCCGGTGCAATGATGAGCGGCGGTTTGCCGAACTTGGCCCGCATGGCGTTGATCGTGCTGAGGACGGTGGACTGCCCCACGATCTTGGCCTCCACCCGGCGCTTGCCGGGAAACTCGATCAAGGACAGGCCGATCAACATCGTCAGCACGCCCTGCCCCGGCAGAAACAGCATGAGAAACCCCGCGAAGAGGAAAATGGCCCCGATGACATTTTTCACAATGTGTCCGAGCAGCCGAAGAACCGGGTGGTGGTTTTCCATCCAGGGACGCGGAATACGGGTATCGAAATAGTCCGCTGGCAATCGCATCAAGATAATCGGAATCGCGATCAGGGTCCCCACGAACATGAACACGGAGGAGACCGCAAACCAGATCAATACAGTCGCCGGCACATAGGATTCAATCTGCGTTAGGAGTTCGCTCATTACCGGCGCATCCTAGCATGGGGCTTTGTATGGCGGGAAGGGCGTCAGGACGAAGCTGGTTTACGTTCCCCGCTCCGCCAGTTATAATTCCGCACCATGTTGCCGATACGTTCCCGCCGCGCCCGACTCATGCGAGTCTGCCTTCAGGCCTTTGGCCTGGCCGTTCTCGGATTCTCCCTCTCGTTGTGCCCCGTTGCGCTCACCAGCCGAATGGCGTGGGCAGCCGATGGTTCCCCTGAGTCGGAACTGCAGATCGACATCACCCGGATTGGGCTCGGCAAAGAAGTGGTGATTACCAAGGGCAAGAAAGAATGGTTCATGCGGGTGGAAGTGACACCGGAAAATTCCGTGGTAGTGCGGCAGGAAAAAGAAGGGGATCGGTATCTCCTTGACGAGAGCGAAATGCACGATCGCGCCATGACCCCTGCCGAAGTGGATGCGGCCATCACCGATTTTGTAAATAGCGTCAAAACCAGAGAGAAGGTTAAGTAGCCGCCATGGCCGACAAACCCAAGTTCGTCATTTTTGCCCACAATGCCACCTACGACAAGCTGCACCAGGTCGCAACCCTGGGCCTCACCGCCGCCGCCATGGGCAAGGAGGTCATTGTGGTGCTGCTGTTTTGGACAATCAAGAAACTGGCGGAGGGCCGGATCGACCAGATCGATTTCCCTCCCGAGTATGCGCAGTCAGCTGATGAAGTCACCCGCCTCTTGAGAGAGAAAAAGGTTCCGAAGATCTCAGAAATGTTTCACGAAGCCCGGCTCGTGGGACAGTTTCGCCTGATCGCCTGCAGCGCGGGGCTCGAATATATGGGAGTGGAACCTGGCGCGGTGGAACGCAACGTGGACGAAGTGCTCGGTCTCCCCTCCATTCTCTCGCTCACCGCCCAAGCGGAAACTAAACTGTTCATCTGACCACGTCTCCCGCTCTTCGTGTTTCGCTACGGTCCGGTGACCTTGCGGGTATCGGCGATTTACGCCTACCGGCTTTTCGTGACGCCCACACGATCGCAATATGCCGCAATCTTGCACTGGCTGCACAACGGCGAAACCGGCTGGCACAGGTGCTGCCCGTAGGGTACCAGTAAGTCGTTGAATGTGATCCAGTACTTTCTCGGAAGTTTCTCACGCAGTGCCGTTTCCGTTTCGTCGGGACGCTTGGTCTTGACATACCCCCATCGATTGCTGATCCGGTGGACGTGAATATCAACGCAGATCCCTGGTTTTTCATACCCGACCGTCACCACCAGGTTTGCCGTCTTCCTCCCGACTCCGGGCAACGTCAGCAATTCATCGATCTTGTCCGGCACCCGGCCGTGATATCGCTCAAGGAGTTGCGTGCAGATCTGTCGAATCTGTTTGGCTTTTGTCCGATAGAACCCGACGGGATAAATGGCACGCTCAATGACCGAGAGGGTCAGCGGCTGCATGGTGGCCGGTGTGGACGCCAGGGCGAACAGTCGCTCGCTGGCTTCAGCTGTGGTCTTGTCTTTGGTCCGTAGACTGAGGAGGCAAGAAATGAGTACGAGGAATGGATCACGGCCTGATTGCCTGGCGACCACGCCCACAACCGGATCCGGCCAGCGCGAGATTTCCCGCTTGACCGTTCGGATGGCGGCGTGGATCTCTTGCGCCTGCATGGATCTGCCGGAGTGTGGAACTCAACCAGGAGTGGTCGAACTAGTCACCGGAGGGATAAACGCCTGACGTCTATTCGGGCCGTCTCTTCGCAAGCCACTTCTGCCGGCGGCGCTGAGCCTCTCGCTCCTTCGCCTTCTTACGTACACTAGGCTTTTCATAGTAGCGGCGGCGCTTCAGTTCGCGGAACAATCCTTCGCCCGCCAATTTTTTCTTGGCGACCTTCAGGGCTTTTTCGACGTTGTTATTGAAAACCTTAATTTCCATCGTCAGCTACCTTCGACTCTCTTTCACCGAAGTTTCAGGATATTCAACATGTTTTGGGCCCAGGAATCGAAGGGCGGAGTGTAGCATAGCGATTTCGCATCCACAAGCATTTGTTCCGCAACGGAGAATCGTTCCCGAATCGATGCAATAAGCAGCTGATTTGGTTGACTTTTCATGTTCTCCTCGATCATCGCGAGGCATCCATCAATGACCGCATCGGCAAGACGAAGACCCATCTTCAGATCCGGCTGAAGCTCCGGTTTCACTTTCGCCAGAAGGCCGCGAAGCAATGGGATGAGTTCGCACGACAGTTTCAGAATTTCCAAGGGCGTTTCTATGGCCCCAAGCAAGTTCGACGAGAGCTGGAGCGGACGGTCAGGATGGGTGATCGGAAGCTTTCTCGCCTGAATCACGAGACCATAGGCATCTCGATCCGCTTGCTCCAATTCGTGGAGGCGGGTGCGAATTTCGGTTAAACGCGTTTCAACCGCACGTGCGCGAGTCAGCTTCGCCACCATCATCGCCAACCCGGCCGCAGACGCCGCCGACCGGGCCCCTACGCTACCGCCGGTCTGCCCCTGAAACTCCGGTATCTTCGCGTCCGGCACCAAAGCCTTCGCGAGCGACGGCGGTTGCTCCTTCACGGACTGCGACGCCGCCATCCGCCCGATCGCTTCGCGCGATTCGGGACGGTCCAGCCGGGACTCAAGCACTTGTCGTCCGTCGAATTGGTTCAAGCGCAACGCCTGCTGCGCCGTCTCCATAAGCGCCTGTTCGGGAACCAAGCCGACGATCTCCGTGCCGCCCACCTCCACGCCACGCACCGCCGCTTCCCGCTGCACCGCCGCAAACACCACATGAAGCGGCGTCTCTTCAGGGTTCGTTAAATTCATCGATACCTGCACGAGTTGTTGGCTTTTCAACTCAACGCCGATCGCTTTGATGAACGGGAGCCCGCCGCTCGACTGACGCACCGCCTTGGCGATGGCCCTGGCGACCGAAAGGTCGCGGCTCTTCAGATTCACGTTGAAGGCGATCAGCGGCCACCGCGCCCCTACCACCGTGGCCCCGGCCGTCTGATGCAGTTGCTTCGGGCCGAAGTCCGGCACCCAGGCAGGGTCGCTGGCAATCCGATCCGCCAATCCCTTCAAGCCACCCTTCCGAATCCACTCCAGCTGTCTCCGCTCAGGCTTGGTCGCCGCCTGTTCGTATAAAAACACCGGGATTTGGAGCTCATTCCCGATACGCTGACCGACCATGCGAGCCAATTGCACACAATCCTGCATACTGACGCCCCGAATCGGCACAAACGGCATCACATCCGTCGCCCCGACGCGCGGATGTTCCCCTTGATGGTTTCTGAGATCGATCAATCGGGAAGCCATTCGCGCCATCTGAAAGGCCACCTCGGCTACCGCATAGGGCCGACCGGCGAAAGTCACGACAGCCCGGTGATGGTCAGGATCATGCGTTGAGTCCAGGAGAACGACGCCGGGTATTGAGCGGACAACTCCAGCGATCGCGTCTACGATTTCGGAATTCCGGCCCTCGCTGAAATTCGGGATACATTCAACAACCTGGCTCACGACGTGACCTCTCTCACCCAACCCGATTCGCCCCATCCCTTCCTGGAAGTCCGAGGCAACAAAAAAGCCGGAGGCTGGTAATCATGCCCTCCGGCTTTGCATCATCTGACGGCCCCGCGTCCACGCGCCTGTCGCTGAGCCCTACTTGGTTTTCTTGACGAAGGCTTTGTAGATCCGCTTGGAAGCACTCTGCTCCTCTTCGATCCCCACCATTTGATGACCAGTCGTTTCACACCAGGCCGGCATATCCTTCTTGATGCCTTCATCGTCCGACACGACTTCCAGCACCTGACCGGTCGTCAGTTCCTTGATCTTCTTCGACGTCAGAATAATCGGCATCGGGCAAAAATACCCGAGCGTATCGAGTTTCACATCAGCCTGCATCGTACCGCTCCTCAACCCCTCGCTTAGATAAACAGATTAACGCTGCCCTGCTTGGCTTCAGCCAGGTAGGTCGTTACCCCGGCAAATTGGTCGATTCCATCGATCAACGTATCTTTCGTAATGCCCATCAAACCCATCGTCGTCGTGCAGGCAATGAATCGGACCCCGAGATCCAACGCCATCTGCATGAGCTCCGGCACGCCCGGCATACGATTCTGCTTCATCACCCGCTGCATCATCTTCGTGCCCAGTCCCCAGAAATGAAAACGCGAGAGGGGCAACGTATCAGCTCCCCCCTTGTTGAGCATGCCGAACATACGACGCAGCCAGTCAGTCGCGGAGCTGCTCGCGCCTTTCTTACGGATGGTATTGAGGCCCCAGAACGTAAAGAACACCGTGACCTGCATCCCCATCGCCGCCGCGCCGGTAGCGATGATGAAAGCAGCCATAGCCTTATCGAGGTCTCCGCTGAGAAGCACGATCGTGACACGATCCGCCTTCGACTCGCGGAGTTCCGCCAGTGCAGCCTTGGGCTCTATTTGTGCGGTTGTCATCGGGGTACCTCGCCTCTCGGAGCAGGAATGGAGCTATAAACGATTGAAATTGACTATAGTCTCCACTTCTTTTTTTTGTCAAGAAACCCGCGATCGAAAGGCGGGGAAATGGCCATCCAGATCATCCCGCCTGCTGCCTTTGCCCTAGGCCTCCGCTTGCTTGACCTGTTGCAGGCCCGCCGTTATAGTCCATTCGGCGACGAACTGCCTCACGCGTTGCGACAAACCCGGCGACTACATCACTCATGAGCACAGACCTCATCACCGAACTCAAACCGAGCAAGAGCGCCCCGCTGTTCGGCTTCTGGTATCCCGCCACCACAAGCTCGGCTCTGGCAGTCGGCCGGATGCAAACCCACGTGATGTTAGGACAACCGATCCTCGTGTGCCGTGACCGGCATGGCCAGGTGGCGGCGATGCGCGATATCTGTCCGCATCGCGGCATGCCGCTCTCATTCGGACACTTTGATGGAGAGCGCGTCGAATGTGCCTATCATGGATGGCAGTTCGACACGGGCGGCCGCTGCCGCCATATTCCGGCACTCGTGGAAGGATCCCCTCTACAACCGGAAAAAATCGGCATCACGTCCTATCCCTGCCAGGATCAGGATGGATATGTCTGGGTGTTTCTCCCGGATCCGCAACAACCGAAACAGCCGGTGCCGGAACTCCCGCGTCTCCCGCTGCCGTCCCAACCCTATCGCATGATCCAGATCTCGACGATTCTGGACTGCACGATCGATGACGGCATCGTCGGGCTCATGGACCCGGCCCACGGTCCCTTTGTGCACCAAAGCTCATGGTGGCGGACCAAAGCCAGCATGCACGACAAGGCCAAGACCTTCGAGCCGATCCCAAACGGGTTTCGCATGATTCCCCATGCGCCGTCGAGTAACAGCGGACCCTACAGGCTCCTCAACCGGCTCTACGGCGGGCCTTTGACGACAACCATCGACTTTGTTCTCCCCAACCAACGGTTCGAGTTCGTGCAATGTGGTTCGATGTACGTGTCTTCGCGCGCCACGGTCACGCCCGTGGGCGAGCAACAGTGCCGGATCGATTTTGCCGCCGCCTGGAACATCCTTCCCTGGCTGCCCTTTGCCAAGCCGCTGTTCCGTTTTTTCGCCAACATCTTCATGAAGCAGGACAAGCAGGCGATGGAGCGGCAAGCCGTGGGACTGAAATACAAACCGGCGCTCATGCTGATCGACGACGCCGATACGCCCGCCAAGTGGTACTACAAACTGAAGGCCGCCCACCTCGCAGCCGTCCAAACCGGACGTCCCTTAGACCATCCGCTGAAAGACCGCGTGACGCTTCGCTGGAGAAGTTAGCCGACCGCGCTATTTGAGTTGGTGACTCGTGCCATGATTGGGCTCAGTCAAGAGCGCCATGGCCCGACGAATCTGGTCGCGGGATCCGAGCAGCGTGACGACATCGCCGGCCTGCAGCCGCACGGTTTCAGATGGATTGGACTGAGTGACCTGGCTGCGAGTCCAGGCAATCACCGACGCGCCGGTCCGTGGGCGAATGGAGAGTTCCGTCAGCGACTTTCCCACCGCCGGAGCCTCGTCATCGATCCGGCAG
>JBEIQG010000199.1:0-7017 GCA_040376625.1 Nitrospira sp. | reverse complement strand
CTGAAGAACCGCATGACTCCGCATGAGAAACCTCCTTGGTTAAAGACACGAGAGCGCCCCGGCTTATCGCTTCAGGATAGCCTGGCGCCGCAGGGCTGATACCGCGACTACAGCACAGCAAGCCATGGACCAACCTTGTGAAACATTAGATTTTCAAACGCCTGGCCCCTGCTTATGAACATCAAGCCCTTCACCACATTCGCGTGAGGGCGCGTGAATGGGGCTAAAGGCGACAGTTGCGATGGGCCGTTTGCCGCGTATTGCGCCAAATCATGCTTCATGATTGGAGCCCTACACTGCTGCTA
The DNA here is from genome assembly GCA_040376625.1 of Nitrospira sp. Lineage (GTDB taxonomy): Bacteria > Nitrospirota > Nitrospiria > Nitrospirales > Nitrospiraceae > Nitrospira_A. The sequence goes on along the minus strand of JBEIQG010000199.1, from coordinate 6,712 downwards.
GCCTGTCTGTGTTGGTGGAGTCGTCGATTCCGTTGAATAACCGGGTCGACGACGTCGCCGCATTGCACGCAGCGGACAACAGGACAGTGCAGCTGACCATTGCTGTTCAGCAGGTCCATACAGAACTCTGCTACCATCAGGCCACTGCACCGGACGCAAGTCGAGCCCTGCAACAAGGCTTGGAACTGACTCTGCTCCTGCAGTCCTTCAATGCCTTTCATCGTCCCTCTTGTTGCCATGACCACCTCCACATTCTTGTTCAATGTTTGTAGCGTGTATGTCTAATGTATAAACTCATATGTCCAATGTGTCAATAGTTATTGAATAAAATATTTGACAAACATTGGACTTCAGATCTATACTTTGTTCAATAATGAATATTCATAGAATTCATAGGGTTGCGAAGCTTACAGGCCTGAGTCGTGATGTAATCAGGGTCTGGGAGCGCCGATTTGGCCTCCTTAAACCAATGCGAGGGGCCAATCGTTATCGCAATTATTCCGATGAAGACGTCGCGCTGCTGCGCTACCTCAAAGGGCAGTTGGATGCGGGCGCGTCCATTGGTGATCTAGCCAGAGTGGGGCGGGAAGAATTGCTGGTCCGCATGCGAGCGGCCGCACCGCGCGCAACCGTTGTCGAGAATACGTTCAGCAGGCTCTTGCGGGAATTGCTGTCGGCACTGGACCCCTTCGACCGCATCACGTTCGAAAGAAGATTAAACGGCGCGGTTGCGGTGGTTCCATTTGAGGAAGCGCTCCATGGCATCCTACTGCCGCTTCAAGCGCAGGTCGGGGAGCTGTGGCATGAAGGCCATGTGAACGTAGCCATCGAGCATTACGTGACGAAGCAAATCCAGCAGAAGATTTTCTCCGCCATGAATCAGCTGCCCGTGGCCGAGTTCGGCGTCAAAGCGATCGTGGCCTGCCCACCCGGCGAGGAACACGACATTGCCGCATTGGCAGTCGCCTATCGATGCCGCGTGCGCGGTTGTCGTGTCTACTATCTCGGGGCCAACGTCCCCGTTTCCGCCCTTGCGAACCTCTGCCGGAACGTGGAGCCGGATATCACCATCCTTTCTTTTCCCCGCCCTCTTCCCGAGGCACAGGCAGTGGAACTGATTCAAACCCTCTCAGATGAATTGAGACCCGTATCTATGGTCACGGCCGGCGGCCATGGAGCGCTCGCAATGCGCAATCAGTTTTCGAAATCCGGCATCCATGTCCTGGAAGATTTCGGTGAATTGGATGAGAAGTTGGACCAACTCACGAGGCGTTTCACCATTCCAGGATGATGGGGGAAGACACCGTCAAGATGGATAACTACCCGCTCACCGTTTTCTATGACGGAGCCTGTCCCATTTGCGCCCGTGAAATGGCGCTGATGAAGCGTCTCGACCGGACACAACGCCTCACTTTGGTGGACTTTTCGCCCGCTGGCTTCGATGCCGCACCGGCCGGCCTGGTTGTCGCAGATCTGAGCACGGTCATTCATGCCCAGTGGGCGGACGGCACAGTCATGACCGGAATCGAGGTCTTCCGGGCAATCTGGGAAGCGGTCGGCCTGGGATTTCTCGCTCGAATGAGTCGGCTTCCTGTGATCGATCCGCTTACTGTAAAGGCCTATGCCTGGTTTGCCAGACACCGACTGTGGCTTACCGGGCGTTACAATGCCTGCCCTGGAAACACCTGCGCCGCCGCTTCATCCAAGCCAGCGCGAACCTCACAGTAGTCCGCTTCCTCTCTTTCCCAACGCGTCAGTCATGACAGCGCAGGATCAGCCACGGCGAATCACCTTTTCATCAGGACCGCTCCCCCTCCAACTTTCAACCACAGTCACCATTACGCACCACGCCGCAGATGGCAGGGGAAACACGAAACCTGCATGGTTGATGGCTAGGACGTCCCTTTCGGGCAAGCCGCCACAAGCGAACAACAGCAATGAACGGCACCCGCTGCATTAGATGCACAGGAACGCGCCCCGTCTCTCGATGACCGGGGCCCCGGCAGGATTGCCACGCGGGAGATTCTCGCGTGCGCAGGACAAGTCTGACAGAGGCTCCAGGGCATCCATCCGAACCTCAACCAACGGCACTAACCATCACAAACCGCCAGTCTGGGCAGTTTCCTAGTGCCTACCCGGGACGTCCCTTGCTGACAATTTCCAAGGAGATGCTACTGTTATCCAGAACGGCCTCATGGTGGAGATCGCCTCACCGGAGTCTCGTCAACAGAACCGCCACTTCACGTCACAATAATCCGCTTTAGCATGACATTACGCGTCAGCCTCATCGTACTGTTCAGCATCGGTATCCTGCTCCTGTTGGGGTATTTGGCAGGCACGTACTACCCGGAACTCCTGCCGCACACCTTCTCGTTGCAAACCACTCGTCCTGATCCTTCACAGACGCAACCCGGTGTGACCATCAACCTGCCCCCCGTCGTCGCACCCGTCGATGACGGTCAACGATACTATTCTGTGCAAGTAAATTTGTCCCTGGAACTGGATCGCTCAGGGACCGCTGGATTGATCCGGGCCCGCCACGACGCGATCGATCGGCAGGTGATGGAAATTCTTCATACCTATGGCGTCGGTGATTTGCGTGCGGCCGGGCAGCTGCCTGCCTTGCGAGCAGACATTCGCCGCGCCATCAACAAATTGCTTCCCAAGGGACAGGTCCAGAACGTCTACATCACCAATTGGCTGATGACCCCGGTCGGGTACTGACCCGATTCCTCAAGAGATACGCTTGCCGACAGATCGGCCTTCCGTCCCTCATGGTTTGAAAAATCACAGACAGCCAGTCCGTATGAATCCCCTCGGTCCCTATGCTGAGCAGACCCGATGATGTCGTGCCTGGATTGTCATGCGGATGCCGTGTTTCGGACGCAAGGTCACCAGGATTTCAGGCTGGACGTCTCCCTGCGCAAGGTGCAGATCGTAGGAGCGGCCGATCAGCGCCAGGAGCAGTGGCCCTTCTACGGTCGCGAAGTGCGTCCCCACGCAGGCCCGGGGCCCTGCGCCGAACGGCAGATAGGCGCATCGGGGAACCGGCCGCTCGTCCCCCAGCCATCGCTCCGGCATGAACCGCTCCGGATCGAGCCAGAACGCCGGATGTCGGTGCAGGTGATAGATGCCCACCAGGACAAGCGCCCCGGCAGGCAGGGTCAACCCACCGATGTTTGTGCGGGTGGCAGCCTTTCGCTGGACCGCCGGAACGGGGGGATATAGACGAACCGCTTCATCGAAGACCGCGCGGGTGTACGGGAGTTGTTGCAGATCGTCGGCCTGGGGCGCTCGACCTTGCAGCACCCGGTCCACCTCTTCGTGAAAACGCGCCTTTGCCTCCGGATGGGTGGCGAGCAAGTACCAGGACCAGGCGAGTGCGTTGGCGGTGGTCTCGTGTCCAGCCGCGAAGATGGTCAGCGCTTCATCCCGCAGTTCCTGATCGCTCAGGCCGGCACCCGTATCCTCGTCGCGGGCCCTGAGGAGGAGATCGAGAAGATCGCCCTGCTGCGCCCCGGTGCGACGGCGCTCAGCGATCAATCCATAGATCAGCTTGTCCATGAACCGTAGAGCAAGACGAAATTCACGGTTACGCGCGGTCGGTACCCAGAGTGGCAAGCGCAGGGGACTGTGGAACGAATCGAACGCATACTTCAGGCTCACCCGCAACGCATGACTGACGTGGTCGATATGATCCACCACGTTCGTGTGAAACATCGTTTGTGAGATCACTTCGAGAGCCAGCCGCATCATTTCGTCGGCGATATCGACGGGCCGTCCCGCATGGACCGTCCAGCCCGCGATCCGCTGCTCGCCCACCTCCGCCATCCGATCGGCCATCGCAGCCATGCGGGCGCGATGAAAGACCGGCTGGATAATGCGCCGGTGCCGCTTCCAGACTTCGCCCGAACTGGTCACCAATCCGTTGCCCAAGACCAACGCAAGGCCGGTGGGACGATCCGGCTCGTACACCTTCACGAAGCGATCGGCCTGATGGACGAGGACCTCTTCCGCGAGATCGGGATGGCTGAGGAGGTAGAGCGTCTTCGGACCAAGACGAAAGCGTAGCGCATCGCCGTGCCGGCGCCACCACTGCATCATGGCCTCCAGTGGTCTCCGCCTGAACGCACGCAGGTGGCCCAGCAGAGGCTCACCGCCTGGAACATCGACCAGCGTATGAGATGGTTTCACATCGACAGACATTGAAAGCTGGGCCAGGGCTGAATGAACGACACGCCGGGCATGGGATCCCACAAGGATTGTTGCTCATGGTACAAACTTCGCGTCGAGAGTGATAGGGCCGAACCACCAGGGCTACATGGCGTTCGGCCGATTCGGCTGCGGCTGCACGTCGGCGGCCGCTCAGCTGCCGGCGGAAACAGTATGGCCATTGAAGTCGAGAAAGAAAAGAAACACACCACCATCCAAACCTGCTTATCTGGAAACACTCCGCGGCGAGCAAAGCTGCTTTGTGTATGCGTCGAAGAAGGGTGCCTCCCAAGGAGTTGCTCCGATCATTGCAACCCTGGGCGATCCCAGCCTCATGTCGGAGAAGGAGTGGATGGGTAAGCAATGAGCGGTAGGGGCCCGGCCAGCCCCGGATGGGCGATTGAGGCTGTAGGGACCACCGGAACTGAATGGGTTGCCAATGCCAAGGCAGGGCACCATATTTCCGACGAACACCGCCAGGCGAACAGGAATCTTGGTGGCCTTGAAGGTTTCCTCCCTACGGCTGCTGTCGCGGCAGGGATGAAGTAGCGCACCAGCGGGCTGTTGGTGCAAGACTAGGGCGGCGTATCGAAATAGTCCGGAGCGAACGTCCGCCCACATTGATTGCAATGCCATTCCGGGCGTACGGGGACTCCGCGCCGGTGGGGAGCGTCGGGCCTGATCAAGAGACGTTCGGGCACCACAGCAACCCGACAAATAGGGCAGTAATGTACTGGTTCTTCACGCATCATTAACCGCCATTATCTTCGCCTGCCGACCCCGCTACCTCTCATCATTGCATCGACCCTTCATTTTCAGTGGATCCATTCATAACGGGATCAGCATAGAAGCGTGTCCGCGGAGCCGGTGTGGCAGCACCGGCTGGATCATACGCTATGTAGCCCTCGCGTTGTGAGATGATACTGCCGGCATGCCCTCGCCGGAACAGGCAAGGTACTCGCAAAATGCCAAAAACATACTGGGAGGTGACTTCGCAATCTCTGGGCCCGTTGACTGTCCGAGCCGCTAGGCATAGACCTAGGTTTGATAATACCGCTCGACAGCTGCCTATTGTGAGTTGAAGGAGAAACCGATGAACAGGGTCAGAAGGAGACGAATGAGTGGCCGTGGGCGATACCTAAGAGGGTCGCGCGATCCCGTGTGTCAGCGCATATTTGATGAATTCCACTGTGGTGCGAAGTCCGAGTTGATCCATGGCGTGGGCTCTGTGCATTTCCACCATCCGCGTCGAAACTTTGAGCAAGATCGCAATCTCCTTCACTGTCCGTCCCTCAGCCATCCAGCTCATCACCTCGCGCTGACGAACGGTGAGCGTCATTTTACCTCTCGACTGCCCCCGCTGACCGGCGAGCAGAGAGTCAATGAGATCCTTGGCGATCAGCGGAGTAATGTAGATCGTCCCCGCCCCCACCACCTTGATGGCCTGTTCCAGTTCGTCCACGGCCGACCGTTTCAACAGATAGCCCGACGCACCCGCCTCAAAGGCGGATCGGACATACTCGACATCGGCATGAATGCTCACAAAAATCACCTTGATCGAAGGCTGCATCTTTCGGAGTTGCCACGCAACATCGATGCCGTTTAATAAAGGCATCGATATATCCAGAATGGCAACGTCGGGGCACGTTCGCTGCGCGGCCCCAAGAAACGCACGCCCATCTTCAACCATTCCGACGAGCTCGCATTGCCCTTCAAGAATCCGCCGAAACCCTTCGAGAAGGGAATGATCGTCGGCCAAAAGTATGCGCGGCTTAGACATGCAGCGCTCCCCGGGTTACCGGTCCCGCCCAATAACAACTGCCATCGTTCCATGCACTCACTGCAATCGCACGGGCCCGCCGAATATCCGAGTTGGGCGTGTGACTGTGCGATAGGCCCAAGCACGAACCCCATAACATCGTCGCAGACTGGGGCGCGAGCATGACGACCAGTTGCTTGGGCATGAAACATATCACTCCGGGACAGCATGCCCTCGCTCGAGCCGGCCGAAGGAGATTACTATCCCTCCTTGAGAAAGGCGGGCTTCTTGAAAGCGCGATCACCAGACGAAGAGGGTCCTAGCCACATACGTATTCGGATCGCTCGCCGAGGATGCGCTCTATGCTGAGAGGCCTTCGCTTACTCAGGCAGGAGGAAGCCGTATGAGTGTAACTGGCTCCCGGTTCAAATCCACCTCGGTTCCTACCTAGTACCGGCTTGGTCATTTGACTAGTTGGGATCCCATACAGGGTGTGGCCTTTTTATCGTTTCGTCAGGCTGATTCCGATTTCGACTTCACCTCTACCTGATGTTTCACCGTAACGATGGATGCTTGATGGACGCCGAATCGTTCGTCAGGCCGGGGGTAATTGTGAAGGCACTTTAATCTTTCGCAGACCGTCACTATCTTGCCAACAGAGGGAAAGCGGATAGACTTGCTCAATGCCTATGGAGTTTCTCTTGGTTGCGGCCGTCCTCTTTGCGGCAATCGGAGTTACGG
>JBEIQG010000228.1:0-5686 GCA_040376625.1 Nitrospira sp. | reverse complement strand
TGTAGTTCCGAAGGACATCTTCGACGATATCAAGGACCGCATCACGGTCAGTCCCTAGTCGTGGTATGAACGTCCGCTCCTAGCGGACAGGTGAATTCCGAAGGCCGTTTGCCCTCACAGGCAAACGGCCTTCCTGCTTTCGGCGAAGGTGTTATGCGGCCAGGCCAGACCCGTCGCTGTGCTGCATCGCAAAATCGTTTCCTGCTAGAATGACCGCGTTGGTCGAATAAGAGGCCTGTCCATGCGTCGCATCGCTGTCATCCTCGGAGTGCTCGCCCTGGGCCTCGCCATCGCCGGCTATGTGTTTTTTAACGGCGAGCGGAAGGCGGTTGTGCGCTACCGTACCGTGCCTATCGAACGGGGCACCATCGTCTCGCTGGTCACAGCCACGGGGACGATCAACCCTATCACCACGATCCAGGTCGGCAGTCAGGTGTCGGGCATGATCGAGAGCCTCCATGCCGATTTTAATTCCAAGGTCACGGCGAATCAGGTGGTGGCTCGTATCGATCCGTTCCCGTACCAGGCCAGACGCGATCAGGCAGTTGCGAGCCTGGCGAATGCCAAGGCGGCGTATGATAAAGCGCGGATCGATCTGGCTCAACGGCGACGGGAACTGGATCGGGCTAAATCGCTGATCGGCCAACAATTCATCTCGCAGAACGAAGTGGACGTTGCGTTGACCGCCTCCGAAGGCGCGATGGCGCAGCTAAAAGTCACGGAAGCTGCCGTCAAGCAGGCGGAAGCGATGTTGCAGGCGGCCGAATTGGATTTGAAGTACACGGTGATCCGTTCACCGGTCGACGGGGTGGTGATTTCGCGCCTCGTGGAGGTGGGGCAGCGCATCGCGGCCAGTTTTACTATCCCCATGCTGTTTTTGATTGCCGAAGATGTCACGAAGATGCAGGTCGATACCAACGTCAGTGAGGCCGATATCGGGGGAATTGCCGAGGGAAAACCGGCCTCGTTCACCGTGGATGCCTATCCGGGAGAGAGGTTTCTGGGTCGTGTGCGCCAGGTGAGAAATGCGCCGATCAACGTCCAGAATGTGGTGACCTACGATGTCGTGGTCGAATTCGAGAATCCGAACTTTCGCCTGAAGCCGGGCATGACGGCGAACGTCTCCATTGTGGTGGCAATGAAAGAGAACATTCTCAAGGTGCCGAATGCCGCTCTGCGTTTTACCCCGCCGAAGACGGTACGGGATGAAACGCTCTCGAGAAAACCCTCCAAGGGGGAGGGCGGAGGGCGTCTGGCTGGAGGCGCGACATCCGAGCCGGCAACCCGCCAGTTGGCTATCTGGAAGCAGGCCGCCGAGGATACGTTAGAGCGAGTCCCCGTTGAGATGGGTATTTCCGACGGGGCCTACGCCGAAGTCAGTTCGGCTTCGATCAGTGAGGGGGATGAGGTCATCGTCGGAATCGAATCTCCGCGTGGGGATCGCAAGAGCGGTGACCTGCCGCCGGGATTCGGATCCGGGCAACAGCGCGGTTCCCGGCGAGATCGCGGACTCTAAGGGAAGGTGCATGGCCTCGTTGATCGTCTGCGAAGACCTCTGGAAGATTTATCGTGTCGGCGATGTTGAGGTGCAGGCGCTACGGGGCATTAACCTCACCATCGATCGCGGTGAGTTTGTGGCGGTCATGGGGACGTCCGGATCGGGCAAGTCGACCTTGATGAATATTCTCGGCTGTCTGGACCAACCCACGCGTGGTCGATATGAACTGAATGGCATGGATGTGGGAGCCGCGAAACCGGATCACTTGGCGGATTTGCGCAATCGGCAGATCGGCTTCGTGTTCCAGAGTTTCAATCTGATCCCGAGAACCAGCGCTCTGGAAAACGCTCAGCTGCCGTTGTTTTACCGGGGACTCTCGATCAAGGAGCAGAGAAAACAGGCTGCCGCGGCGCTCCAGCGTGTCGGGTTAACCGGTCGGGAGCAGCATTATCCCACTCAGCTCTCGGGAGGCCAGCAGCAGCGCGTGGCCATTGCGCGGGCCCTAGTTGGAGCGCCTTCGATTCTCTTTGCCGACGAACCGACGGGCAACCTCGATACTGCATCGAGTCGGGAAATCATGAGCATTCTCGAGCAGCTCAATCGGGAGGACGGCATCACGATCATCCTCGTGACCCATGAACCCGACATCGCCTCGTACGCCTCGAGAGAACTCGTCATGAAAGACGGGCAGATCGTGCAGGATGTGCGGCGGGTTCCGCATCCGACCGTCGTGCCGTAAAACGCCCATGCCGGCTTTTATCCTTCTCACTGTGATGACCGCATTGCGCATTCTCAGCCGGAACCGGCTTCGTGCCGGCCTGACCATGCTCGGCATCGTCATTGGCGTGGGAGCGGTGATCGCGATGGTGAGTATCGGGCAGGGAGCCCGTGCAGCCGTGCAGGCGCAGGTAGCCAGCATGGGGACCAACGTAATCATTATCATGCCGGGCGCTACCACTGTCGGCGGTGTGCGGGGCGGGCAGGGCGGGGCCGTGACGTTGACCGTTGGAGACGCACTCGATTTGAAAAAGCGAAGTCCCCTGTTGTCCGACACCGGCTGGGCCAAGCGGGATGTGATGCAGATCGTCAACGGCAACCGCAATTGGAACGGACCGGTCAACGGAATCTCTCCGAGCTATCTGACGATTCGGGATTGGTCGTTCACCAGCGGAGGACCGTTCACGCATACCGACTTGGAGAGTGCAGCCCGGGTGGCGCTGATCGGCCAGACCACGCTTGAAAATCTGTTCGATCCCGGTGAGGAGGCGATCGGTGCAACGATTCGCATCAAGAGTGTGCCGTTTCAGGTGGTCGGCGTACTGGCTCCAAAGGGGCAATCGGCTCAGGGTTCGGATCAGGATGATGTGATTTTCATCCCCTTCACCACTGCGGAGCGGAAGGTGTTCGGCAGTCAGTTCTTGGGATCGGTCGGGGCGTTGTTTGCATCGACGGAGCAGACTGCGGATTTGCCCGAGGCTGTTGAGCAAATCCGGGAAGTGTTGCGGGCGCGCCATCGTCTCCAGGTCGACCAGGCGGATGACTTCACCATCCGGACGCAGGTTGATATCGGAAAGGTGCAGGAGAGTACGAGCCAGACGTTGACGGTCATGCTGTTTGCCATCGCATCGGTGTCGCTGCTCGTCGGCGGGATCGGCATCATGAACATCCTGCTGGTGTCGGTGACGGAACGGACAAGGGAGATTGGAGTCCGCATGGCGGTGGGGGCCAAGCGACTGCACATTCTCATGCAGTTTCTGATCGAGGCAGTCACGTTGAGTCTGGTCGGCGGTGTGATCGGCGTGGTGGCCGGCATTGTCGGGGCACGACTCACGACGGTGATCGCGGGATGGCCGACCATCATCTCGTTCGATGCCATTGCCATCGCATTTATCTTCTCACTCGCCGTCGGACTGTTTTTCGGGCTCTACCCCGCCAATAAAGCCGCGCGTCTCAATCCGATCGAAGCGCTGCGCTACGAATAACCCTCCGGACCGAATCGTCGGGAGTCGCCCGTTGGATGGTCGCGATGAGGTTCGATTGGGGCAGGTCGGGTATCTCTGTATCAGTGAAAAGACCGCTCGAATTCCGTGGGGATGGTACCCAGCACGGAGCGGATTCCGCGGGGCGGAGCATCCGAGTCCTGGTTGGCAAGATCGATGACGAGCGGGACGATGTAGGGTTGTCCGGAGGGATCGTGGGTGATGGTCACGATGGGCTGGTGCAGCTTGCCTGAATTGATGACAGATACGATGGCTCGCTCGCCGGTGGTCAGAGAGACATAGCTATATACCGGATAGATCCCCATCACTTTAACGAAGAGCGAGATCAGCCGGTTTTCGTATCTACCTTCCTGGCCTTCCTGATAGAGACGTTGCAATGACTGGTGCGGGGTGAGCGGCGAGGCGCCGCCGAATCCTGTCAGCAATTCGTCGTAGCGATCGGTAACCATCACGATCCGTGTCATGTCGGACGTGAACGCAACGCCGGTTTCTGCGGGAAAGCCGCTTCCGTTCAAATAGGCATGATGCTCCGCCACAATCTGTTCCACTGCCGGTGAGAAGCCGCCCCGGCGTTCGAGGAGAATCGCGCCTCCGCGCGCGTGGGCTTCATAGGTCCGCCGGTTCGGTTCCTGGAGGGTGGTGGAGGTATCATGAATCCGTTGAAGAATGTGCGGCGGGACCTGCATGAGTCCGATGTCGTGCAGCAGCGCGCCGGTGGCTAACTCCTGGATCGCCAAAAGGTTGTAGTCTGCCGCGTGGGCCAGAATCATCGAGAAGCTGCAGGTCGCGAGGGCGTGCTGGCTCAGTGGAGCAGGGCCCTCACGTCCCTGGCTGAGGGCCATGAAGAGGGCATGAGTATTGAGCGCTTGAGCGACCGCGCTGATCGCGTGCACGGTATGTGTGGCTTCTTCCGGGTCCACGATGCCCGTTTTTGCAATGCGTGAGAAGGTGGTCTGGACCGACGCTTCGAGTTGGGCACGGGCCGTTCTCGCCGCGAGCAGCTCCTGCGCCATCGTGGCGAGAGAGCGCACTTTCGGTCTGGTCGGGGCAGGTGCTGGCGAGGGCTGCACCGCGACATTCGATTCGTCCGGAGTCGAAGCGGGCGTTCCCGGGAGATCCAGTCCCTTGGCGGGGTCGATGGAAAGGTGCGTGACTCCCGCGCGTCGTAATTTCTGGATCTGTTCGTCGGTCCGGATCAGGAACGAGTGCCGCATGAAGGGTGAACGGAACCAGGGCACATCCAGCTTGGCGACGTGCATCCCGATTTGTAGGGCATCAATGGTGATGGGTCGGTATGCCATAACGTATGAGCATTGAAGGGGAACCGCTCTTCGCAATCTCCTCGTTCCGTGTTATCGGTCCCGCCGGCTGTCGGATCGATGGTCCGGATTCACCACAAGCGGGACCTCGAGCGAGGTAGGACAAGCGGAGTCGGGTGCCGCAGGTGACACCGCCGACAACAGTATTTCCATGCGAGGGTTGTCGCGATCCTGATACTTGTAGAGGTGAGTTTCGACCACCCGATTGTCGTTCAGTCCCAAGCCCTCACATAATGCGTCTTGTGCAATCTTGAGTCCTCCATCGGTATCTCGACGCATGGCCGAGGCGAAGAAAAATTGGATGGATAACGAGAGGCTCGCCTGGCTCAAGGTTCGTCTTAGAGTAGCACGATGAGGCGATTGGGCAAGCGCAACCAGAATTTGTTGCCCGACCAATTCCTTGAACGCACGGCCTTTGGCGGAGAGCAGGCGGCGCCCATTGGCCGTGGCATATTGGTGATTGACGCTGGGCGGGACGGGTAACGTCAGTGCAATGGAATCCGCCGTCACTCGAAGGGACTGTTGGACGGGCGTGGTGCCCATTGCCTGAGGACGCGTGCGAATGGCCGTGCGTGGCGGAACCGGTTCCTGCGCAGGAAACGCTGCCTTCTGACCCGGGGGTCTGAAGGAGGTCGTCCTAATCGGGAAGGGGGACTGTCGGGGGCGGGACACGCGGCGCAAGGGCCTGCCTATAGCCTAGAGAAGATTTTGGATCTTGGCCATATCCTGCTCGTACCGATCCTCTGTCCTAGTGAGATACCGTCGCCACTCCGACGGACCCCAGACTTCAAGACGGTGATACATGCCCACGAGGAAGATTTCCTGATCTTCATCCATCGGGACGAGCTTACGAAGACGGCTAGGAATCA
>JBEIQG010000290.1:0-3512 GCA_040376625.1 Nitrospira sp. | reverse complement strand
GCGGCCTGTGACCTCGTTGATGGCCTGTGCGGAGGCCAGATCGCGCCCAACCGGTTTTTCCACGATGATGCGTGTATAGGGCGAACGAGTTCCAGGAGTTCCTGCCAGTCCAGAACGGGACAATCCCTCACAGACATCAGTAAAGGAACTGGGGGGAATGCTGAGGTAGAAAATGCGGTTCCCAGGCAGTTGGAATCTACGCTCGAGTTCTTCGGCCCGTTCCTTCAGGCGCACATAGGTCTGCGCGTCGTCGTTTCCTCCCGCCAAGTAAAACAGGTGTTGGGAAAAGGCATTCCACGTATCTTCGATGAGAGCCTGTCGGGAATGTTTGACGACGCCATCGCGGACGCTGGCTCGGAACTCTTGATCGCTCATGGGGGTGCGGCCCAGGCCGATCACGACATAGTTTGACGGCAACAATCCATCGAGAAGCAGGTTGTAGACTGCGGGGATCAAACGCCGACGAGCCAAGTCGCCTGAACCCCCAAAAATGACCAGAGTACAGGGCTCGACCGGCGGCAGTGGTTCCTGTGCGGGGTGGATATCGATTCGTTGACCATTCGTTTGAGTCATCAGGATCTCCTTAGCAGGATGTTGAAAAAGTCCGCCAGCTTCGTTCTCGCGTCGCTCAGAGGTTCAACATACGGGACGGGGTATGCCTCACCTCTTCGCTCGCTGCCGCCTTGCTGGACGGCCTTTTTGACTATCCTGCGTGCAATCTGTCTTGCTGCCAGGTCGAAGTGTTTTCAATAGCCTACTCAAGATGCCAGGCAGTTACCGTCGGACCGAGTGGCCACCAAAGGCATTTCGCAGGGCTGCCAGCATCTTTTCAGCAAACGATTCGTCCTGCCGTGAGCGAAACCGCGTAAAGAGCGCTGTTGTGAGGGTGGGCACCGGCACGTCCTTCTCGATAGCATCGGCGATCATCCAGCGGCCTTCGCCGGAATCTTGCACGTACCCCTTCAGTTTTTCCAGCTTTTGATCGTCCTTGAGCGCGCCCGCAGCCAGTTCCAACAACCAGGATCGGACGACACTCCCGTGCATCCAGAGATCGGCCACGCGCGCCAAGTCCAGCTTGTATTCGCTCTTCGACATCAACTCAAATCCTTCGGCGTAGCCTTGCATCATGCTGTACTCAATGCCGTTGTGCACCATCTTCACATAGTGCCCGGCACCGGCCGCACCGACGTGAGCCCAGCCGTTTTCAGGCGCCAGGGTCTTGAACACCGGCTCAAGCCGTTTGACGGCTGCGTCTTCTCCGCCGACCATGAGACAATAGCCGACTTGCAGTCCCCAGATCCCTCCACTGGTTCCCGCGTCAACGTAGTGAATGCCTTTTTTCTTGAGCTCGGAAGCCCGCCGCACATCGTCGTGAAACCTGGTATTTCCACCGTCCACGATGGTGTCACCTGGTTGCAACAATGCAGCCACAGCCTGGATAGTTTCTTCGGTGGGGGATCCGGAAGGCACCATTACCCAGACAGCACGCGGGGCGCTGAGCTTACTGACAAGATCAGCAAGGGATGAGGAACCAACAGCGCCCTGGCCCTCGGTCTGTTTGATCAAGTCGCTCGAGCGGTCGTAGACTACGACGCGGTGTTGGTCGCGCCGAAGGCGCGTCACCATGTTCATCCCCATCTTACCGAGTCCGATAAATCCCAGTTCCATAAGAGCGCTCCTTGGTTTGTCGCCGGTCACAGCCAATGCGGCGTCCGTCGATCGATTTGCAGGCAGGTACGGTCCCTCTCACGTTGTGCGCGAAACACGTTCCCAACGCGGAGGCAACCGGTTGAATGCACTGCTCTCGTCAGTCGATGCGAGCAGGATTCGGGACATCCTTAAAGAGGAGATCGGCAAATTGCCGGCCAAAGTTGAGCCGCTCGGTGAGGGTGGTGGCTGTGAGGAACTGTCCAGCGAGGTCCGCAAGGGCCGGTTCGCGTGAAAACATAAACCGATGAACATCTACTGGAGCGACCAACCAAAACCCTCTCAAACGAAAGAATGCGGAGATGCAATCCTCGTAAAACAGCGTCAATAGGTAGTGGGCTGTTCCTGGTTTCTCTACGAGATCCTGTGCTTTCCCCAACAGATGGTAGCATTCGGCCTTCAGTCGAATCTGTTCATTGATCGATGCTGGCGGCGGACCTTGGCGAAAGCGGTGGTGGATCTTTTCAGTCAGCTTCACACAGATGCCGTCGTGATCGTAGAGAATTCTGCCTTTTCGTAGCAGGGAGGGGAGCCGAAGTGAGTACGCGAGGTCTTCCTCGACGGACTGGTATCCATGGTAGCGAATATCCGCGAGGCGATCGCCGACACGAAGGATTTCGTGACTATCGGCCTCTCCCTTAACGAGGGCGATCAAGTCGATATCGCTGTGGAGCGTGAGAGCCTTCCGAGCTCCCGACCCGATGAGGATGACACCGACAAGGTCACCGCCCCGTCGGCCTTTGATATGCCGTAACGCGACTTCTACATTCGCTTCAAATCCAGGGGGTGGCGGCAACTCGGGCTGCTCCGGCGGTTCTGGGACTTCGAGTAGCTCGGCGTTCAGTTCTTCACGGGTGGGAGTGCTGGTCGTGTGGTGTGTGTCCATGACGTGTTCTAATTCCATGATAATGAATCGTGTGTGCAAATCCTCTGAATCGACTAGTGTAAGGCCTGTCGCTCGTTTTCGCTGGTCTCCAACCTCGTGGGGCCGCACCAGGCGAAAGACCTAGTCGCTTCGGCATTCTATGGATGGAGGAATATAGTGTCAACGTTTGAGGACGTTGGCAAAGACGTCCGCGGCTTCGTCGATCTGCTTGTCCGTGATATGCAGATGGGTGACTGCTCGATAGCTTTGTCCTCCAACGGCGTTAATAAGCACGCCGTGCTCTTTGAGCGCGGCGACGAGTTCGGCCGGAGAACGGTGTTCGTCGACGATGTCGAAGATGACGATATTGGTTTCGACGTGCTGCGGCGCAATCTGGATTGCGGAAATGTGTTGGAGTTGGCGAGCCAGTTTTTTCGCATGCTCATGGTCGGTCTTGAGCCGAGCGACATGCCGCTCTAGCGCATAGATACCGGCGGCGGCCAGGATGCCCGCTTGGCGCATTGCGCCTCCATACATTCGGCGAAAGCGGCGTGCGCGATCCATGAGTCGCTGGTCATTGGAGATCAGCAGCGATCCAACGGGGGCGCCCAACCCCTTCGAGAGACAGAGGGAGACGGTTTCGAAGTGTTGCGCGTACACCGTTGGAGGTAAGGTGGTGGCGGCAACGGCATTGAAGAGCCTGGCTCCGTCGAGGTGCATGGGAATGCCATGTCTCACCGCGAGAGCTCGGATTTTTTCGATTGTGGAGAGCGGATAAATCGTGCCGCCTCCGGCATTGTGCGTGTTCTCGATGCAGATCAAGGCCGTTGTGATGCTGTGCGCGTCGTTCGGTCTGATGGCGGCTTCCACCTGCTCGACAGTCATGATTCCCCGCTCACCGGTCACCCAATGAAGTTGCACGCCGGCCAGTGCCCCAGCT
>JBEIQG010000004.1:0-40605 GCA_040376625.1 Nitrospira sp. | reverse complement strand
GTGACGACATCGCCTGCCTGCAGACGTACCGTTTCCGAGGGATTCGACTGGGTGACTTGGCTGCGAGTCCAGGCGATCACCGACGCGCCGGTCCGAGGGCGGATAGAAAGTTCCGTCAGCGACTTTCCAGCGGCCGGGGCCTCCTCGTCGATCCGGCAGGTTTCCACCTCGACGTCGGTCAATGTCCCCCCTCGGAGATGATGGGCCAACTCCGGCATCTCGCTCCGCCGCAGCAGCGCATACCCTTCGCGCCTGATTTGCTCCGCTTTTCGTGCCACAAATTCCTGCGGCAGACTGTAGGTACGTAGCACCAGGGCAAAGATTTCGATCGACGTCTCGAACTCTTCCGGCACTACATCGTCCGCACCTAACTGATGCAATTCTTCCAGCTCTCTCAAATAGCGCGTCCGCACCACGATGTGGAGCTTCGGATTCAATCCCTTGGCCACCTTCACCGTTCTCCGGGCCGTGAACGGATCGGACAAGGCCACGACCAGCACTTTGGCATCGTCGATTTTCATATGCCGGAGCACGTTGGCATTCGAGCCGTCGCCATAGTAGATCGGCACGCCATGACGCGCCTCGCGCCGCACCGTTTCGCCGTCCAGGTCGAGAGCCACATGCGGGATTTCGGTTTCGCTTAACACGCGGGCGAGGTTTCGGCCGTTGAGTCCATAACCCACAATAATGACATGGTCTTTGATCCGGATCTGGGAGCCTTCCGACTGCTCGACGTGCGCGGCGGTGCGGGTCGGCATCCAGCCCCGGACACGTTGCATTGCTTCGATCCGCCGCCCCAGATCAGGCGACCATTGCATCAAAAACGGCGTCACCACCATGGTCAGCACCGACACCGCCAGAAATAATTGATACTGATCCCCGGCGAACAACCCGGCATCCTGTCCCTGTTGCGCCAGGATAAAACTGAATTCGCCGACTTGCGCCAGCGCGACCCCGACGAGCACAGACGACCTGGGCGGAGCCCCGGCAGCCACCATCGCCCCAGTCCCGGTGACCAGTTTTCCGACAATCACGGCCAACAACAGGCCCAGCACAATGAACGGATGCTCCAGCACCACCCGAATATCCATCAAGACGCCGATCGACACGAAAAACAGGCTATTGAAACTGTCGCGAAACGGCAGGACTTCGGCCAGCGCTTGATGGCTATATTCCGATTCAGAAATGACGAGCCCGGCAATAAACGCGCCCAGAGCGAGGGAGAGCCCGCCCAGGGACGTCAACCAGGCAATACCGAGGCAGAGCACGATGATCGAGAGCAGAAACAACTCACGGCTTCGACTCCGCACGATATGGCGCAGAAGCCGCGGCACGAGATACCAGGCGGCCGCAACGATCAACCCGACCACAATCGCCGCCTTGACCAAAGTCATCAATACCATCCCCATCGCGCTCCCGCTCGGAGTGCCCAGGATCGGCGTGACGAGCATCATCGGAACGACGGCAAGGTCCTGGAAGATCAGAATCGCAACGGTGGCGCGACCGTGAAACGAATCGCTCTCGCCCTGCTCAGAAAGGGCTTTCAGCACGATGGCCGTGCTGCTTAATGAGAGGAGAAACCCCCAGAAGATCCCCTGTTGATAGGAAAGGCCGACGGCCAGAGCTCCGAGCAATGCCAGGACAAGGACGCCCCCCGTTTGAACCGGTGCAGCGACCATGAGAATGCGCCGGGCAGCGGCGAAGTGCGCGGAGGAAAATTCCATCCCGATCGTAAAGAGCAGCAACACGATTCCGATCTCGGCCAGAACCTGCACCTGCGACACATCGGGAATCAGATGGAGCCCATGCGGCCCGATCAGTGCTCCGGCCACCAGAAACCCGGCAATCGACGGCAGGCGAAATTGATGAAACACGAAGACCACCGCAGTGGACACCGCATAGATCACCAAGAGATCGCCGAGAACTGCGTAGTCGCTCATCGTGTCATGGAAGTCGGTGTGTGGATCCGAATGGGCGCTGATACGATTCCGACACGCAGCATACCGGAGGGCTCTCCCGGGAACAAGGAGTTCCGCTTGTCTGACAGCAGACGGTCCGCTAGAGTAGCGCGCAACAGTGTGGGACGACGGGAACCGGGGAGGCCGCTCTGCGCGCCATCATTTTCGACTTCAACGGTGTCATCGCCGACGATGAGACGCCCCACCTGCGTTGCTTTCAGCAGGCATTGGCCGAAGCGGGACTCAGCCTGAGCGAGGAGGAATACTACGGCACCTACATGGGCATGGATGAACGAACCTGCACGACCACATTACTGGAACGACGCGACGGCAGCTGCGACCTGGCGATTCACGCCGGGATTATCGAACGAAAGGCCGTCTTGTTTCGTGAACACATCACCCTGCACAAACCGGCATTGTTCCCTTGGATTGCCGGGTTCGTCCGGGGCGCTGCGGGAGCCTACCGACTGGCAGTGGCATCCGGCGGTAGACGGGAGCAGATCCTTGCGGCGCTCACCGGTACGACCATCGAACAAGCGTTTGAGGTTATCGTGTCGGCGGATGAGTGCGCCATCGGAAAACCCGACCCGGCGATCTATGAGTTCACGCTAAGACGACTGAACGCCCATAAGCCTCGTTCACCGTTGCTCAGGGCAAACGAGTGCCTGGTGATCGAAGATTCTCGGGCGGGAGTTCTGGCAGGCCTGAAGGCAGGCATGCGCGTCCTCGCTGTTGCGACGACCTACCCGGCATCCCAGCTAATCGATGCCGACCTGGTGCTTCCGAGCTTGGAGGGAATCGAACCGGCAGACCTGCAACGCCGCCTGTATTAGGCGAAGTAAACAGGAGAAGTAGGTGAGTGGGGGACAGAACCGCGGGTCTTAAAACGGTATGCGAATGCCCATTTGAAATTCGTTCGGCATCATGCCTTTGCCCATGCCTAACGAGTCGCCCAAGAGGTTTTGCTGTGGAAATCCCGGCAATGGGCTGAGGGCCCGATCCCGCTCCGTCACGTATCCCCCGCCGAATCCGGCCCCCACATAGGGAATCAGGGTCTGTTCGCTGACTTGTACACGGCCGCTCAATGTGGGTGTCTGCCGAAACATGTCGAATTGCCGCTCGCTCGTGGCCGGAGCCTGGGAGAAGACATGCGATGAGTGGCTACGCAACTCACTCCAAACCGGCGGCTCGGACGAAGGCGCTTCTGCCGGCGCAAGGCCCTGGCCTCCCAGTATCAGCCACCCCGATGCGAGCAATGACCGAACCATTCCATTGATTTTCATGTCCACCTGAGCGGCTCCTACAAACCAGGACGCTTGTGTCCAATTTACTCCAAACAATGGTCTGCAACAAGAGGCTATCCTCGTGTAGCGAGCACCTCCTCCCAGCGGCATGAGTCACGGGTGTTTCCTCGAATGATCTTCAACATGTGATATTGCCTGCACACCCGCGGGCTGTGCCAGATGTGATGCAATGAACGGCAGACCGCCTGCCGGTGCTGCCTATCCACGCGGACGACGAGTAGAAATTCGAGCGGCTTTGCCGGTTCGTATCTCGGAAGAAACCGAGACCGACATCGGACGTGCTGGAACTGCCGGGCTGGCCTGGAGGTGGAGATGTCAGAACGACGCGGACCTGAAGATGGATCTGGACTAGATCACACCTTGTAGTACTCCCGATACCATTCCACGAAACGCGCGATGCCGGTCTCGATCGAGGTCGCGGGTGTAAAGCCCGTATCACGCATGAGATCCGCGACATCGGCATAGGTCGCAGGCACGTCACCGGCCTGGAGAGGAAGGAAGTTCTTTTGGGCCTTCATGCCCAGCGTCTGTTCCAGCACCTCGATAAAACGCAACAGCTCGACCGGCTGGTGATTGCCGATGTTGTACAGTCGATAGGGCGCGGAGCTGCTGCCGGGGTCGGGGTTGTCACTCGCCCAGGCCGGATCGGCTTGTGCGGGCCGATCGAGCGTGCGCAATACTCCTTCGGCGATATCGTCGACGTAGGTAAAGTCACGCTGCATCTTCCCATGGTTGAACACGTCGATAGGCTTTCCTTCCAGAATCGCCTTCGTAAAGAGGAACAGGGCCATATCCGGACGGCCCCAGGGCCCGTAGACGGTAAAGAACCGCAAGCCCGTAATCGGGAACCGATACAGGTGCGCATAACAATGCGCCATGAGCTCGTTCGCCTTCTTGGTCGCGGCGTAGAGCGACACAGGATGATCGACATTGTCGTGCACCGAGAAGGGCATCTTCGTGTGGCCGCCGTACACCGAACTTGTGGAGGCATAGACCAAGTGCTCGACCTTGTGATACCGGCACCCTTCAAGAATATTCAGGAAGCCGTCGATATTGCTGGCGGTGTAGGCGTGCGGATTGACCAAGGAGTACCGGACCCCGGCCTGCGCCGCCAAATGCACCACGCGCCGGATGGGATGCTGCTCGAAGAGCGCCGTCGTGCCCGCACGATCGGACACATCCAGTTTGACGAATTGAAATTGGGGGTGAGCACTCAGGCGGGCGAGCCGCGATTCTTTGAGGCGGACGTCGTAGTAGTCATTCAAATTGTCCAACCCGAGCACCGTGTCACCGCGATCAAGCAATCGCCTGCTCACATGAGACCCGATAAATCCGGCGGCGCCGGTAACGAGCACTAATCCTTTCCCAGACCCCATATCGCTCCCTTCTGGCTAACTGACTAGCGTCCACCACGCTTCATGAACGAGGGTTCACCGTGATCCAGTCGATAGAGCGCCATCGGCGCCAGGGCCTGGGACGCGGATGAGATCTGCGCCGTGCCGTCAGCGCCGCTCCGAAACAGATCCAACGCATGAGCGCGATGATACCCGCACCCTCGCATCCCGAGAAGATCTTTCAGCTTTTCCGGCTGTTCCCAGTTCGCCGTGAGGAGTGCGGTGCGCGCCGGATTCCGCTGGCTGAACATAAATGACAAGTGATCGGGGTACCAGTCGGCGCCGCCGGTGGCATAGGACACAAACAGCCTCGCCCGGGCGGCGGCGCAGAGTTCATCCAGGTACCCGTTCGTAAGGTACCCGTTCTCCCCGACTTCGAGCCAAAGACCCGGGTGGGACAACGGCGCATGGGCGGCATAACTCCGGATTTCCTGCAGCTGCTGTTGCGACGCCAATACCAGCGAGATGGGACCATATTTCTGGACGAGCTGCTGTATCACCCCTTCCTTGATGGCCGACCGGCCGCTGTTGGTCGGACCGCTATCCGCATGCACCAGCACATTCTGCCCGCGATCGGTCACCAGGTAGCAGTTTCTCGGCATCTCCAAGTCGCAAGGATCTTCGCCGTAAAACGGGACGGAGACCACGGCGCCCCCGTCGAAGTTCCAGGTCTCCCCGTGCGCCAGTTCGACGATATGGTTGAATCCCAACTCACGGAGCAGCGGCAGGTAGTCGTAGAAAAACTTCTTCCTATTGCGCCGGCTGGGAATCACGATCGGCACGTCTTTCGACACATGCAGCAGGGTTCTAGGGTCAACGTGGTCATCGTGGTCATGGGTCAAACAAATCGCGGCCGGTTTCGGCAACATCGAGACCCAGAGGCTGGGCACATTCGACTCTGCAAACCAGGGCAACAGCCAGGGGTCAAACCACAAAAACCGGTCCTGCTGCCGGTACATCAATGCGGCATGGCCCAAATGAATCGTGTCCCGATCCCTGGTATTGGCCAACCACTGCTCTCGAATCGATGCGTGCGCCGTCGTCGTGAGGCATTCGTATTGGACCAACAGTTCCATCAACTTGGTCAACAGCCGCTCGCCGTCCCGACCGGCCGTCGCCACGATCGTCTGAATCGCCCCGGCCTGCTGCGTGCCATCCAACATCCCCAGCAGTTTTCCTGCCAACGGTCCCATGGGACGCTCGAACGGCAGAGGAATCGCCTGGCGTTTTACGGCATTGAAGATTCGCAGGCCGGTGTTGACCACGGTGGCGGACTTCGTCGCATCGAAGGGATGTGACCAGTGAAACTGCCCATCCGGCTGTCGCCGAGCCGTGATGTGCTGACTCAGCTGTTGCCTGGAATTGACCAACTCGGCATAGGCGTCTTCCAGTCGCACCCTGGTCTGAGGGTCGCCGAGTGTCGCGCGGCGGGAGAACACATCGCTGATGGCAGTTTCGACACAGGCAAGAAAGAGGCTGTGAGCTTCGTGCAAACTCGCCACCACCTCCGGGGCGACCCCGCCGATGAACGGAAACGGCCCCGGCGTCTGATTGCTCTCAAGCTGCACCCATACCCAGGGGGCTAATCCGACATACTGATCGCGCGGCAATGTGTCCCACATACCCATGTTCGTCAGGCGGGAAGCCGGAATTCCATGCGGCTGATGGTCGGTTCATATAGGGCCTGGATAACGTTGCCATCCGGGTCGGCAAAGTAGAAGGAGTAGCTGCCGTCGCGATGTTGCTTGGGTGGTTTGGCGATGGTGGCGCCGTAGCGTGCCCCGTCCTGTTGAACGTCCCGGAACAGATCATCCACATGCGCCGGGCTTTCCATGATCACACCGACGTGATCGAGCAACTGTCCGCGCAACGGCTGATACTGAGCCAACTCGGCAGGCGCAATCCGGTGCAAGGCCAGGTTGTCGGAACCCGAGCTGAAATACACATTATCCGGATCGGGCTCCCACACGACCTTCATGGCCAAGAACCGCTCATAGAAGGCGCGCGATCGCGCGAGATCGGTCACACGCAGGGCCAGATGTCGTAAGCCTCGATGGGTCGGCACGTGGAATCTCCTTGGCCGTATAGTAGGTGGGGGCTTGTCACCCCGTCAATCCTGATTCTGCGCCATCAGCCCCCTGGCGCGCATATTCTCTCTCCAAACCGTGTCTGAATTCTCGGCCGCTGTGGTACGATCTGCCATCGACTTTCTCGAACCAAAGGAGTGTTGAGTTATGGTGGCACGATCCGTCCTCGCAATAGTGGTGGCGCTCATCGGACTGAACGTTGTGAATTCACACGCATTCGCCGCGGAACAGGCGGCTCTCCCCAAAGAGATCACAGGGAAGGATGGCGCGCCGTTGGTCCTGATTCCGGCAGGCTCGTACCCCATGGGCGTGCCGACCGGAGACCGCGACGGCGGACGCGATGAATACCCCCGCCACGTCATCGAGATCACCGCCTTCTATATCGACAAGTATGAAGTGACGAACGGGCGCTATCTGGAATTCGTGAAAGCCACAAACCACCGTGTTCCTCAGAATCCGAAGAACCCCACCCGCAACCTCTGGGAAGGGATGGGCATACCCGCATCCCTCGCCGACCGTCCGGTGATCAATGTCGATTGGGCCGATGCCGATGCCTACTGCAAATGGGCCGGCCGGCGGCTGCCGCGCGAAGCCGAATGGGAGAAGGCCGCCAAGGGCAATAACGACTGGCGCTTTCCCTGGGGCAATGTGGAGCCCACCGATAAACACCTCAACTTCAACCAGAAGTGGATCGGCGAAAAGACGCTGATGCCGGTAGGTAGCTACGAGACGGGGAAGAGTCCTTACGGTGTCTATGACATGGCCGGTAATGTCTGGGAGTGGGTCAACGACTGGTATGATGCGAGATACTATGAAAAGAGCCCCGACAAGAATCCTCCGGGCCCGGCCAGCGGCGAGAAGAAGGTCATTCGAGGAGCCGGCTGGCAGAATGAGACGCCCACAGTCCGTATCTTCACCCGAGTGGACAGCGACCCGAGCATGAGAAATGAATCGACCGGATTTCGATGCGCAGCGGACGCCAGGTAACTCAGTCGGCTTGTTAGCCGGCGGTTGAATCACGGAGCATGATGGCCGGGGCAGGGTTTAACGGATTAACCGTCGCCGCGTTTGAATCGCGCATGGCGGCGGAAATGACGAGGCTGATTCAGCGCCACGGCGGCACACCGCTGGTGGCGCCGGCCTTACGTGAAATTCCGCTGGAAGACAATTCCTCCGCTCTCCGGTTCGGTGAAAACCTGCTGACCGAAGGCCTCGATGTGCTGATCCTGTTGACCGGAGCCGGCACCACCACGTTGTTTGAAGTTCTGCACAGCCGTCATTCTAAAAGCACGATCGCAGATGCCCTGAAGAATACAGTGCTTATTGCGCGAGGTCCCAAACCGGTCGCCGCGCTCAAAGCGTTGGGACTTCAGCCGACCTTGACGGTCCCGGAGCCCAACACCTGGATCGACGTCATCTCAACACTGGACGCCCATCACCCTCTCAATGGCTTACGCATGGCGGTGCAAGAATACGGACTCCCAAACCGCGACTTGCTGGAGGCGTTGAAGCAACGCGGAGCCACTGTGATCGCGGTGCCGGTTTATCGATGGGCACTCCCGGAAGATACCGCTCCCTTAAAGCAGGTCTTAAGTGAGATTGTTACGGGGCATGTCCACGTCATGCTCGTAACGAATGCGGCCCAGATCGATCATGTGATGGAAGTGTCGCATCAGGAGGGAACGACGGCGCAGCTCAGGGAAGCTTGCACGAAGCTGGTGGTCGCCTCCATCGGGCCCACGGCCAGCGAACGCCTCCGCAGTCACGGCCTGACCGTGGATTTCGAACCTTCCCACGGAAAGATGGGGATTCTGGTGAAGGAATGCAGCGAACAGGCTCACGCCATATTGCTGAACAAGAGAGGGCCACACACATAAGGTTCTGCCGCCCCATACTGTGGCGTTGTCTTCTCATCTTCTATCAAAAATAACTTCCGGCCGGCACCCTCAATCCATGTAGTATCTGTCTTGACCATCCCGCTGAGGGCCCTAGCAAGTACCTTCCGTCTATTCACTGATTCGATTAGCGCCTATCCTCGGTTCATGGTCACCGCCTCGGCTATTTTGCTTCAGCCGGTTGCGCTCCCGACCCTTCGTTCACGTCCCGCGCGCAACGGAAGCCCATCCAGTTCATTTTGGTGTTGGGATCAGTCCCGTTCCGTTGCGCCACCCGCACACTGGGAGTGCTGTCGATCCAGCCTCCACCGCGAAAGCTCCGCTGGCTACCCGTCTCCGGACCTTTCGGATTCTTAACCGGCCCGGTGGTGTAGTACTTCGGGTCATACCAGTCGTTAACCCATTCCGCCACGTTGCCGGCCATCTGAAGCACGCCAAAGGGGCTGGCGGCATTGTCATATTTGTCGACAGAAATAATGGGTGGATAGAGCAGCAGCCGCTCCGGTCGGTCGCGTACCGGCCCCGACAGACCTGTACGGCCAAAATTCGCCCTGGAAAGTCCCGCCATTTGATTGCCCCAGGGATAGATGCGCCCATCCTCACCACGCGCGGCCTTTTCCCATTCCGCCTCCGTCGGCAACCGTTTCCCCGCCCATTTGCAATAGGCCTCGGCGTCGAACCAGGACACATGCATAACCGGATGGCTGACCATTGTGTCCTGGAAATTCCCACCGTCATACTGCCAATCGATCAAGGGGTCGCGGTTTGATGCCAGGACAAATTTCAAGAATTGCACGGTCGTGACTTCGTGCTTATCGATTTCGTACGTGTCGAGATAGATCTTCCGCTGAGGGAATTCCACCAGATAGGAATTTTTGTCGACCTTTTTATCGCTTCCCATGAGGAACTCGCCCGCCGGGATACGGACCATCTCGTCATGCGCCGGCAACTTGGCGCGCTCCATCGCCAGCTTCTTGCCTTCCGGCGTCCATTCACGAACGACATCGGCAACATCCAACGCATAGAGGGAACCACTCACTCCTAATATGGCCACACTCAAAGCCCATACAGTCATTCCGGCCTTACGCACAATGCTACTCCTTTATTTCCCGACCACCGCTCACATCGGCTGCTGACTGGGTTCTGCAGCAGCCGGCTGGTGATCGAATTCTTCTAATGGCTCGAAATTGAGCGGCAACTGGAACAGATAATCGATCAGCGGCCTGATTTTCACGTGTTGGTACTCGACGATCCAGCTCCCGTCTTTTTTGGCCAGCTTCATCGGAAAACGGATGTCGGTTGCAAGCCATTGATAGTAGACTTCCGTCCGCTCGCCTTCCTTCACCGTGACTTCGTAGAGCGTGGTTGGATGCCCTTCGCGCGTTTCCGTGCCGATCTCCTCGCGCGACACTTCCCCCTCAAGCCGCTCCGTCACTTTCAGATCCTGCTCCGCCTGGTACGGCACCGTTTTAAAATGCTTCATGCGCGATAACAACAGCCACACGACCTTCTTATCCTTGCGCACGATGCTGATGTTGACGGGCCCCATCGTGTGATGTTCGATCCGCCACATAGTGTCACGATAGAAGATGTTGGCTTTTTGGGTTCGACCATTGATCTTCGTGATCTGGTCGGCCGTAAACTCCAGTGCCCCGGCCTCCGCAGCAAGCAGGCTCCAGATCACCGCTAGCAATGTCGCCAACCCTCCCATCCGCACCCCGCGTATCCTACCGACGCCCGATCCGATTTTTCCAGCCCGCTTGCGACGCATGACGATGCTCCTACTCTCGGCCTCCGAATTGTCCTTGCTGATCCATCACTCCCACCACCCATCGACGTAGAGCCCCGAGCCGCCTGAAGCCGGCAAAGGACCGGCACCCACGAAGCGGATGCCCGAGGACTCCCTCCTCACTCCTCCACCAACTGCTGCGTCGGTTCCAACCGGCATCAGGAATAGGGTGGCCCGCAGCTCTAATTCGGAGAGGCCTCACTGCATGCGCCGCGGCTGGATCGGCCTGCCCGGCATGGTAATCGGGCAGGCGTGCGGCCTCTGAGAGAGGGGTGTTCGACTTACGATTTGGCCTTAATACACTCGATGTCCAGCTTGATGAAGACCTCGTCCCCGACTACCAGCCCTCCGCTATCAAGGGCTTTGTTCCACACCATGCCGAAGTCTTTCCGGTTCACCTTGCCTTCGGCCGTAAACCCCGCACGGGTGTTTCCCCATGGATCCTTGGTGACGCCGTTAAAATTGCCCGTCAACGTGACCTCTTTCGTCACGCCATGCAGAGTCAGATCACCGACGGCGGTATAGCCGTCACCCGTCTTCTTGTAGCTTTTCATCTTGTAGGTCATCGTTGGATACTTCTCGACATCGAAGAAATCGGGATTGCGCAGATGCGCGTCGCGTTTCTCATGGTTGGTCGTGACCGAGGCCGTCTTGATCGTGGCTTCAAGGGCCTTGACCATTCCTGCCTCGGGGTCCATTTCGATAAATCCGGTGTAGTCCTTGAAATGTCCGGTGGTTTTCGAAATCACCATATGAGCGACCTTGAACTCCACGATCGAGTGATCAAGATCCACATCGTATCGCGCCGTCTCCGCGTATCCGACCGTCGCGCCCAATAGCGCCGTTGCTCCGACGCACCACATCGCCATTGCACGACCGATCCGATTCGTCATACCTACTCCTTGGTAGAGCCGCTTGCCGCGGGGCTTTCCTTCGATGCGGGGGGCGCGGCGGGTTTGGACGGTTTTTTCTCCACCGTCATTTGCACATCGCGGGTCGCGACTTTCGCCCCCGTTCGCATGCGCACATGCACATCAACAACATCACTACTGATATCCGGCGGAATCGGAGGGAACGGGTGGGCGTGAATGATCGTTTGCAGCCCGGCGTCGTTGACATCCCGCGCTCCCGAGCCTTTCTCCAACTGGATCAACTGCGCCACACCGCTTGCATACATCTTGAATTGAACACGTACGGTCTCACTGCTGGGAGCCCGGCGGATGGAGCGTATCTGCCGGCTCCAGTTCCGGCTGATAAGGTCGCTTACCTG
The DNA here is from genome assembly GCA_040376625.1 of Nitrospira sp. GTDB lineage: Bacteria > Nitrospirota > Nitrospiria > Nitrospirales > Nitrospiraceae > Nitrospira_A. The sequence goes on along the minus strand of JBEIQG010000004.1, from coordinate 28,908 downwards.
CTTCCAATAGGCCTTGGATTCTGCAGGCGGCGGCAAGGGCAACAGGTCTTCCTCGGCAATAGTCGCGTTCACCGCCAGCACCTGCTCCGTCGCCTTTTGTACCGCCTCGGCATCGGCTTCAGGACTCTCGGCAGGCGGGCCGGGAAGTACCTCGGTGTCAGGCTCTTCAACCGGCCGGTCGCCGAGCGTGACATAGACATCGCGCTTGAGAAACTCTTCGAGCCCGGTGATTTTTGCACGGGCAAACGACACGCGGATCCGTACGGCTTTCGGATGCACGGTCGTCCGGCTCTTCAATGTGGAATTGGGCTCCAGAATCGCCGTCCCCTGAAAGACCGCCGGAGTGGCGTCTTCGCTCAATGACACCGTCTGACTCTGAAAGCCGTGGGACTCGATGATCGCCATGACAGACTCGGTCCCTGTCGGTATGCCGCCGAGGGTGATGCCGAGCACGACATCCTTCCCCGCCTGTACCGACCCATCCGGCTCCGTGCTGACCAATTCAAATTGCGCCCACCGCTTCGCGGGCGCCGGCGTCGAGGCGGGAGAGGCCCAGGCCGGAGCCATGGCAGCCGTGAGCAGAAGGCCTAGCGCGAGCCCGAATATACTGAGAACAGAGCCCGGACCACTGCCGAAGGTGCATCGCATCATCGCATCCTACTCATGAGCCTTAGCCAGTTCAACCCGTATTTTGCCCCCGACATTCGACCGAACAACGTGCCTGCGTTCAGGCAAGAGACCGCCTAAACCGGCCCGGCGTGCAAGTTCTTGCTTCGGCTAGGCATTTCCCGCCGTCTTGCTATAATGAACCCATGCGCGCACTCGTGAAGACCGCCGCTCAACCGGGACTGACCTATACTGATCGCGAGGATCCCACACCAGGCTCTGCTGAAGCTGTCATCCGGATCAAAGCCACATCGCTCTGCGGCACCGATGCCCACATCTATAATTGGGATGCCTGGGCTCACAGCCGCATCCATCCTCCCAGGACGATCGGACATGAAATGTGCGGCGAAGTGGTGGCCGTCGGGGCGGATGTCACGCTCGTGCGCGTCGGCGACTATGTCGCAGCCGAATCGCACCTGACCTGCGGGGCCTGCTTTCAATGCCGCACAGGCCAGGCCCACGTGTGCAAGAACTACCGGATTCTCGGCGTCGATCTGGACGGCTCGTTTGCCGACTACGTCGTGCTCCCTGAAACCGTGCTTTGGAAAACGTCTCCGGACATTCCGCCGGAGCTGGCTTGCCTGCAAGAACCTTTGGGCAATGCCGTAGACGCCGCCCTCGTGGAAGACTTGACCGGCCACACCGTCCTGATCACCGGCTGCGGCCCGACCGGCCTGTTCGCAGCGGCCGTCGCCCGCACCGCAGGAGCCGCTACCATTATCGCGACGGACGTGAGCGACTATCGATTAGGGCTCGCTAAACAAATGGGCGCCGATCACGTCTTCAATGCTAAAACCGACGGCCCGGAAGCCATCGCTGCGGCAATACTCGACATCACGAGGGGAGAAGGCGTCGATGCGTCGTTGGAAATGTCCGGACATCCCACGGCCTTGCACCACGCCTTTCGCTCGGTAAAAAACGGCGGTCGCGTGACGCTGTTCGGCATTCCCACCGGCCCCGTCACCTGCGACCTCGCCAACGAGGTCATCTTCAAAGGCATCCGTGTCCATGGCATTACCGGTCGTCGCCTATTCAGCACCTGGTATCGCTTGGCCGGTCTGTTCAAAGCCGGCCTCAATATCCGCCCCGTCCTCACCCATACCTTCCCGCTCAAGGACTTCGCTCAAGGATTTGAATTGATCAAATCAGGCCAATGCGGCAAAGTGGTGCTGTTTCCGTAACGGGGAGAGCCATCCGCAGAAGGCGACCTCGATTGTACGTTTCCCGTTTCACGAGTAACGTTTCTCCTCACACACTCATGGCGTATACATCGTTGCAAAGAGCCGCCGAACAACAGCTGGCGGAGATCCGTGCAGCCGGTCTCTACAAGACCGAACGGAAGATCCTGAGCCCGCAAAGCGCCGAGATTCGTGTGGCACAGGGGCAGGTGGTGAATCTCTGTGCGAACAACTATCTCGGGCTGGCGAATCATCCGGACGTGAGACAAGCCGCGGCCGAAGGTCTCAGTCAGTTCGGTTATGGGATGGCTTCCGTCCGATTCATTTGCGGAACGCAACAGCTGCACAAAACCCTCGAACAGGCGATCAGCACCTTCTTCGGCACTGCCGATACCATCCTCTATGGCTCCTGTTTCGACGCCAACGGCGGACTGTTCGAAAGCCTGCTCGACGAACGAGACACGATCATCAGCGACGCCTTGAACCACGCAAGCCTCATCGACGGCATTCGCCTCTGCAAAGCCGCCCGCCTGCGTTATGCCCATGCTGACATGGCCGAACTGGAAACACGCCTGAAGGAGTCGGCAGCGAGCCGCGTGCGCATGATCGTAACCGACGGGGTGTTTTCGATGGACGGCGATCTGGCAAAGCTGGATCGCATTGTGGAACTGGCCGATCGGTACGATGCCGCGGTCGTCGTCGACGATAGTCATGCCACCGGAGTGTTGGGAAAGGGCGGGCGCGGCACCCCGGACCATTTCGGAGTCGCCGGGCAGGTAGATCTTGTCACGAGCACCCTTGGCAAGGCGCTGGGCGGCGCAGCCGGCGGGTTTACCACCGGCAGGAAAGAACTAATCGAGCTGTTACGACAACGGTCACGGCCCTATCTGTTTTCGAATAGCCTGCCGCCGGTCATTGCCGCCGCGGCACTGAAAGCCATTGAGCTGGTGGAGCGGGGCGACAATCTGCGGCACACCTTGATGGAGCAAGCCTGCTGGCTCCGCGGACAGCTGACGGCCCTCGGCTTCACCCTCGTGCCCGGCACCCATCCCATTATTCCGGTCATGCTGGGAGAGGCCAGGGTCGCGACACAGATGGCTGACCGCCTGCTGCAAGAAGGGATCTATGTGGTGGGATTCAGTTATCCGGTCGTTCCGAAGGGACAGGCCCGCATTCGCCTGCAGCTGTCTGCGGCTCACACCCGCGCACAGCTTGAGCAAGCCGTCGCCGCCTTCGCGAAGGTGGGCCGCGAGCTCAGGGTAATTGAATAACCGTTATTCTCTGACCGCGTTTCGCCGCTTCTGGATGTAAGCGTTCTTCACCGCCGTGTATAAATCGAGTGTCGCTTCCTCGACTCCCTGAAACTTCTCCAGATTCAACGAGCGATCGTTCAGGATTTCTCCAACGCGGCCGCCGATCTGCGCGATGGAGGAGGTTGTCCGGTTGTGATGGGCCACCAATGAGGGGATCCCGTCCACCTCAATAATGGGAAACACCATCCAGTTGATCGGATTCAGGGCGATATCACCGACATACCCGACCAGATCCCGAAGGGTAAACGGAGGCAGAAACGGCAACACTACATAGGGCCCGGGCTTGATGCCGTAGTAACCCAATGTCTGCCCTGTATCTTCTTCCGGCGTCGTGATGTCCATATACTTCGCAACATCGACCAGCCCGCCCAACCCAAAGGTGCTGTTCAAGAGGAACCGGCCGACCTCGGTGCCGGCTCCGGAGAATTTGCCTTGCGCGAGATTGTTGATCAGGCGGGAGGGAAAGCGGGTGTTATAAAACAGATTGCTGATTCCGATCTGGACCGGATTGGGCACCACCGCGTTATACCCCTGTGCAGCCGGCTTGAGCACCCAGCGATCTACTTGACGGTTGAACTCGAACACCTTCGTATTGAGCGGCTCCCATGGGTCATACTCTTCTCCCCCCGCAGGCTCGTCGCTCTTGGCAAAGGGGTCGTAAAACGGATCGTCGGCCGGCTCAAGAGTCGGCTCCGTGGCCTCCGGCGGGGCGTTTTTGTTGGCGATCAGCACCGGCGTAGATGACACCGCTGGAGCGGCAGCGACCTGACTCCTGTTCTCGCCGTCGGCCCGAGACTCCGCTCGTGCAGCGGATTCAGCCCCGACGCCCGCATTCACTGTGGTGTGAGACGGCCCACCGGCACATCCCACCACCATCAAGACTGCCACTGCAGACACCACCTCCCTAAACCTTCTCGCGCGCACTGCTATCCGATGCACCATACCTCCTCGCCGAGAGCCTATGATCCCGCTTCGACTCAACCGCCGCGCCCGATCCGGTGCGACAAGCGGACGCACTCTAGCAGAATATACGGACAGCTGCCAGATAATGGCACCCCCGCATGCCAACCTTTCGACCGAATCGGCGATCGCTCCATCGCATCTTACCAAGCGAGCCGATACTGACTAGAAAAAACGCAGAAGATGCGGAATACCTCTCCCGTCATCAACGACCCAGCACGGCGGCAATGAAGGCGGATAGTTTGGCAAAATAAGCCCGCCCGCCGACCGACGGGACATCGTTGTGATCGGCTCCGCGCACGATGTAGAACTCTTTCGGCGCTTTAGCGGCAACAAAGGCCCGTTGCCCCAGTTCGATCGGGATGATGTCATCACGATCTCCGTGGACGAACAGCTTGGGCAAGGAAAGATGGGGGAGACGATCCTCCAGGCGAAACGAGGCCCCCAGCAACCAATGGAGCGGCAACCCCATATAATGATGGCGGGCCACGGCCTCGATCGAAGGGAAGCAGGACTCCAACAACAGCGCCATGGCAGGCCGCTGCGTTGCCAGCTCTCCGGCCACCGCGCCGCCCAACGAGCGACCGAACACCACCAGACGTTCCGGCCTGATTCGACGGACGCGCATGAGATAGTCATAGGCTCCGAATGCATCCTGGTAGAGCCCGGCTTCGGAAGGACGCCCCTGACTCTTGCCATAGCCGCGATAGTCAAAAAGAAATACCGAGAGCCCCAATCGGTACAGAGCACGAAGGTTGTCCAGTCGGTGGACCATATTGCCCGCGTTGCCGTGACACCACAGGAGGACCGGAGAAGCACCCGATTGCTCTGCGTACCAGCCGAACAGCTTCGTCCCATCGGCAGCCTGAAACCAGACATCCTCCAACGGCACACCGGCGGCCGCGGACCAATCGCCCTCCTCCCACGGATGTGGATGATAGACAAAGAATTGATCGAGCAGATTCATGCGCGATTAGAATCGCAATCCGACCCCGAGCAGTCCATAGTGGGTTCGAAAATCCACCGCGAGGCCCTCCCAATGGTAGTTGGCGGCAAAGTAGCGATACTCACCGAAGACATAGACCCTCGAGCTCACCATGACTTGCGCGCCCGCCAGATACTGATGGCCGAATGCGCGCGCGGATTCAAAATCCTTGTCGGCCCGGCCGATGATATTGGGATTGAGCAACGTTCCATGCGACCAACCGCCCCCGATTCCGATGTACGGCGTCACAACCTCCCCCGGATACCGGAGCACCAGATTGACCATGGTATTCAGCACCAGAAAATTTGAGCGTCCGGTCCCGTTGTTCTGTCCGTTCGCCGTATTCGGGAAGGAGAGTGCGCCGCCATGCCCGGAGGAATCAATCTCGATCCCGAGCATCCGGCGCGTCGCATGTGGAAAGAGGCCGATTTTCAGCCCCGCACCGAAGCCATGCTGAATTGAAGCCGGCACCGTACTGCCTTGGTTGAACAGCGGCTGGTCTCGCGGCCAACTTCCCAGCACATATCCGCTGAGATCGATTTCGCCGAATTCGGCGCTGTCGGCTGCACGCGGATACCACAGGGACCCCAAAATCACACACAGGAGGATGGGAAGCCACATACACGTCGTACAGTACCATGTAGGAGGCCACTGAACGAAGAAAGAAGAAAGGGTCTTCGGGAAGGTATCCCGAAGACCCTTTCTTAGAGGAATACCAAACCGGATCAGCTGCCCTTAACGATCGTGCACCATTCGCCAATGATGCCGAGAATGTTCTTCGCCGAGTGATCAACGGAAGCCACCGTGGTGATCCCGCCGGCCGCTTTCGCCGCCGAGACGCTGGCATCACCAGTCGCTACCCAGCCGAGGATCGACTGGCCGCAGGCCTTGCCTTCCTTGGTCGCGCTGTTGTGAGTCGTGGCCACATCGCCGTACTTCGTTTCGTTGTAGATTACACCCGCCATCGGAGACGCCACGATCTGACAACCGGTGAGGCTGAGATACGCTGCGCTGATCAGGCTCAGAGAAAACAACACGGTCACCTTCTTCATAAGTCCTCCCTCTCGAGGTTAGTTGATGGCGCCCACCCAGTTGGGGGCTCTACGTGGCGGGAGTATAGGTAACCTCTCCAGGCTTGTCAATCGCAAAGCCGGCATACGCGCACGCACCTACGAACTGAGCCGTACACACCCTAGGGCCTTATGGCCTCACCACCTATGGGGCACGCAAGGTCGAAAGTCACATCTCTTGGCGGATGACAGGAACTGTCTTCTCGGGCGGGCTGGTCGGAATTCTGGTTGATGTCCTGAGCGGTGTCCGTCACGCTTAAGCCGATCGAAGGCGTGGCCATCTCCGCAGCGCCCTCCCTCTCCAGTCTGACCCAGTCGCCGCCCATTCCGTAATCTCTGAAGTTTCCAATCCGCCCTGCAGGCAAGCTAAAAAAATGCCTGCGCGGTGAACAATACATCATTGTCGTGATCGCGATGACTGTACTCCAAGCGAAGCGACCAATTTTGCGCGAGCGTGTACCGTTGCCCCACCGACCACCGCACATCGTCGGTCCTTTCACCCAACGCATACCGCAAGTCGCTGGTGGAGGCCAGCAGCCGCCAGCGCTCCGCTAGATCGGCATAAAAGCCGACCGAGGCTCCACCGCCTATCCGATGCCGCTCCTCATAGGCCCGGCTGTAATTCCCCTCCACCTCGGCGAACGCAAACCACACCTCGCGGCGGAACACATGCGTTTCCGCGGACGCCCCGATACCGCCGTTGACATTCCAGTTGCTGCACAACCGGCATTCGCGATGGCTGATCGTCTGCATGCCGACGTTTAATTTCCACGACGGCGCATGAAACAGACTATCGATCGGCGAAAGCGACAGCACATTCAGGAGGGTTGCCCGTTCGATCCTTGTCTGGTCCGCTCGATTGTAATGGCGCACACTGATCGAGCCCACTTCGATCTGTGCATCCGGGGTATAACCGGGTTCCGGATCCAGCAGATCATGATACGCCATCCGCACACCGACCTCTTCGTAGCTGTCATCATTGCGCCAACCTGCGCCTAAACTTGCGCGAGATGTCTTGTGCCCCAGCTCCGGCTGCATGGCGAAGGGAGCAATTGAGAGATCATCTGAAGGAATTCGCAAGAGACTCCGCGCGGTCAGGATCTGCCGGTTGTGGTCGCGCGCCGTCGCGGCCTGGGCCTCGTCGCGCTCAGCCTTGTACCGCAAATAGTCGGACGCGACATCCAGCACGAACGCCTGGCGGGCGAGCGGCAAAGCTCGAACCTTTTCCGACTGAACGGCCGACGCGTCGCGCACCACTCGCTTCACCAGCCTATGCTCCGAATCCGACAGATGTTCACGCTTACGGCGGATGAGTGTCACACGGGACGGACGGAATGCAATCTCGCTCACCAAGCCAGACTCAGCCGCCAACAGGCGAACGGTGTCTGCAGGAATGGTCCAGAAACGGAACCGCTCGGTCAGGTGCAGCGAGGGATCCGCATACTCCAGCAACGACAACAGGTGGTACGAACAATTTTCCTTGAAGAAAAAATAGTCGAACGAAGCATTGCCGAGTTCCCAGGCATGCATGAGCAGCCGACGGATGTGATGCTCGTTGAAGTTCAGTCGATACTCCCAGATATCACGATTTTCGATGTCCCGGTATTCCTGCACCTTCAGGTAATAGGGCACGGTCGAGAACTGCCCCCGGTAACCGCCGAAAATACCGCGCACCGGGTAGGCGAGACCTTCATCCGGAGGGACGTCAGCCGCAAAGTTGATCGTATAGGCCAGCAAACGAGTCTGAGGCGTTTGTCCTTCTTGATCGATGCGCAAGAAGGTGTGGCCGAACATGGAAGCCGGATTGTTCATGAAGGCGGACGGGAACACGAGCGTGATGGAACGGGCATGAAACTCCTCGATCCATCGTTCAAACCGTTCACAGGGCATCGGCGGAAGCTGATTTGGGTCGAATCGAAGCTGCTCCATCAGCCAGGTGTACCGCGCGACAAATGCGCACTGAGCCGGTTGCTTGGAGCGCCCGACCAACTCCGGAGAAAAAAACTGCCTGAGAGTCGCATCGAGCTCCGCCTGGGGATCGGTCTTGCCGTCCGACGCGAGGAAGAATCCGGGGTCATCCTGCTCACTTGCGTACCCGCCGAACAGATTGGCGCGATAATGCAGCAGGAGATGCCATTCACGCGCATCCGCCAATCGAGCCTGACGGGCCTGTTGAAGGAGTTGGCTCAAATAAGGCGCCGACAGATCTTCCGCCGCGACAGACGTCGCGATCACAAGAATGACCCAGAGGGAAAACAGGATGGGCACGATGGGAAGCAGGGAAGCGAACAGGGCCCCGGCCGATGACCGGAGCCCTGGCACCATTAGCGGCTGACTGCTTGAGCGAGGACAGGGCTCTTAGACACCGCGTCATTCAGCGTCTTCACCAACGCCACCGACGAGGTTTCACCGTCCTGCACGAGCGCCGTGTACCGCTCTTGAGTTAATGCGAAAAACGCCGGATGCTGTTCATCTGGAATCCCCATGAGCGACGCCAGGGAGGCCAAATGCTCACCTTTCCCCTGCGCCATCTCCTGCGTCAAATTCTCAAAATTCAGGAGCGCAAACATGGTGGTCTTCTGATCAGCCATGACCTGCCCGTCGTTCGTGCACCCGGACGTTCCGGAGCTGATCCCGAACGTGCCGCTACCGAAGGTGCCGTTGGTCGTGGCCATCATGACCTGTGGCGCAATGTTCTTCTGATTCTTATAGTCCGCCCACGCCAGCTTCCCGAGACCACAACCCGGTCCGGTATCAGGATTCGCTGCCATGGCCAAACCGGCCTGGGACGCCACCGCCACCACACCCAACGCCACGATCAATTGTCTCAGCATAAGTCCTCCTCCTTTACACAAGTGAATGACTCCGCCCGATGGTCCACATAAATCGCCTCCTCATTATAGCCAACGCCTTTCACCATGTAGAGAAAAAAATCCTGCAAGCGGACGGAACATCTCACTCCGCCCGATCGGCCAGCATAATATGCCGCGCCTCGATGGTCCCGGCATCGAGCAGGAGCAATCCCACTGCACGCGGCAACTGAAACCGCTTTGGTCCGGCGGATCCTGGATTAAACAACAACACCCCCTCATGCCATTCCGCCTTCGGTTGGTGGGTATGTCCGTAGACACATAGCGCCGGACGCGTGCGCGCCAGGAAATCCCGGCCATCGCGCAAGAACCGACCGCCCTCATAAAGCCGGTGGTACAGGCCGATCCTGTGGCCTGCCAATTCGAGCACCTGCTCCACCGGAATTCCGCTCGCTTCGAACCCATCCACGTTACCGGATACGGCCGTGACCGGGGCAATTTGCGCCAACTGCTCGATGACGTCGCGCTTGCCGATATCGCCAGCGTGCAGGATATGATCGACCCCGGAAAAGTGACGGAACAACGCCCGATCGAACAGTCCATGGGTGTCCGAAATCACTCCGATGCGCATGCACGGCCCCGTCACGATTTTGTTGGTTCGGATGCGCCCAATGTGTCCTGAACATGTTTCCACTCGAACGTGAACGGCTCGGGAGTCTGCTTGGGCAATGCGGCCAGCTCCGCTTTCAACCGCTCGGCGCGGCCCGCGCTCATCGGGTGGGTGGACAGCAGTTCCACCCGTCCCGAATCCTTCTCCGAAAGCCGTTCGAAGAACCGGATCATGCCGTCCGGGGCAATGCGTGCATCGTGCAGGAGGCGAATGCCGGTGACATCCGCTTCCGTCTCATGCGCACGGCCGAACTTCAATGTGGCCAGCTCCAAGCCCAGTTGCCTCGCCAGCCCGATCAGGCCTTGCTGATCTCCCACAACAATACTCACTACCGCGGCCAACCCCATCATCTTGACCATGCGTTCCATACCATGCCGTTGCAATACGTGGTTCAACTCGTGACTCAACACCCCGGCTACCTCCTCCCCGCTCTCCGCCTTCTTCATCAAGCCGGTAAACACCACCACATAGCCTCCGGGTAACGCAAACGCATTCACCACGGGGCTTTGCACCACCGATACCTGGAACGTGTAAGGGTTGTTGGGAATCTTGGCCGTCATCCGCCGGGTCATTTCCTGCACCGCACTGACCGCCGGGCCTTCTTTGAGCACTGTTTCTTTGGCCAAGAAATCCTGGTAGACGGTTTCGCCGAGCTTCTGCTCCCACTGAAGGGGAATTCTGGCGACCGCCCATTCAACGATCAGATCCGACCCGAACCACAACATCAATCCCAGCCCGACCACCATCCCCAGGACGCCGCCCCATAAGGCACGATGACTGTGGCGCGCGCGGCGAACCTGCTCGGCCGCCCGCTCCACATGCGCCATCAACGCAGTCGGAGCGGCCCGACGGAAAGCAATGATGAGAGCCGAGTCCTTGAGGTAGAGCGTCCGTGCCGATTCTCCGGAGCCCCACGTGACAACCAGCTGATCATGATCCAAGCCTCCCGCCTCAACTGACATGGCCGTGAACGCGATGGCCTCTTTGACGAGCGGAAAGTCTCCGACCGGAGCCATGGTCAGGCCATCCGCCGTCACCGTGACATGGCACGGCGCACCCGCTCCCGGCAGGCCATCACCGAAACAGAGCGCGTTGGGAGTCTGGTTCATCGGGCTCGATCTTGCGGCTGATCAAAATGATTGTGAACAAGGCCGCAGGCGAACCCAAACCGGATGCGTACCCTCAGCGGTACGTTGAGGATTTGTCGTGAGCCGAGATCGAAGTGCACGGGCATTTTCATCAGCCGCTATTCGGAGACGGGAATGAATTGTCTGATCCAGTTCCCAAAACTGCCGGGGTTGCGACTTTGAATGTAGACCACCCCGGGACCGCGGAAGCGGCATACCAGCCCTTCCCCCGACGTCAGGCTGGCAATCCAGCCGGAGGAAGCTTTTTCAATATTGTATGTGGTGGTGGATGACCAGCCCACCAGATGGCTGTTGTCCACGATATATTCTTCGTTCGGCTTGAGTTCGATCTTATGAATGGCCCCGAAGCTGTTCAGAACCAGTTGCCCGGTCCCGCCGATCTTCAGGATAAAAAACCCTTCCCCGCCCAGCAAGCCACGCGTCAGGCTTTGCATCTTGCTTTCGATTTTTACACCTTCCGCACCGGCCAGAAACCCGTCCTTCTGCACCATATATTCATTCACACCGTCGAGATCCAGCAAGACAATTTCGCCGGGAACCGTCGGAGCCAGCAGCACTTCTCCCGCACCGCGACTGGCGCGCAGAGTCTGGAAGAAAAATTTCTCGCCGCTCAGCATCTTCCGCGAGAGCGCACCCAGGAAGCCGCCCTCCATTTTGCTTTCGATATCGATCGTCGGCGATGCCGCCACCATGGCACCGGACTCGGCCTTTACCGTCTCGCCTTCGTTCAGATAGACGCGTACCATCGGAAATGCCCCGGGATACAGAATCTCACTCTTCATCTCGCACTCCCTTCTTGAAACCACAACCCCTGACGAATGACCCGATTCTGTGGAATGTCCCCTATCCTGTCAAGTCGCGTCTCACTTCCGGTGAGGCGCCCGGTTATCCAGCCTGCTCCACCCATTCAAAATCGCTCGGGTTCACTCCTATAGAGACCAGAGGACTCCCCTCATGTTCGAACGGGCTAATCGTTTCCGGAGGACACACCGTTGCGCCTGACACCAAGGCTGAACGCATCGAACGTACGCGAGCGCAGCCATGAAACGAGTCGTCATCGAAGAACTGATCACAGGTATGATTCTCGCCAAACCGGTCACCAACAACGCAGGGTTGGTGGTGCTGCACACAGTGGCCGAACTGGATGAAGCGACTCTCGCCCGACTGCAGCGCCTCGGTCTGACGTCTGTTTATGTGGAGGGGCAAGCGGGTGACGCAAACGGCAAGACCCTCGGCGAACTGGAAGCCGAACTCGACCACCGTTTTCGCCTGATGGCCCGTGATCCGGATCAATCTCAATTGCGTGAGGCGATTCGACCCGCTTCGAATAACGCATGAGATCAGCGGCAATCCGGAGGCGGCGCCATCGGCATGAATCCTTCGGGAAGCGCGGATCTCCGTCGGCGAGTCGAGCAGGTCGGTGAATTGCCGACCCTTCCGCATGTCGTCCAGAAACTGGCCTCCATGATCGGCCGCCCCAATGTGTCGGCGGAGGAAATCGGGGCGCGGATCGAAAAAGACCAGGTGTTGTCCGCCAAAGTCTTACGGTTGGCTAATTCGCCATTTGCGGCTTTCCTTTGCGTATTGCGTCGGTCGCCCATGCCGTGGTGTTGCTGGGCTTGAATGTGGTGAAAGGCCTCACCCTCTGCGCGACCGCCTTCGACGTGACGCGAAACGCCGGCATGAATGAACTCTGGCGGCACTCACTGGGAGTCGCAATGACCGCGCACATCCTGGGCACCAAGGCGGCCATGAAAAATCCCGAGGAGGTCTTTGTCGCCGGTGTCCTGCATGACATCGGCAAGGTCGTGCTGCATGTGAAATGGCTCGATGTCGGCCGGCAAATTACGTCCGCCACCCGCAACACGTCCCAGCCTCTGATGGATGCGGCAGCGTTTACGTAAAAGACTGCCGGACGACAGATCCCCCGAATTCAGTCCCGGACTCGACTACCCGCTAGGCATTCGAGGAAAGCGTCACCGGGGAGAGACCGGGTAGGAACATGCCAACGATCACTGCGGCGAGGAACCGCCGGGTGCCTGCCCGCCGCCATTCCCGCCATACTGACGGCGAAGTTCACGCCGGTAGGCGCGCCGTTCCTCTGGAGACATGCTCTTGAATTTTTCCCGCAGCTCTTTACGCTGTTCGGGCGGGAGGGACCGGAACCACCGGCGGGCATCGCGCACCGACTCGCGTTGTTCAGGGGGAAGCTGGCGGAACTGCTGATACCGCTCGCGCAGCTGTTGCTGCTGCTCCGGCGGAAGCGTGCGCCATTGTTTGAACCGTTGCTTGGCTTCTTGACGCTCTTCCGGCGTCATCGTTCCCCACTGCCGCGCCCCGTTCCTCAACCGCTGCTGCTTGCGCGGGGGCAGCTGATCCCAGGTGTCGCTGAACCGTTGCAGCAGTTGCTGCTCGCCGGGGCTCAACTGGCTCCAAGGCACGCCCGCCGCATCGCCCTGCGCCCAGGCAGAAGCCACGCCGCATCCCAGCACGATCACACACACCAGCAACGCTCTCATGGTCCGGTCTGCATCCTCATCGGATCAGGCGACACGTTCGAATGACGCTTCTGCTCGCCGCCCTTCGATGGTCTTCGGGGACTTGTCGCCGGATCTCTCGTATCGTCCTTCGATGTCGGACGTTCGTCTCTGGGAACATCCTCGGTGATTTCGAATGGATCCACCCAGCGACCGGAGTCGTTCTGCCAGGACCCCAGGAAGTCGAGACAATCGGCATCGATCTCGTCCGGTTTCGGCAACGGCTCCGGAGCGGCCTGGGCCAGTGAGGCACACAGACAAAGGCCGAGCCACAGCCAACGCCTAGCCGGTCGTGGTGGTGCCATCGGCCAGCCAGTCGTAAAATTCAAGGTCTTCCGACAATTCGATATTTTCAGGCGATTGCATCAGTTCAAGATCTTCGAGCAGAAGATGGGAATGGTTCGCGTTAGTGGATTGCCACGTCCACACGGTGACGGCCAGTGCCACCATCGACGCCATCGCCATGCCGCCGGCCCACTTGAGCCAGGGCCGCCGTCGCCGTGAGGCTGCCTCCAGCGCATTCAGCCGGGCACGCTGCACCGCCAGCACCCTGTTCCGATCGAGTTCCTGCACACGCTGATCGAGCAAACGTTTCGCCGCAACCGCGAGCGGATCCCGTTGTTCATCCGATCGTTCGTTCATGGCCAATGCGCTCCCAATCGCTTTCGCAGCACCTGCATCGCCCGAAACAAATGCGTTTTGACGCTTCCCTCCGAACAACCCATGGCTCGGGCGGTCTGCGCCACATCCAGTTCTTCCCAGATACGCAACAGAAACGCCTGCTGTTGCCGCAAGGGGAGGGCTCGCAAGGCGACCTCCAGCTCCGCGCAAGCACGCTTGCGCTGCACCTCCTCATCCGGCGCCACGGCGGTCGCATCAGCGATGTGTTCCAGCGGATCTTCCCCCTCCTCTTCATCCTGGGAAACACGGAAAAATTCCCTCAAGCGATTGCGCACCTTCTCCCGGCGGTACCAATCGCGGATGCGACTCTGCAGAATACAGTGGAACAGCGGGCCCCATTCTTCCTCGGTCCGTTCGCCATACTTTTGTGCCAGCTTCAGCATGGCATCCTGGACCAGATCGAGCGCCTCATCCTCATTCCCCGTGGCGATATAGGCCATACGGAATGCACGCCGCTCAATCCCTGCCAGGAACCGATCCAATGCCTGGGTTCGATCCAGTGATCCCACCCTCTCACCCAGGCACAGGCTGCCTGGCTGCCCGTCTGCAGCAATCTGGAAATGCCAACCACTCATTCCCGCCTGCCCACATCCGCCCGAGGGCCGGCTACACGATGCCCCCGAACCCCTGTCCGAACAAGGACCGTCCGCTGCCGCCACGTCCCGTATCGAGCACTTCCACAAACGCCGATACTGGTGGCCCGGGTGAAGCTGAGGTCGGTTTGATTCTCGACTTGAATGAGCGTTAAATCAAGGATAGGCAGGCAACGCACCATCGCATCGCCGACCATCCGACCGCCCATCCCCTTTTCCCGTCTATGGATAGTCACACCCTCTCCCCTAGACCGCGTGCTAGGGGAGGACAACGCATCAGTATGCTTCCGGTTGACCGGGCTGAAAGAGAAGGTGGGAGGGAGGTCCGGCAGCAGACAGGAATGTGGTGGAGGAAATCGGGTTACTTGGATTTATCGGCGTCTGCAGGCCGCTTTCCACCGGCCCATGCGACCGAGGGAATCGGCGCCACCAGGTCGAACCGGTCCTGTGCTTCATTGTCCTTCAAGTCCTGGCCGACACTATAGAGAACGCCCTTCTTCATATTCACCAGCATGGGGAAACCGGTGAAGGGGTCATAGACGCCTTGCCCCGCCTTGGCAATTCTGGTGAGCAGGTCTTGCTCCGGCGGCGTCCGGCGCAACCAGGCCTGCAGGGAAGCCAGCCGTAAGCGCGCATCCGTTTCCAGCACTCGCCCTGCGTAGGTTTCCCATGTCGGAAGGGGATCCACTCCGACAAGGCTTTCAATGGGATTCATCACCATGTCCCCGATCCCATATGGAGGCGCGTGCACGAACTGAGACTGTTTCGGCAAATCGGTGTACCGCCCCTCTGCAGCAGCCTGGCCCGCGGCCTCATAATATTGTGCATAGGCATTGAACCGGCGCTGCTTCGGCAGCGGTAACGCTGCCGCGATGGAGCCGTAGAACGGCCGGGCATCGGACCGGTCCTCGCTCACCGCCTGGTCCAGCGTCTTGGTGGCCAGCACAAACTGACTCTGCATCGGCCAACGAACCGACTGCTCTGCCTGCTCCAGCGGGCGGGCGAGTTTAGCCAATCGGCTGACGAATCGGTCGTCAAGCTCAGGCCGGAGCAAGAGTCCGCTCATGACCCTGACGTCATCATTCATCGCGGCACTGGCCAGCATTTTCACCGGCAATGTTTTGGCATGCCCCAAGACCGTGCGCCAGGCCGTCAAATCAGTCTCAACTCGTGCAACCCCGGCCTCAACATCCTGCGCAAACCCCTCGGCAATATAGAGTTGATGAGCATAGAGAATGAGACCGCAGTGGGGGGTCATTGATTGTCCATATCCCCAATCTTCAAAGGGCTTTGTCAGCCACTGCCGGTATCGGCCCAGACTGACCTCGGCCCGGGATGCCCACCCATTCACCTCCGCCGCCTCCGCGCGCGTCTTCGCCGCCGGATCGGCAGTCTTCATCCACTTGCCCATCGACTCCGCCGAAGCCCCCTGATCCCCGCCCGACGATGCTCCCTCACCGGTCAAGCAGGTGTGGGCATAGGCACGATCGGCCCCCTCAACGCGCCGGTCTATCCCGGCCTGCACTGGATCCTGGGACGCCGCGGCGCCGAATCCAAGAAGAAGGACATATCCGTTCTTGCTGGAATCCTGCAATGTACGTTGCGGCACTGACGTCATCGCGCGATAGGCCGCGCTGGGCTGCTCCTCCAGGACAAGCCACGTCAGAGCGACCGCACCGACCACTCCGCCGATCAGTACCAGCGTGAGTCCAACCAGCGCGAGAGCCGCGACGACTAAGGACTGGGTCGTCGAGACCCCGGCTCCAACCAGAGAGGCCACCAGTTCGCCCATTCGAGTCCAGGCGCCGGCTCCGGCAGGCTGACTCAGCTTGGGTCGAGCAACGGGCGCATCCGCGTGCATGGGCGCCACAGTTTCCTGTTCGTCCTGCAGGCGCTCCACCCCAACAACGGCGGGCTCCTGCTGCTCGACAGACAGAGCAGGAACAGGAGCCGGTGCTTCATCAGGAACGGTTGCTGGAGGCTCGGCTTCAGCAACTTTATCCAGTACAGGCTCTGCGGGCTTCTTGAGCCAGCGCGTCAGCATGTTTCCGGTTGAGGCGCTCGGAATCGGCTTAGATGACGAGTCATCCAACAGAATCCGCAGCCCCTCACCTGCGTCGGTCGAAGAATCGGCCTGAGCCGTTGGCGCCTGCTCATCCGAAGAAGCCCCACACTGCTCAGCAGCCTCCACGAGTTCTGAGGAGGAAGCGACGACCGACTCTCGCGTCGGTTCGTCCGGAGGCAAAACGGCTTCTTCCGCTTCTTCAACAACCGGCAGAGGAACAGGCGTAAGTGAAACTCTCTCAGGAACCGGCTCGACCGGGGTGAGCGATGCCTCCACCGGGGGCTCGGTGGGTTCGCTTATGGGAACCGTGTCAACCTCACGAACCTCCACCGCCGATTGAGAGGATGGCTCCTGATCGGTCACCACCATCTCCGGCTCTGATTGAGGTGTCACCTCCGGAGCAACCGGTGACAACTGAGCATCCGGTGCAACCGGCTCGACTCCCGGAACCGGCTGCTCGTCGGCTAGGGAAAGCCTGGCGGCAGGAACGAGGTCCTCGGCGACCGCCTCCGGCGCAGGCCCGGCCATGACAGGCTGTAAGCCAAGCACCTCCACGGACTGCTCCACCGGTAGGGCTGGTTCCAATGGCAATTCCGCAACCGCCTCGCCGACCGGGGCCTGAGGCTCTTCGACGATGACCAACTCCGGTTCCGTCGGCGGCACGTCGGTGCTCACGGCAATGACAAACTCTGTCACCGATTCGACTGGAGCAGAACGCGGCACCTCTGAACACGTGGCGACAACCGACCCACTGTCGGCGAGGCGCAACGGAGGCTCCACCGCTCGATCGATTGTGGATACAGCCGATCGTCCGACGTCAGCCACGGCATCCGGAGTAAGCGCCTCAACCGGCTTGTGAGGCTCGACCGAAATACGAATAGAATCCTCAGGGGCCTCGGTCGAAGCATCCGGGGCAAGTATCTGTAATTCCGAAGTCACTGCGGCAGGGAGTTCCACAGGGCAATCAGCGACAGTCTCAGGTGTATGAACCACGGCAACAGACGTGGCCTCAGGTCCCTCGGGCACAAGGGGCAACGCCACCGTTGGGTCCGGCAGGACAGTCACAGTGCCATCGACAGAACCCGAGCCGAATTCTGGCTCAGACTCCTGGCGCGGAATCGTAACATCGCCCACTTCGATCTGTTCCCATGGCATGGGCGCCGACAAAGAGGTAGCTGCACCAGCCTGATCAGCCTGGATGTCGGTTACCGCCGCTTCAAACAAGGGGGATTCTGCTTCTGAGGAATCCGTCGGAGCCGTCAGCAGGGCGTCTGTCTGTTCCTGCCCCGCAAGATCGGAACCGGACTTCTCAGCGCTCGAAAGCATGTGAGCAGGCCCGGGAGACGCTTGCATGGCCGCCACGGCCGCAAGAATTTCTTCCCATGTGAGTCCTGATGAGGTGAGCTCCGAAGGACGCGCTGAAGGAACCGGCTCTGCGGCCTGACCAACTTCGACCACCTGGTCTGGCGCAGCCGACTTGCTGAGCTGCTTGGCCTCGCCCGTTCCATGCTCCAAGCTAGTCTCAGTGTCTGGTGCCACGGCATTCGCAGCTTCCTCGATCTGATCCCAGGGCATCGGCGCAGGACTTGTGGGCGCTTGCGCAATAGGATGGCTGCTGGCCTGCGTGAGAATGTCGATCGTGGGCGCGATGGTCTCATACACTGGTGGCTGGAAGGGTGTCTCCATGGACGGTAACGCAGCTGCGGCAGCCGGAAGTTCAGGTTCGGATGAAGCGACCCCGGCCATCGGCAGGGATGTCTCCTTGCTCCGAAGGAGCGGTAAGGCCTCGGCTTCAGCAATCGCCGGTTCCTGACTCGACGGTGGCAAAGGGATGATGACCGCCACCTCTTCGACCTGATCCCAGGGCATGGGCGCGGGGCTCGCCGGTGCTGTGGCAATCGGGTGCCCACTGGAGCGTGTGAGGACCTCAATCGTGGGAGCTGTCGTTTCCGTCACTGATGGCCTGAGGTCCACTTCGCCCGAAGGGGTGGCAAGCACGTCTGTCGCAGTCGAGATCAGTCCCTCTTGCTGTGAAGGAATGACCGTAGCCGCGTCTTTCGCTTGCTCCCACGTCATCGGCGGGGCGCTGGTCGAAGGCGTAGCGATTGACTCGTAAACGGTTTCCGCCGACGGCTCAATCGTGGTAGTGGCCGCCTCGGCAACCGGTACAGACACTATTTCGGCCGGCTCTATCGAAGCAGGAGTGACATCGGAGACGGGAGGATCACTTTCACCGGCGGCCTGCACAGGCTGCACTGCCGAGATGAGGGCTGAAACAGAGGACTCAGGTTGAGGCTGAACTTCCGACTCCTGTGGTGAATGGACCGGCAGCGTAACCGCCAGTGACTCCTCTGACTTGGCCTGCAGCGGACCTTCTGTCATCGCTTCCAGCATCGAGGTGGTGGCAGCGATCACCTCAGGGGTCTGCTCGACCGTCGAGACCTGAATCTCCTCTTGGCGCGGGACATCACTGGAGGCCGTCTCCACTTGTTCCCAAGGCATGATCACCGTAGAGTCTGTACCAGGGGTAGTCTCATCGAGTGCCGGAGCTGGAGTGGTCTCACTGCGAGTATCGACCGCGGAAGGCTGGGGAGAGACTTGCAGAACCTGCCCCGTAACCGTGTCGAACATGGCCGCGAAACGAAAGGCCACCGGACTCCCCGGCGCTACGGAACGAATCCGCGCAAAGAGATCGCTCGCCCGGTTCGGATGGTCGGTGTCCGGATCTTCCAGCAAGACCTCCACCGCCTTGCCGTACTCAGCTACCGCAGCCATGACGTCGCCCTTTTCCTCATAAACACGGCCCAGCATCTCCAGGAAAGGAACGTAGCGTGGTCCTGCCGTCAGATATTCCCGCAGGAGCGACTCCGCCAACCAATAGTCCTGGCGCTCCATCGCTTCCCGAGCCAGTGATTCAAACGCCGTCCTGGCGCTCATAAGACTGCCCAGCCGCAGATGCAGGGTGGCGAAGAGGCGCCGGGCTTCCGCATTGAGCGGGTCAAGCGCGAGCAGGTCTTTCAACGCGGAAGACGCCCGGCCGTACTTACCGGCGTTCATTTGTGTAATGGCATCTTCGAGAAGCGCGGACTTTTTGTTAAAGCCGATGCTTCCCTTTTTCTGGACCTTCGGAGGGATTTTTTTGTCTGACTTGAGGGGAGATTTCTTATCGGATCGCACTGTATAAACCTATAAAGTTACAGACATTTCTCGCGCGGCCTTACTTCATGACTAGAATACCCGCAAGGACTATCCTAATCGGGCAATCCAGCGCCTTGAGAAAGCGCACCATTTGGGGGAAACAGCGGAAGTGCCTTGGCCACTACATGGTCCTCTTCTGAGTCATGATGCGGTGACGATTGTGGGATACGTGCCATGTGCCCGGATAACGTCACCCGGGTCCCGACACCGCCATGTGTCTATCCTTCTCGGCATTCCCGGGCACGATCTTAATTAGGGATTATCCTGTGCCGGTTCTGACACAGAATCCTGATGTCGGCCCCGCGCCAGCAGACGGAGAGACTGACTGAGCGAAAGTGGTGTCGTATACTGTGGTCAAGGAGTAGGCCATTGACCAAAGCTCAGATTCTCATTCTTACGGACCTCGACGGAACGCTCCTCGATGCCACCACATATTCTTATGAGGCAGCCAGCGATGCCCTCTCCGCCATTCAGACCCTTGGTGCTCCGCTTGTCCTGGTGTCGAGCAAGACCCGATCGGAGATGGAGCCCCTGCGACTTCGGCTGGACAATCGCCATCCCTTTATCGTCGAAAACGGCGGGGCGTTGTTCATCCCCAAGGGTTATTTCCCGTTTCCCCTTGAACAGGCCGAATCCAGCGGGGATTATGAGGTGGTCGAAATCGGAACTCCCTACGTCCGGCTCCGGACGGCGCTGAAGGAAATCAGCCGGGAGCTGGGCTGTTGCTTGCGAGGGTTCGGGGATCTTTCTCTCGAAGAGGTATCACACCTCACGGGACTGTCTCCTGCAGAGACCCTGCTGGCCACCAGACGGGAATACGACGAACCGATTGTTGTGGAATCAGACGGGCCGGCCTGGAATCTCTTGTCAACAGCGGCGGCTAAGCACGGATTACGCTGTACCCGAGGGGGCCGCTTCTACCATTTGATGGGGGGAAACGATAAAGGGATTGCGAGCCGGCGACTCATTGCCTGGTACGAGCGGCGTGTACAGCGGGAAGGACGCACCCTCATCACTGTGGGCATCGGGGATAGTCTGAACGACCTTCCCATGCTGGAAGCAGTGAATTACCCGATCCTCGTCCGGAAGCAGGACGGTTCCTACGATCCGGACGTACAGTTTCCCCACCTCACCCGCGCCGAAGGGGTGGGCCCAGTGGGATGGAACCGAAGCCTCATGGATCTGTTGCCGACCCTTTGACGATCCGCGGAGCGGCATTCCCGAACGACCCGGCACCAACGCTGCGATGGTCGACTCATGGTTACTCCTTCACAGAGACAGGAGGACGACGCCGATACTGGAGACCTGCCAGCAGTCCACCGGCAAACCCCAGTCCGACCGCAAACGCCACAAGGCCCACAAGCGAGCGGTTGAACACGAACGGGCTCTGACGCCGGTGCGGGTAGCGAGGCACGGCTGCTTCGCCGCCCAGCCAGCGACGAGCCTTGGCCTCAGCATCAACGTCTGAAATTTTATCGGTCACACCATATCCTTCATTTATGTGGTATTAGTCGAACCAGCGGTTACCTTAGAGATGGCGTAAATCATCAGGGGCCCCATCCCGCGTGCGGACCGAAAGCCCGCGCTCAAGATAGTCTTTGGCCAAATCCTTCGCGCCTAGTCCGAATGCTATCGCCCCGGCCAGAACGAGCCCTCCGAGTGTAATACCGAATCCCACCACGACGATATTCTGAGCGATCCCGAGTTGTTCAAGTGCCATGGCAACGGCCAACAGTTGAATCCCCCATCGCGAGCAAGTCGCCACCAGGCGTGCGGGAGGCAGCCCCGCATTGACGGCGGCGATCAGAACTGCCTGAGACACAAAATTGGATAGAAGCCAACCGGCGACGAGAATGAGACCCGCCGTCACGAGGTGCGGCACATAGGCCAGGAACGACTTGGCAAAATCGTTGATCGGCTGGAGATTGAGCGCGCCCAGGGCGGCGACAGTCGCGAAAATCATGACCAGCCAATAGGCCGCCTGCCCCACCAGGCGTGAGGGATCGGTTTTGACCCCTCCGCGCAGCAATGCGCCCGTCACTCCCAGTCGATCGAACAATCGATCCAGCCCGACTACCCGCAGCAACCGTTCCAACGCCTGACTGGCGGTCCACGCAACCACCAATCCCGCGAAGAAAATGATCGACATCGCCAACAGGCTCGGTAACACCGCCAGCACCTGCCGCGCCATCAACTCCAGTGGATCGAGTAGCCCCTTTTCGAAAAACTCCTTCATGGTTCCCTCCTCCGGCCTCTACGGCGGTCTGCCTTCAGATGGATCGAGTCGCGCGCATTACCCTGCATGTGGCTCATTCCAGCGCGCCACCAGATAGGACTTGTCCTTTTCAAACGCCTGGCACAAGGCTTCGATGCGGCCCTCGGCCTCGCTCGATGTGAGCCCCTGGGTATCCAGCACAAACGAAGCGGTTCGCCCCAGGTACAGGGGAGTGAAGGCCTTCAAGACGTGGTCGCGCGGCAACACGCGATTGCGGTAGGCGACGGCGGCGTCATACACGACCCGTGCCCACAGATTGTCGGCAATACGAAAGTCTTGTGCCGAACAGGTCCCCAACGGGCGCAGACTCTGTCTGGTGCCGGGGGCAAGAATCTGATCCCAAATCGTCCCCAGATCGCTCAGGCCCTGCCGAAAGGTGCTGATCATCCGGTCCACGTTCACATTGACCGGCTCGACCCCGACCTCGTATTGAAATCCGAACAACGGGACCGCATTCGAGCCATCCGTCTTGCCCCACACCGCATAATGATCTTCCATCAGCGCGAATACGGCACCGAGCACCTGCACCAACATCGCCGACAGGTCTGCCGCCGGATCTTTGGGATTGTGGATCTTCGCGCCCAGAAAACTTTGACAAACGCGCGCTCCGCTGGCGATCGCTTCCGTGGTCATCCAGATGTCGATGCCGAACTTGGCCACTTCCGATTCCCACACATGCTTGTCCAGATAGTGCTGGGCCAACTGGCCGGAAAAGCCGAAATCACCGCCGATAGGCTGTCTGATACGGTGCCCATAGAGGGTGCGGGTAAGCGGATACACAATGCTGTTGGTAATAGTCCCGTCATACTTGTGCCGCAGATAATAGGGCGCGACATAGTCGAACCCCTGCTCGAACACCGGGCTCACCAGCAACTCGATCCATTCCGGCGTGATGCTCCGCAGATCCGAGTCCACGACGGCACAGGCCTTGGCTTTCAAGCGACGCGCAATTTCAAAAATCGTACGAAAGGCACTTCCCTTACCGGGAATGCCGTGATAGGGCGTGATGATCTTGTGGAGCGAACTCTGCTGATCGCCGATGAAGAGAGTCTTGAGATCGACCACAGCCTGCGAGACCACCTGCTGCGTGCCGTCGGTCGAGCCGCCGTCCGAATTCACCAGTACGGCGCGGGCTTCCGGAAAATACTTGGCCAAACCGGCACTCACCGCCTTGACGACATGTCCGATGGTTTCGACGTTGTTGAAGCTGGGAATGCCGACCAAAATATCCGTATGGGCGAATTGGTCGACTTGCGCCTCTGTTTCAGGCGTCAGCGGGGTCGTATGGGTGGCATCTGGAAATTGAGGGCCAGGCGTCATAGGTCAAGTCTCGCACGCCTCCGCCCAGGCAAACCATGTATGACCTGACCGAACCGGACCGGCGAAAGGCTAGTGTGTGTCACAAGGTTTCTAAGCTAAGAGACACCATCTGGGCCGATGATGTCAAGCAATCCTGCCTCGACGTCGGATGAACATCCATAGAACAGCTGTCGGACGATACAGTCACTTGATGAGGCAGATCGCGCGTTCGTGGTGGGGGGAGCCTAAGGACCAGCGGAGAAAAATTCGAAACGCCTATCCGGCGTCGGAAATCACGATCTGTTCTTTCCGATCCGTACTAAAAGAAGGAGTCTCGGGGTAGGCACTGACGAAGTCGTTCAAACGAAGTTGGTCATCGGCATCCATCAGAATGGGATCGACACCCAGCTTCGACTCGGTGGCCCAGCGGATCGTCGCCAGCCTCACCGAAAGGGGCCTGATCTGCCCCGGAATATGCAAATGCAGCTGGAGTAAATCTCCCGCTTGTAATCCTTTGAGTCCGGTCTGCGACCATCCAGGAATCGAGAGGTCGAGCATCCGGCCGTTCCATACCAACAAACCATCTTCGGAACGTGACCCGGTGCACTCGATGATAAAACGTGGGCGATTCTGTTGTTCCATCCATTCCTCCAAGCCAGCGCCTCGGCAGAATATGAAAAACAACAAATAGCCCGATAGTCCCCGAAAGTGGGGGATCTCCGGTCCGGCAGTCTTTATCCTGTTCAGAGAGCGTGGGTGGATTCGCCTGTGGAACGGAAGGAGGAGGATACTGAAAGGAGAATTGCTCATGTGAACCCGACCCAGACTAGGTCGGAGAGCCGAATAGCAGGGGCACGATCAAGGGATCATGCCACTCGCGTAGGTCCCGACTCCCTGAGCACTGACTCCACAAATTTGTGTATGCGAGCTTGCGCGGGGGCGCTCATCCTGACGGTTTCGAGCCCGAAGACACGGCCTTGCACCCACTGAACCGTCACCCCCTCCACATCAATCGCCTTTGGCTGGTCGGGTAAAAACACGCGCAATGTGAGTTTCATGCCGACCGTGACCGGCTTATCACCATCGATCCGCCAGCCCTTGACCGAAAGATCGCAAACTTTTCCGGTCCCGACCAGGCCCTCCCCAAGATAATAGAGGAAACAGCTGACGGGCACACGGGAATGGGAACGAGATGTCTGTGACTTAGCCATGATTCCGGCGAAGGAGAGGGCTCGATGCAGTCTCAGCCTCGCTACGACTCAGTCTACTCAACTCGCCGGGGATGGCCAGGAATATTCAGTTTCTCGCCAGGGCAGGGAGGTCCGTTTCGCGACTCACAGTTCGGGAAGAAACGAACGGAGAGGGTCAGCGGTCACACTAGAGCCGTGACGAACTGTTCGAGGCGGGCATGCTCATCGGGCTTGATCTCATTCACCTCAATCCCGAATTCCTGCCCACGCGACCACCGCACGACTGCGCGGTCTATAAAGACGGTGGGATGTTGGTCGGGAAGGAACACACAGAGGGTCATGACCGTTCCGGGCTCGACCGGATGTGTCCCGTCTACCCGCCACCCATTGAGAGAGAGATTCCAGGCGACTCCGGTTCCCTGGAACGCATCGCTGGAGTAATACACGGAACACTGAACGGAAAAACGACGAAAGGACCGCAGCTGAAATGTCGTGGGGACCGCAGCCAGCGAAGAGCGCGGGGCCAATGGAGCGACCTGTTTATTGCCACTGCTCATTTGGCTACCCGCTCAAGTGATCCGTGTCCGCAGCTGTTGGGGTGAGTGACGGGTTTCGAACCCGCGACCTCCGGATCCACAATCCGGCGCTCTAACCAACTGAGCTACACCCACCACACAGGGTCAACGAGGACCGCGCATCTTAACAAACCCCGAAGAACAGTCGCAACCGCCCCGAACCCTTACCACGGCCAACTTTTGCTACTGTAAATGGTAGGGAGAAGTCACGCCCCCTCCAGCCATCCGGGCCGAATGGACGGGACCAACGCGGCACGGCACGTTAACGCTCCCGGCGATCGAAAGCCGCTTGCATTTCCTCCAGGATGGACGCTGTGGCGGCAGGAGGATCCTGAGCATCGCGGATAGGACGACCGATCACCAGATAGTCGGCCCCGGCAATAATGGTCTGGGTCGGCGTCGTCACCCGCGCATGATCATCCGTTCCCTTACCTGCGGGCCTGACCCCTGGGGTCACGATCAGCAGATCCGGACCGGCCTTGGCTCGGATCGCCTGCGGCTCTGCTCCAGACGCCACTACACCGTCGCAGCCGACCTCGGCGGCCAACATGGCTCGCGCGGTCACCAAATCCTGAACACTTCGCTGAATGCCCATTTCCCGCAGATCTTCTCCGTCAAAATTGGTCAGCACCGTTACCGCCAGCAGCTTGAGATCTGACGACCCCCGTCCCTGCACCGCTGCAACCAAAGCTTTTCGATTCGCATGGATGGTCAGAAAGGTGACACCCATCGCGGCGACCCGGGCCGTCGCTCGCCGGACGGTTTCTTCGATATCCAGGAACTTCAGGTCGAGGAACACCCGCTTCCCACGGTCCACCAGTTTCCGGACGATGTCGGGTCCTGCCACCGTGTACAACTCCAGGCCCACTTTAACAAAACGCACCTGGTCTCCCATGCGGGCCACCAGCGCATCCGCCTCCGCCGCGGAGGGAACATCCAGCGCGACAATCAACCGATCTCGTGCATCAATCCGTGTCATCATGTGTACGCCGTTGCCCTCGAGGTTGCCTCGTGGCCGGGCTGTCTCCTTTCAGTATCCTTGACCTCTCTTCTCATCCTATGTTACAAGCTCAAGCTTTGAACGTAGGAGAATCCGTATGCCTGTTGTCCACAAATCCACGATTCGTCGTGCCCGTCAGTCTGAGAAGCGTCGTTTGCGCAACCGCTCCACCATCAGCTCGGTCCGGAGTATCCTCCGCAAGGTTCAGGATGCGATCGCGGCCAAGAAGCCGGATGAAGCCAAGGCCACCTTGCGGGAAGCCACTTCAGCTCTGAGCAAAGCGGTCACCAAAGGTGTTTTGAAGCCCAACACGGCCTCGCGCCGCGTCTCCCGGCTCACCATGCGCGTGAACGCCATCACCGCTTCCGCGTAACGGTTCTGACATTCGACACCGGTCTCGAACCCGACGGGCGCGGGACCGGTGGTGCTGGTTGCACCCGCTCCACAGGTGAAGCTGATCTCGGCGGCTGTCCGCACAGTCGAAATAAGAGATCCTCCATCACGCGAACAGGGGCGCTTCCGCTCCCGCCTTTGAGCTTCGAGTCGGTTTCCAAAAACCAGTGAAACGTCTGCGTCAGTTGCGCGTCTGAGAATTGCGCCATAAAACCCCGCACCTGGGACGGATCCATCCGTAACGTCCTGGCCGCTTCCCCTTCCCGACCACCGGACTTGAGCTGCTCTTTCATCTTCCACAGACGTCGGTATTGCCAGACCAACGCGCCGAGAATCCGGAGCGGAGCCTCTCCATTTTCAAGATTTCGAGCAAGGATCCGTAAGGCCCGGCCATGATCGTGCGCTCCGATGGCGTTCATGAGATCAAAGACGGACGCTCCGGACTCAGTCCCTCTCAACACCTCGACATCCGCCGATTGCGCGGTTCGGTCTGGCGGCACATAGGCGGCAAGCTTCTCTAACTCCCGCTTCACGGCATAGAGGGATTCACTCCCCACCTCCTTGAGCAGCTGCGTCGCCTCTTCGTGGATGCGCACTCCCAACGTCGCCGCTTCCTGGCGAATCCAGGCCGATAGCTGCGCATCACGCAGCGGAGCGCAATTGACCGTCACTGCGCCCTTCGTCAAGGCTTGGGTCCATTTCATCCGTCCATCCAGCTTAACTGCCACCACAATTAACGTCGTCGTGTCCTTCGGAGCGGCGAAATACGAAAGGAGTTTTTCTCCCTCTCGTGCGGAGAGCTTTTCCACCGATTTGTAAACCACCACGCGGCGCTCTGCAAAGACCGGCATTTCCGCCGCGCAGGCCAACACATCCTCAACCGAGCAGTCGTCGCCGTAAAAAATGTCGTAATTGAATCCGCTATCCATCGCCGGGCCCAACACTGCGGCTCGCAATGCGGCGACGGACTGGTCCCGGAGATAACCCTCTTCTCCGACCACAGCGTACAGCGGCATCACCCCGTTACGCGCGAGGGCTTGAGGCAGTTCCAGACCCGTCAGTGAAACACTCATCCGCAGAAACCTTCCATCGGTTACCGGGCCCCGCCGGGCGCAGGCCCGCCACCCGGAGCGACCTCCGCTTTCACCGGACGCTTAAGCGCCTTGTCCAACTCGCCCGTATCCAGAAAGAGGAGAAATCGTGATGCCAGATCTTCCGCCACGAACCGGCCCGCCTGCTCCAACGCCCGGTTTTGCAGCACCCGGTTGAATTGAAGATCTTGGGTCAGAAAAAATTCAGAGGTTCCCTTAGCGACCTGGTACCAGACGAGCTTTTTTGTTTTGGACTCCTCGATCCTCACGCTCACCAGCATTTCCACGCGACTCTCAAATGTCGTAGTCTGGTCGAAGCTTAACGTCGGCAGCGTGATCTGCATGATCTGACCGGACATGTAGAGATCGGCCCCTGCCGAGGGGCCCACGATTTCCGCCCCGGCCCCCGCCGAGAATTCACGACGCAGGTAATTGGCCAGTTTGACTTCGAAGTTCGGCTCGTAGGTACTATTGGCAATAGGAAGGATAGCCAGACGTGGCGCGTGTGGCCGCTTGGTCGCTGCCTCCGGCGCCCCGCCGACCGTGGGACCGGCACCCTGCACACGAAACTGGTAGCCACAGCCCGGGAGCGAGACAGTCACCGCGAAGCCAACAATCAGCCACACAACGCAAACAGGAGCCGCCGCGCCGATACGTCTTCGCTGGCCCCTGTGACATTCACCCTGGCGCACGGCATCACACCACGAAGTTGATCAATTTTTTCTCGACGTAAATGACCTTCTTCGGCTCTTTTCCCTGCAGCCATTCAGCCACTTCTGTTTTAGCCAGAGGCTCCAACAGCTCGCGTGAAGCCCCGGCCTCGACATCAAGTTTTGCCCTGAGCCTTCCGTTCACCTGAATCGGAATCGTCAACCGGTCGCTGGCCACCAACGCAGGATCGAATTGCGGCCATGGCTGCTGGCCGGCGCTCGGCTGTTGACCGAGACGTTCCCACAACTCCTCGCTCAGATGCGGCGCAAATGGTAGCAGCAACAAGACAAACGGCTCCAGCAGGCGGCGCGGCCGCTTTTCCAGCTTCGTCATTTCATTCGTAAACACCATCATCTGCGAGATCGCCGTATTGAAACGCAAGCCGTCGATATCGTCGGTGACTTTCTTGATGGTGTAATGAAGCAACCGCAGCTGTTCGGACGTCGGCTCGGCATCGGTGACCGCCGGACTCAATGCGCCATCCTCCCCGATCATCAGCC
>JBEIQG010000013.1:0-33085 GCA_040376625.1 Nitrospira sp. | reverse complement strand
GTCGAATGGGTGCCGGTCTGTCCCGAGGTCGAGGCAGGGCTCGGTACACCGCGCGAAGCGATGCGGCTGGTCGGCGACCCGGAACAACCTCGGCTGGTCACGATCAAGAGCGGGAAGGACCACACCGAGGCATTAGCAACCATGACAGCGGCTCGACTCCCGGCGCTCGAAGGACTGGACCTATCTGGTTTTGTCTTTAAAAAAGACTCGCCGAGTTGTGGCGTGGAACGGGTGCGTACGTATAACGAGCATGGGATGCCGGGCCGGAAGGGGATCGGACTATTTGCGCGAGCCTATGTCGAGCGGTTTCCCCTGGTCCCGGTCGAGGAGGAAGGGAGGCTGTGCGATCCACAGTTGCGCGAAAATTTTATTGAGCGTGTGTTCTGCTACCGGCGTTGGCGGGACCTGCTCGAAAGCGGAATCACCAGGCATGCCGTGGTTCAATTCCACACGGTCCACAAGTATCTGCTGCTCGCCCATAGTGCCCACCACTATCAACGACTCGGGCGTTTGGTGGCGCAAGCAAACGAGTATCGCCCCAAGGACCTCGGACTTCGTTACGGAGAACTCTTCATGCAGGCGCTGGCCGTGAGAGCGACGGTGCGGAAACATGTGAATGTGCTCCAGCACATCCTGGGGTATTTCAAGGAGCGGCTTGATGAGGCGGAGAAAGCCGAGCTGGTGGGCGTGATCGCGGACTATCATCAGGGGCTCACGCCTTTGATCGTTCCCCTGACATTGATCAAGCATTACGTGCAGATCTTTGACGTCGCCTACATTCGCGACCAGGTCTATCTTAATCCTCATCCGAAGGAGCTCATGCTCCGGAACCACGTGTAGAAAGGAACGCCATGCCGCACGTTGTCATCGAAGGGGCCGGTGATCTTGAGGGCCTGTATAAACGCTTTGCCCCGATCATTCAGCGGTCGGGAGCCGAGATTCTCAAGGTCCAGGAGTTCTATCTGGCGAGGAGCGGCAGAGAGGCGCTGCTGGAGTCGGTGGCGATCGAACAGGGCGCGGCGCGTAACTTTTTTGTCCAGCTGAAACAGCATGACGCAACTATCACTGTCCGGCTGTTGCCAGCGACAGATCCTGAGAAAACCCCCGCTGTAAAAAAGGTGATGGCTCTGGTGGCGGGATTTATCCGAACGGTCTACCCGGCGAGCCGCTATGGAAAGACCAATCTTCAGGAGTATCTGGATTCGACGGGCTCGATGTGAGCGGGGTTGGACGCAAGTTTCCAAAGGGAGGAGCAGAGACATGGCAGCTGTGCGACGAGGTGTCATTTTGGTTGGACACGGAGGCATTCCCAAGGGATGCCCTCAAGATCTGGTAACGAAATTCAAACGACTCGAGGCTCAGCGGCGCGCGGCCAAGCTACCAGCGTCGGCTGAGGAAATGGAGCTGGATGCCAAGATTCGCCAGTGGCCGAGGACGCCCGAGACGGATCCCTATCGATCAGGGCTTGAAGCGGTGGCCGCTCAGCTGCATGCGAACCTGGGCGATGTGCTGTTTGCCGTGGCCTACAACGAGTTCTGCGCCCCGACCTTGGAGGAGTCGGTGGAGCACCTCGTCAAAAAAGGAGCGACCCATGTTACCGTCACTACGACCATGTTTACGCCGGGCGGCTCGCATTCGGAAATTGAGATTCCGGAAATCCTTGAGCACCTTCGACCGAAGTATCCCGGAGTCGAACTCCGCTATGCCTGGCCGTTTGATTTGAACCTTGTCGCGAACACGTTGGCTCAGCAGGTGCAACGCTTCTTGTAACCACGCCTCACGGGTGCCGCCCGCGTGGTGCATGGTACTCCGTGAAAGGAAAGACGCAGCCCATGCAGCATCTCACTCGTTTCGCCTTGACGCTGGCCGAACAGGGACTCTGTCCGGACGTGGTGGTCCGAGGCGGGATTCGGCACTTGCTCAAGCACCGCCTCCGGGAAATCGGTTCGGATGATGCTCGAACCGCTGCATTGAAGGAAACGCACTTCATCGAGCAGATGCGCCGTGCCCCCATCGCAATGGTTCCGGAGAAGGCCAACGATCAGCATTACGAAGTTCCGGTCCAGTTCTTCCGGCAGGTCCTCGGGCACCACCTGAAATACAGTAGCGCGTTCTGGCCGGCCGGCGTGACAACCTTAGCCCAGGCCGAAGCTGCCGCTCTGCGTGAATCCTGCCTGCATGCGGGCCTCACGGATGGGCAGACGGTTCTGGAACTCGGGTGCGGCTGGGGGTCCCTGACATTGTGGATGGCTGAGCACTATCCCCATAGCCGAATCACGGCGGTCTCCAATTCCCTCTCGCAGAGAGCCTATATCGAAGCCCAGGTCAGAGCGCGCGGCCTACAGAACCAGGTTCGGGTGGTGACTTGCGACATGAACGCCTTCGAGGCCGATTCCGAGAGATTCGATCGGGTGGTATCGGTGGAAATGTTCGAACACATGCGTAACTGGCCCGACCTTTTCTCGCGCGTACGCCGATGGCTCAGACCGGACGGGCGTTTCTTCATGCATGTGTTCGTGCATCGCGCCACTTCTTACCTGTTCGAAGACCGGGGCCCAGCCGACTGGATGAGCCGGTATTTTTTCACGGGCGGGATGATGCCCAGCGATGGTCTGCCGCTGGCCTGTCAGGACCATCTCGCCTGTATCGCGCGCTGGCGATGGGATGGCACCCACTATGAGAAGACGGCCAATGCCTGGCTGGCGAATATGGATGCTGCACGCGAGACGCTCTGGCCCGTCATCGAGCTTGTCTATGGTGCGGCACAGGCGCGAGTCTGGTGGATGCGGTGGCGTCTCTTTTTCATGGCCTGTGCCGAACTGTTCGGCTACGAAGGGGGCCGGCACTGGTGGGTCAGTCACTATCTCTTCGAAAGACCGGGGGCGGGTGCGTGATGAAGCTGAGCACCACAATGCTCGTGAGCAACTTTCTGCTCTTTCAGATCGGCTGGTTCGCGTGCGTATGGAGCGCCGGGGCGCAGCAGCCCTGGATCGGCCTGCTGGTGACGATCGGGGTGGTGGGCTTCCATGTTCTGCGCGCTCCCATCCCACAGGCTGAGCTCACGCTGGTGGCACTGGCGCTCGCCACGGGACTCGTCTTCGATAGCATCCTGGTGTGGCAGGGCTGGCTTCGGTATTCCTCGGGCCTGGTGTTACCAAACATCGCCCCCTATTGGATCGTGGCGTTGTGGGGACTGTTCGCCACTCTTTTAAATGTGTCGTTGCGCTGGATGAGGGGACGCTGGGTCACGGCGGCCCTGTTTGGAGCCGCCGGGGGTCCTGCGGCCTATTATGGCGGCCTCCGCCTTGGGGCACTGGAGTTCGGCAATATGCGTGCGGGGCTGGTGGCTCTGGCCATCGGCTGGGCGCTGCTGACGCCGCTGCTGCTCGCGTTATCCGCCCGCTTTGATGGCTATCCCAGGCCTGCTTGAGAGGAAGGCGTGATGAGTTTGAACCTCTATGTCATGGGACTGATCTCGATGCTGAGCCTGGCGACGTGTGCATGGCTCGTCAGCATCGTCAAACGCGATGTGAGCATCGTGGATGGCGTATGGGCCATGATGTTCCTCGCCGCTGCAATAGTATACGCAACCGGTGCAGAACCCTATACGGGACGGACAACATTGATCCTCGCGCTGGTCTTGCTCTGGGCCCTGCGCCTGTCAGGTCATATCATCCACCGCAACTGGGGCGAACCTGAGGACCGGCGCTATCGGGAGATCCGTCAGAAATATGAACCTCGTTTTGCGCTCAAAAGTCTGGGCATCATCTTCTGCTTTCAGGCGGGACTGGCATGGATCATTTCGATGCCTCTATGGCCGGCTCTCACCGTACCGGTCGAGGCGGGGGCCTTGGATGTGGTGGCGGTGGCAGTCTGGACCCTCGGTATGATCTTCGAAGGCATTGGGGACTGGCAGCTGTCACGATTCAAGGCCGATCCGGCGAACCACGGCAAGGTGATGGACCGTGGATTGTGGCGCTACACGCGTCATCCCAACTACTTCGGCGAGTGCCTGATCTGGTGGGGCTTCTTCTTCTTTGCGTTGACGGCCGGGGCTTGGTGGACGGTCGTGGGGCCGCTGCTCCTCACCTACATGCTTCTGAAATTCTCGGGCGTGACGCTTGTGGAGCAGACCATCGTCGACCGGCGACCTGCGTATCGAGGGTATATCGACCGCACCAATGCCTTCATCCCCGGTTTCCCGAAACAGGGTACGCCGGCTTCCGTTCCAGGAAAGAGGCGCGATGAGTAGAAGATGTGTTGTGACGAGCGGATCCCGTATGACGATGGCGATCCTTGTGTTCCTGCTGTGCCTGGCAGGTCTTTCCCTGCCGGCGTGGAGCGCCACCTCGCAGATCTATGACTTCAAGGTATTTCTCGGCAAGGATGAGATCGGCCGCCAGCGCTTTGATGTGTCTTCGGAAGGCGAGCGGACCCAGGTCCGGGTAGACGCGCAGTTCAAGGTCACGTTCCTGTACATCACCGTCTACACGTACCGGCATACCAACGTCGAAACCTGGGAGGGTGCATGCCTCCGTGAGATTCGCGCTGAAACGGATGACAACGGCGACTCCTTCTTCGTGAACGGACCTTCGCGAAATGGGCGGTTGTATGTGTCGACACAGGACGGGGATTGGAGCGGCGATGGCTGCATCAAGACCTTTGCCTACTGGAACGCCGGATGGATCACGGGCGAACGATTGCTGAATTCGCAGACCGGCGAGCTGCAGCCGGTGTCTCTTCGCGTGGTAGGTGAAGAATCGATCCCCGTGCTGGGAGTCCAGACGCGAACCACGCACCGCCGAATCGTCACGGACAAGTTCGCCGTCGATCTCTGGTACGACTTGGACGGGCGATGGGTTGCGCTGCAATCCACCTCGAAGAAGGGCGATACCCTTCGCTATATGCTCCAGTGAGGGAAGCATGTTTTCGATGAATCCATCATTCTGTGTGTTCCTTTTGTTCCTCATGCTTGCAGGCTGCAGCAGTCCTCCACCGATTCAGACCGCGAAGACCGTCGATTTGGAGCGTTTCATGGGGGACTGGTACGTCATTGCCAATATTCCAACCTTTATCGAAACGGATGCCTACAACGCCAGGGAGTCCTATCGCCTGGACCCGGATGGGGCCGTGGCTACGACCTTTAGTTTCCGCGCAGGTGGCTTTGAGGGGGAGCACAAGACTTATCATCCCACCGGCTACATCATCGACAAGCAGTCAAATGCGGTCTGGGGTATGCAATTCATCTGGCCGTTCAAAGCCGACTATCGGATTCTCTACGTGGACGAGGTCTATGAGCAGACCATCATCGGCCGTATTCAGCGCGATTACGTCTGGCTGATGGCGAGAACCCCGCAGGTGTCCGAGGCAGACTACCAGCGGTTTCTGCAGTTCATCGCTGCAGAAGGGTACGATACCTCCAAAGTCCTGAGGGTCCCGCAACGCTGGAACTAATATGACGGCTTCTTTTTGGCCTCCACCGGGGGCGGACCGGACCAATGAGGCGCTGAACGAAGGGCTCGTCCAGCCGGAGGTTCTCCGTTTGGTCAGGGAATCCATTCGCTGAGTTCGTGCGTAGAAGTGACAGGAGAGGAGGAGGCGGGGTGCAACCGGTTGTCCATCGATTCACACAAATCTACGGTCAGTTGAGTGCGCCGTTTCTGGATGGGTTGCGCGGGTTCCCCCCCTCCGAAGCCTACGGGACGTCGAATGCGGCAATCAAGAACCTCTTCGAATCACTGCAGGTCGATCTCGCGCCCGAAGGCATCAGCCTGTCGGTCGACTGTCCGGGGTTCGTATGGCCACCGTTGACCGAGCGGAAGGATTTCCCGATACCGTTCCGGATCGAAACCGACGGCGCGGCCCGATGCATCGTCGATGGAACCAAGGCCCGGAAGCCGGAGATTCATTTCCCGAGGCGATTCAGCCTGCTCTTCAAGTTCCTGACCCTATTCCCGAGTCGGCGGTATATCGGCCTCTGCGCCAGGATGGTGAAGCAGCCATGAAGCTCGCCATTGTGGGAACGGGCATTGCGGGAATGACGGCAGCGCATTTGCTGCACGAGGAGCATGACCTCACTATCTTCGAGGCCGGTGCGTACATCGGCGGCCATACGAACACGGTCGATGTGGATTTGCAGGGGACGACTTATGCGATCGATACCGGATTTATCGTATTCAACGACTGGACCTACCCGAATTTTATCGCCCTGCTGGATCGTCTGGGTGTGGTCTCGCAGCCGAGCAATATGAGTTTCAGTGTGCGTTGTGAGGAGACCGGGTTGGAGTACAACGGCACCTCGTTGAACAGTCTCTTTGCCCAGCGGCGCAATTTGCTGCGGCCCTCGTTCTATCGCATGATCCGGGACATTCTCCGCTTCAATCGGGAATCGCTGACACTATTGGATGAACCGGACCCTGGCCCTTCGCTAGGTGCGTATCTGGAGCAGAACCGCTACTCCCCGGCGTTTATTCGCGACTACATCGTTCCTATGGGGGGAGCAATCTGGTCGGCCGGCCGCGCCACGATGCAGGAGTTTCCGGCGCGGTACCTTGTCCAGTTTTTCAAGAACCACGGCATGTTGTCGGTTGATGCGCGTCCGACCTGGAGGGTGATTACCGGTGGCTCCCGGCAATATGTCGATCGCCTGGTGCAACCTTTCCGTAACCGTATCCGGCTTCAGTCTCCGGTGGAGTCGCTCAGCCGTTACGCAGACCGTGTCGAAGTGCGGGGACGCGACCCGCGCGGGATCCACCGGACCGAGTCATTCGACGGAGTCCTCCTGGCCTGCCATAGCGACCAGGCGTTGGCGCTGTTAGCGGACCCGTCTCCTCCGGAAAAGGAGATTCTCGGGGCGATCCGTTATCAACCGAACGAGGCGGTGTTGCACGTGGATCGGTCTCTCCTGCCGAGACGCCGCCTGGCCTGGGCGGCCTGGAACTACCATTTGGTACCGCACCCGCCGGACCATGCCTTGGTGACCTATCACATGAATCGGCTTCAGGGACTGAGCGCGCCGTACGATTTCTGTGTGACGTTGAATCACACCGAGGCGATCGATCCGGCAACGATCCTCAAGCGCATCACCTACCACCATCCGCTGTTTTCTCCTGAAGCGATCGCCGCGCAGCAACGGCATGGTGAGATCAACGGATACCGCCGAACGTGGTATTGCGGGGCCTACTGGGGTTTCGGTTTCCATGAAGACGGTGTAAAGAGCGCCATGACGGCCTGTCAGGCGCTGACGGTGGGGCATGCATGAAGAGTTGTATCTATGAAGGAATGGTCCGGCATCGACGCTATGCGCCGGTCCGCCATTCGTTCCACTACTCGATGTTCATGATGTATCTGGATCTGGCTGAACTGCCGGACCTCTTCCATGGACGCTGGTTCTGGTCTCCCGGGACCCCCAACCTGGCCTGGTTCAGACAGAGCGACCACCATGGCGATCCGAAGATGCCTCTGGATCAGAATGTGCGTGATCTGGTCGAATCGAAGACGGGTCGCCGGCCTGCCGGTCCGATCCGGCTGCTCACGCACCTGCGCTACTTCGGATACGGCTTCAACCCGGTCAGTTTTTATTTCTGTTTCGACCCTGCCGATCGGGTGGTTGAAACCGTTGTGGCTGAAGTGACGAATACGCCTTGGGGGGAGCAGCATTGTTATGTACTCGGGGAATCCCTGGATGAGGGCATCGGTCGCCGACACCGGTATCGCTTCGGCAAGAAGTTTCATGTCTCCCCCTTTATGGACCTGGATGTGGATTACGATTGGCGGTTCGGCACTCCCGGCGCTGGTCTCTCGGTGCACATGGAAAATTTCCGCGGTGGAGAACGGTTCTTCGATGCCACGATGGCCCTGCGCCGGGAGGAGATGACCGGGAGGTCCCTGGCCCGCGTGTTGCTGCGGTATCCGCTGATGACGATGCAGGTCATCGTGGCGATCCATTGGCAGGCATTGCGCCTGTGGTTGAAACGTTGTCCCGTCACTCCCCATCCAGCCAGGTCCAGGCATTCCGTCGATGCAGGGAGGATCTCCGGATGAATGATCTCGTGCCGACCGATTGTTCGCCCGCCGTGGACCGGCGGCCGCGGCATGCCGAAGAGTCTGATCCTGCTCTTGGCCTGCTGGTCCGGATCGCCAGGCGCATCGTCCGTGCCCGTCTGCGGCGGCTCAACCAGGGAACAATTACGGTGATTGAGGGGCAGCGCCGAACGGCCTTTGGTGAGCCCTCTTCCGTCTCAACGCTCAAGGCGACGGTTATCATTCTCGCCCCGGATTGTTATCTGGACATCGCGTGGAGCGGGACGGTGGGCGCGGGAGAAAGTTATGCCCGTGGCGATTGGCAATGCGACGACCTCACGGCGCTGGTCAGGATTTTCGCCTTGAATCGACCGCTCATAGACGGCATGGAGCGGGGCGTGGCGCGTTTGTCCGCACCGTTGCTCAAGGTTGCGCACCGGCTTCGACGGAATACCAAAAGGGGAAGCCGGAAAAACATTGCGGCCCATTACGATCTGAGCAACGAATTTTTTGCGCAGATGCTGGACCGGACCATGATGTACTCCTGCGCCTATTTCCAACGTCCCGACAGCACGCTGGAAGAGGCTTCGCGCGCCAAGCTCGATTTGATCTGCCGCAAGCTCCATCTGAAGGAAGACGATCACCTGGTGGAAATCGGATCCGGCTGGGGAGGCCTGGCCTGTCATGCCGCGCAGACCTATGGTTGTCGAGTGACGACGACCACGATTTCACGAGCGCAGTACGAGCTGGCGGTCCGCCGGGTGCGTGAGGAGGGTCTGTCCGATCGTGTGCGGGTGCTGCTCACCGATTATCGGGATTTGCCCGCGCTCGGCTTGCGGTTCGACAAGCTGGTCTCGGTGGAGATGATCGAGGCCGTGGGCCATGAATACTACCCCACATTTTTCGATGTCTGCAGCCGCCTGTTGAAACCCGACGGGCTGATGCTGCTTCAGGCGATTACCATCGATGAGCGGTACTATGAGCGTGCGAAGCGGTCGGTCGATTTTATCCAACGCTACATCTTTCCCGGTAGTTGCATCCCCTCCGTGAGTACCTTGTGCCGGGCCATGGCCCGGGCCTCGGACTTCAGTCTGCTACATCTGCAGGATATCGGCGCGCATTACCCGCCGACCTTGCGGGGATGGCGCGATAACCTGCGGAAGAATGTCGAGCACGTGGGGCGACTCGGATTTCGTTCCGAGTTCCTGCGCCTGTGGGAGTTTTATTTGTCCTACTGCGAAGGTGGATTCCTCGAACGGTCGATTTCGACGGCCCATCTCCTGTTCGCCAAATCCGGGTGGCGGCAGGATCCCCTGGCAGGATGAGACAACGTGGCACTAGCGCAGTGGAGACCAGATCGTTGGCAAAATGACACCGAGGAATGTCATGACGTTCGTGCGGCCGTGAGCGGCTCTGCTGTCCCTTATCAAATGGGTGTCGGAGCGAATGGGAGACGCAGGTGAGCTCAGCGGAGCATCTGTAAATGCCTGATTTCAACTGAGCGGCGACCCGTGTAAAATCAGCCCTCATGATGGAGCAACCCACAAAGCCGCGGTGGCTTTGCAGAGTTGGGGCCCCAACGGAGCATAGGATCTGCCATGGTGCATGATAAACTCGTCGCCGCGTTTCACAAGACCCAGTCATTCAAGTGGGATCCGAAGGCTGGATTCAAACTCGCCTCGGGTCTGACGAGCCCGTTTTATGTCGATTGCCGGACCTTGATGGCCTTTCCTCACGCGCGTCACCTGATGGCACAACGGGCGTGGGAAGTAATCCAGGCGCTCGATATCGATTGTCTGGGAGGGTTGGAGATTGGGGCAATCTCGATTGCGACCTCGATCTCAGACTTCGCGTACCTGGCGACGCCTCGTCACGAGTGGCGGACATTCTTTGTGCGCAAGCAACCGAAGGACCACGGGTTGGGCAAATTGGTTGAAGGGGTCGTGCAGTCGGGAGATCGTGCCCTCATCGTCGATGATGTGTTGACCAGCGGGGGATCTGTTTTGAAGGCGATTGCGGCGGCGCGGGAGGCGGGCTTGAAGGTAACCGATGCGTTGGTCATCGTCGATCGGAAAGAGCAAGACGGGCGTGCTCGCGTGGAGGCCACCGGCGTGAAGGTGGTGAGCCTCCTGACGATCGATGACCTCATGCAGGGGCGCAACATTTCTTCCTAGCTCATTTGCATTGGAACTGAATGCCCCAACGGCGTTCCTCAACGATATCGTTCGAGCCAGCGATGGGGCTGGCTTGGCGCAGCCGTCCTTTCGTTTCCCCTTCACGCACCGTCATCCATCCCCCGGGGCATTTCTGCTCCATAAGCCGCACTGCCTCCTTCCGAAAGGACGAAAGTAAGTTGCCCTGTTCGGCGCGATAGGGGTAGACGACCACGCCGCCGTTGTCGACTTCTTTGACCATGATAGCCCCTTCGCCGCAGCCGGCCAGAATTGTCGAAACGGCCACTACCCTTGACCAGGTTTTCATAAGACTCCTATCATAGAACATTCGTCAATCAACCTTTCATGCATGAGCAAAGGAGCGCGACCATGAGATATTTGAGTGGTCTTCTCTGCGTGGGCGTCCTGTGCGGTCTCCTTCTAGAATGGCCTCAGTCTTCGTTCGCATATCATTCGTATACCTTGACGGTTCAGCAATTACGAGCCGGTTTACTCAAGGCACCCTCGACGGGGGCGAAGGGCTTTCTCTTGGTCGATGTGCGTTCACCCGAGGAACATGCGTCCGGCGTGATTCCGGGGACCGATCGAAATATCGACTTTCGCGAGATGAAGACGCGGCATCGGGAGCTCGGTGCGGCATTAAACGATCATATCGTCGTGTATTGCCAGTCGGGCCACCGTAGTAACATAGCCGCCGAGACGTTGGCCGATCTCGGCTATACGCACGTCTACAATGTCGTGGGCAGCATGAATGCCTGGACCGAGGCCGGGTTTCCCGTCTCGCCCAGCCGATAGATTGGCGCCGGTCACCGGCTGTGCGGGGATGTTAAGACCTCCGGCGATGGTGTCGAGCGCGGGTGCGTTCGGGGGCTGATACCGATGACGGTCGGTAGCGGAATGTGCACGCCGATATGCCCCGCCAGCAATGATCGCCATGTGGCTTGCGAAGTAGTTTCCTGTGCGGCATGGAGAAGATCGGGGCTGGCGATGACGTCCGACGAGGCGCCTCCATCCATCGCCATGGCCTGTTGAATCGACGGGATCTGGCGGTGGAGACAATCGGCTAAATGGTGG
Source organism: Nitrospira sp. (assembly GCA_040376625.1). Classification (GTDB taxonomy): domain Bacteria; phylum Nitrospirota; class Nitrospiria; order Nitrospirales; family Nitrospiraceae; genus Nitrospira_A. The sequence goes on along the minus strand of JBEIQG010000013.1, from coordinate 21,815 downwards.
AGTGAGACGACATCCACCGTTTTGATCACAAGAATGGCGCCTTCCCCGTCTTCGGCAACGACAGTTTGAAACGCCCGCTTTCCGCTGTCGCGCACCCGGAGTTTGCCTGTCCGGTCGAACAACATCAGCGATTGCGCGGCCTCCCGGTACATGGGGGCCTCTTCTGCAAATCCTTCGAAGGCGAGGTCCAGCACACGGGCTTTGCGGAGCTTCCCGTCGGTCGGCTCCGCGGCGAAGAGCCCCTGCCAAGAGTGATGTTTTCTTGTGCCGAGCGAGCGCCCTTCTTTCAAGAGGACACCCAGGTACGAATAGTCCTCTCGAAACAATCCCGCATTGAATAGCACGTACGCATCGGTCCGTTGCTGCCAGTCGTGTATCGACAACGGGGCGCGGAGTCCTTCATCGCGATACTGATAGATGGAGAAACGAAACCGTTCCGGATCGATGTGCAACATCAGCAGGGACGGAACCTGGGGACAGGCTTCGATGGGACTCCAGAGTGCCACCTGCATCCCGCTCGTCAACCGCTCCCAGGGAACCCCCGTGGAAGACGCAGCCTCGGCTCGGGGGCTGCTACTGAGACAGAGTATGAACAGGCATCCGCACAGCAACGCCAGTCGGTCAACGGTTCGTCGGTCTATCAGTCTTCGGCCGCGCATGACGAGCCTCTCTCTGTCCTCCTGTCGACCTCTGTGAATGTGCAGTCCCCGTTTCGCGCGACCTCAGTATAAAAAGGATACGCAAATGGGTCAAATTTTCGGTGGCGGCCGTGGTGTGCACAGGCGCGGCGTCAGGAGGCTCGTGCGGTGCGCGGTGCCTGGTCGGGTGGAATGGGGCGCGGTGCGCTCCCCGTCGGGGGAGTGGAGGCATCGAGTAACGCGCGTACCGTGCGCAAGAGGAGGTCGGGGGTGAACGGCTTTTGGAGGAACGTCGCTCGATGCGGGTCCATGCCGTTGTTTAGGGAGATATCGTCCAAATAGCCCGACATGAACAGCACCCTGAGGTTCGGCTTGATAACGCAGAGATGTTGTGCCAGTTCGCGACCGTTCATCCCCGGCATCACTACGTCGGTGAGCAGAAGGTCCACGTGGTAACTCTGCTGTGTGGCCGTGAGACAGGCCTCGACGCCGTTCTTGGCCTCGATCACTTGATATCCTGTTTTGACCAACTCGTGACGGACCAGGTTACGTACCCCGCTGTCATCCTCGACGAGAAGAATGGTTTCCGATCCCTGCCGCGTGCGGCCTGACGGTGCAGTGGCGTCTGCGGTGGAAGTTTGCGGGTTGATGCGCGGGAAATACAGGTCAAAGGTGGTGCCATGCCCGACCTGGCTCCACACATCGATCCCGCCTCCACAGGTGGTTACGATGCCGAAGACGGTCGACAGACCAAGGCCGGTGCCTTTGTGTTCTTCCTTCGTTGTAAAAAACGGCTCGAATAGATGGGCAAGCACGTCGGCATTCATGCCGCATCCGGTATCGGTGACCGTGAGTTTCACATACTGTCCCAAGGGCAGCGGGTGGAGATGATGCATCGGGGTACGTACCAGTTCCGCTTGCGACGTTTCGATTGCCAGCAGGCCCCCATTGGGCATGGCATCCCGGGCATTCACGACCAGATTCATGAGGACCTGTTCAAGTTGTCCGGGGTTCGCCTTCACATGGGCATTGAACGGATCAGGACGGATCACAAGTTGGATATCTTCACCGATGAGTCGCCGGAGCATGCTTTCTACAGTGCTCACGATCGAATTCAAGGGCAGGATTTTCGGTTCCAACGGCTGCTTCCGGCTGAAGGCCATGAGTTGGCGGATCAGGCTTGCGGCTTGCTCCCCGGCCTTCTGCATCTCTTCGATCTTGGAGCGGATGGGATCACCTGAGGGCAATTCGCCGATCAGGACCTGACTATGTCCCATGATGACCGTCAGCAGATTGTTGAAATCATGGGCGAGTCCTCCTGCGAGACGTCCAACGGCTTCCATTTTCTGGGCCTGGCGAAACTGTTTTTCGCTCATACGCAGGGCGTCCTCCGCCCGTCTTCGTTCCAGCCGTTCGTCGAGTTCCCGCAAGGTCCGCTTGATGGCGGGAACGAGGCGCCCCAGGCGCTGCTTGGAAATGTAATCGGTGGCCCCGTGCTGCATCATGTCGACGGCAAACTCGTCTCCCTGTGCCCCGGAGACAAACAGAAACGGCACCTCTGGATGCAGGGTGCGGGCGAGGGAGAGGGCGGCGGCTCCGTCGAAGCCGGCGACGGCTGTATCGGCAAGGATGAGACTGAACCCCTCCCGGCGAAGTGCGGCCAGAAATTCCTCACGCGTTCGCGTGTGCTTAGGCTGGCACAGAATGCCGGCGTCCCGGAGGGTCGTGGCAATCAGCTCCACATCGGCGGGGTTGCTTTCAAGATGGATGAAGCGCAGCGGCTGATTCATCGTGTGTATCGGGAACAGAGTTGTGGCGGAGAGTTAGGTCATCGGCTGGTTGCGCTGCTCGTCCCTTCAGGAGGCGGTTCGTTGATCAGTCCCCAGAACACACCAAGCTCTTTGACGGCCTTGAGAAACTGATGAAACTCGACAGGCTTGACCACATAGGCGTTGGCGCCCAGAGCATAACTTTCAACCAGGTCCCGCTCTTCACGAGAGGATGTCAACATTACCACCGGGATGGGCTTCAGAGAGGCGTCGCTCTTGATGGTGCGTAACACTTCTAGTCCGTCGACTTTCGGCATCTTCAAGTCGAGGAGTACCACCGCGGGATTTCCCTGGAGCCGGGCTTTGAAATGGCCACGGCAGTAGAGGTAATCCAGCACTTCGGCGCCGTCGTGACAGAGGATCACCTTATCCGCAAGATGATGCTCTTCCATCGCCGCCAGCGCGAGCTCGGCATCGCGTGGATTGTCTTCCGCCAGCAATATGGGTTTGGTCAGGGTCATGTCGATGTCCTCGCCAACGGGAGGCTGACGTAAAAGGTCGCGCCCTCGCCGAGCACACCTTCTGCCCAGGTTTTCCCGCCATGCCGGTGAATAATACGTCTGACATTGGCCAGTCCGATACCGGTCCCCTCGAACTCATCCGCTCGGTGGAGCCGCTGAAAGACGCCGAACAGTTTGTTCGCGTAACGCATATCAAATCCTACCCCATTGTCGCGTACGAATAACACCGCTTCCTCCTGCCCATTGTCACGGCTTCCGATCTCGATAGTGGCCTGTGGCCGCGTACCGGTAAACTTGATGGCGTTGGCCACGAGATTCATAAACACCTGTCGTAGCATGGCTGCATCCCCCGTCACGTCAGGGAGTTGAGCGATTGTCCATGAGATCCTCCGATCTTGCAAGTCATGTCGGAGATCGTGCAGCACGGACGCGATCAACTGGTTCAGGTTGACCGTCCCGCGCAGCATTTCCTGACGCCCCATCCGCGAAAACACTAGCAGGTCGTCGATAAGTTGTCCCATCCTGGTAGCGGATTCGGAAATCGTTTGTAAGTACCGCTTCGCCTTGTCGTCAAGCGAGGTCGAGGCGGCCTTGGCCAGCAAGGACGCATAGCCGTCAATATGTCGCAACGGGGCTCGCAGGTCGTGGGAGACGGAGTAGCTGAATGCCTCGAGCTCTTTATTGGCGGCCTCCAGCAGTTCGCCCCTGCGTTGGAGTTCATCGGCTATGCGCCGTCGTGCCGTAATGTCATGCCGAATCAGATAGTACACAGCTGCCAGCAACACGAACAGAAGAAGGGCCCCGATGATCAGAAGAATAATGCTGGAGCGAGTTGTCGTGGTGGATTCGATGACGCGTTGCGCGAGGGCCTTGGTTTCGTCCTGTTCCATCTGCGCTTGCAGTCGACGGGCGGAATCAAGCGTTGTTTTGGCTACACCGGCCAGGGCCATTGCCCGGACCGATTCGAACCCCGTCTCCTTTCTCAGGTCGATAGCGGCTTGCTCTTCCCGCAGTTGTTGGTTGATCAATTGTTCCAGTTGGGTGACGCGTGCGCGCTGAATGCTGTCCGGCCCGGTAAGTTCCCTCAGGTAGCCGAGGTACTCCGTGGCGCGTTGCTGCAGGATGTGGTAGGCGGAGAGGTAACTTTCGTCCCCGGTGACCAGGAATCGTCGGTGGCCAGTCTCGGCATCATCGATGGCGTCTCCGGTCGCGGCCAGGACCTGGATAAACTCGTGACTTCGTTGGTCGTGATGACCGTTTCGAATGAGAACCGTCATATTGCGGTACGAAATGGCGGAAATGACCAGGATGCCGGCAAACACGAGGCCGAATCCAGCGAGTACGCGCTGTTCAATCGATCGTTTCTGAAATGCCAGGGCGAACGTCCGAAGAACAGAAACACGCGAAAGAATACGCGCGCTCCAGTGAGGGGCAGGAAGGACGGAGTCGACGTCTGTATTGACGGCCTGTTGGGATTTCGGTTCGTCCGTACCCATGTGATATCCAGGCGTAAGAAATGAGACACGTCCGAGCAAGGCTGCAGAGCCTCGACGAACCGTTCAGAGATCAGAGAATGTATTGTAGCAGAAGGTATTGATAAGCGAAGGGATTTGATGGAAGTCGTAAGGCGGAGCCGGCGCTTACCCGCCGAACGGTAGGACGGGGGTGGGAACGGAAGCAGCAGGGCCTAAAAGATTCGAAAACATGAGCGTGGCGGCTACGGCCCAGTCGAGGAACGGCTGGGGATAAATGCCTATCACGAGTGTCCCGGCCAATCCCACGTAGATGACCGCCCGTAACGGACCCGTCGTCTTGATGGGAGAAGAATCGAGCGGTTCGTTGATGTACATCTTCTTGACGACGATCAGGTAGTAATACATCGACACGACGATGTTGATGAGGCCGACCGTAATCAGAATATAGAGCCCCTCTTTGATCGCCGCGACAAAAATATACAACTTGCCGATGAAGCCGGCGAGCGGAGGAACTCCGGCCAGCGACAACAGGAAAATCAGCATGGCAAAGGCTAGAAAGGGCGAGCGCCGGTTGAGTCCGCTGTAATCCTCAATTTCATCGCTGCCCACTGCATTGCTGATCGCCATAATAACGGCGAAGGCTCCGAGGTTCGCAAAGAGATAGGTCAGGAGGTAAAACAAGATGGAATCGGTCCCCATCTTGGTCCCGGCCGCCAGGCCGATGAGCACGTTGCCGACTTGCGCGATACCGGAATAGGCTAACAGCCGCTTCACATTCCGTTGTGCGATCGCCACGATGTTGCCGTAGGTCATCGAGAGGATGGAGGTCGCCACGATGAGCAATGCCCAGGCTGGCTTGAAGGTGGCCAACGCCACTAAGAAGAGGCGCAGCAGAATCGCAAAGGCGGCTACTTTTGGCGCAATCGACAGGAATGCGGTGACCGGCGTTGGTGCGCCGTGATACGTATCGGGGATCCATGAGTGGAACGGGACCGCACCGATTTTGAATCCCAGGGCGGCAAAAATGAGCAGGAAGCCGATGACGAGGCCGGTGGTCGGGGACGCCCCAGCCATGTCCGAGAAGACGAGCTTGCCGGTTTCGCCATAAACGAGGCTAACGCCATAGGCGAGCAAGCCTGCCGCAAAGACGCCGAGGATGAAGAACTTGAGGCCGGCCTCATTGGATGCCATGTCCTCACGGAGATAGGATACCAGCACATAAAAGCCGAAGGTCGCGAACTCCAGGGTGACGAAAAGCGACAGCAGATCGTTGGCGGAGGTCATGAACATCATGCCTAATGCGGACATGACGACCAGGAAGTAGTATTCCCCCCGGAAGAAAGAAAAGCGGTGGACATAATCAATCGACAAGAGAATGACCAGGATTGTGGCTACGAGGATCATTACTTTGAAGAAGATCGCCATCCGATCGAGAACGAACATCTTCCCGAAGAGGGTGCCGGTGATGCCGGTGACATCAAACCAGGCCAGGCAAGCCAATGTGATCACCAAGCCAAGAATGCTCAGGTAAGCGAGCTGTTCCTGAACGATCCGCTTGAATGAAAAATCGGCAATCAGGACAACGCACAGCCAGGCAGTGAGAAACAGCTCGGGGAGCAGGAGCAGGAGATCGCTGACCGACAAGGTTAGGGAAAAAGTCATCGCGGGGTCACCTTCGCAAGCGCTTCACGGGAAGCGGATGTGGGTACGGTTGGCGAGGTGGCATGTGGAAGGTTCATAGGGTGCTCCGCAACCGGGACGACCTTGGTGATACGAGCGATCAAGGGATCAACCCCGGATCGGACGACGGAGTAGAGGTGCCCCGGGAAAATTCCAAAACTGATGCTGACGGTGATCATGATCAGCAGCGGCATGCGATCTACGACGGTCACGGCATCATGTGAGTGGCTGTATTTCTCCGCCATGGATCCATAGAACAAGCCCCGCATCATCTTGAAGAGATAGGCCATGGTCAGCACGATGCCCAGAACGGCAACGATGACCTGGAATGGATATTTGTTCCAGCTGCCGACGATGATCATGACTTCGGCGATAAAGTTTACGGTGCCGGGCATTCCGATCGAAGCCATGCAGCCAACGACGAAGGCGGCGGAAATAAACGGCATCCGGTTGGAGAGACCTCCCAACGAGGGAATGTCGCGGGTGTGAGTTTGATCATAAACCCAGCCGGCCATGGCGAAGAGCATCCCGGTGGCCATGGCGTGAGCAAACATATAGATGACGGCTCCGCTCAGGCTGATGTAATCGAGAGCGGCCATTCCCAGGAACACGTAGCCCATATGGCTGGAGCTGGAATAGCCGATGACGTATTTCGTGTCCTTTGCGTAATAGGCGACAAGTCCACCATAAATTATACTGAAGACGCACAGTATCGCGGCAATGGGCATGAGTTCGCGGGTGGTCTCGGGCAGGATTTCGAAGGCGACCCGGATAATCGAGAAATGTCCCAATTTCATCAGCACGCCCGCGTGCAGCATACTGGTTGCAGCCGGGGCGGCTGCGTGCCCGACCGGCGACCAGGAGTGCAACGGCCAGATCGGAGCGATGGACGCAAAGCCGAAAAAGATCAACAGCCAGATGACCGTGGCCAGGGGGCCAGAGAAATGGGCCTGCTCGCGCAGAACCAGAATATCGAAAGTGTTGAGCCCTGAGAACTTGTATATCAGGAGTATGCCCATTAAAGCCGCGACGGCAAATGCGGACAGAAACAGGACCAGCTTCATGGCCGCATATTCTTTGCTGTTCGCGCCAAAGTTGAAAATGAAGCCGACGGAATCCCGTTGCTTGAGACCTTCGGCGTCCGTCATCTCGAGATATTTCTTCGTGTGGCTCCCCCACATGCCCAAGAGGAGATACATGGGGATCACGGACATTTCATAAAAGAAATACAGGAAGAACAGATCCAGCGACATGAACACGCCGATCGTCGCTGCGGCGAGGATCAGGATCCAGATGTAGAACTCTTTGACACGATCCTTGATGTGCCAGGAGACGAAAATGCCGGCGAAGAGAAGGATGGCGGAGGCCAGGACCAGTGGAGTGCCAATTCCATCCACCCCGAGATGAAGAGAAATTCCCAACTGCCGGGACCATTCGATCCGCTGGATAAATTGGTAGCCGCCCTTCAACGGATCGTACGCGTAGAAAAGATAGACTGAGGCGATCAATGAGACAAAGGCCGAGCCGGCTGCAACGCCGCGGACCAGCGAGAGTTGGCGGTTCGAGACGAAAATCAGGGCGAGGGCCCCGAGAAAGGGCGCGAACAGAATAATGAGCAGCGTGTATTCAGCCATGGTCCTACTTAGTCGGCACGTGGATGACAGTATCTACGGAGGCCACTTTGGCGCGATCCAAGCGATCGACGAGGGCCTGAATCGATCCGTTCATCATTCTCAGGAATGGTGACGGGTACAGGCCGATCCACAAGATCATCACCGAAAGTGAGAGTGCGATGGTGATTTCCCGCATGTGCAGGTCCTTGATCGTGGAGGAGATATTCTTACTCAACGGGCCCAACATGGCTCGTTCGTAATACCACAAGAAGTAGGCCGCTCCGAAGATGACGCCGGTGACCGCCACGGCGCCATACCACCATTTTGCCTTAAAGGCACCGAGGAGGATGAGAAACTCGCCCACAAACCCGTTCGTTCCCGGAAGTCCGATGGAGGCCATACCGATCAACAGGAGGAAGGAGGCCAGAAGCGGTACTTGTTTCGCGAATCCTCCGAACGAGGACAATTGCGAACTCTGTTGTCTGGTGGATACGAACCCTGCCATGAAGAAGAGACCGGCGGTGCTGAAACCGAGGTTGATCATGGTCAGGAGGCTCCCCTGCAAGCCTTGGAAGTTCAGAGCGAATAGTCCGACCACCACAAACCCAAGGTGGCTGATGCTGCTGAATGCGAGGAGGCGCTTGAAGTCCGATTGAATGAGGGCCACAACTGCGCCGTACAAAATTGCCGCAAGGGCCAGAACCATGACGATCGAGACGACGCCTTCGCTTTTCGATGCATCGGGTAGCAACGGGAAAGTAAAACGCAGGAAGCCATAGGTGCCCAATTTCATGCCGGCCAACATGACGGCCATACCGATGGGTCCCTCGACGAGGGCGTCAGGAAGCCAGGTGTGAAATGGAAACACCGGTGCCTTGAAGGCGAATCCCATGAACATGAGCCAGAAGATCAAAATTTGCTGAGAGAGCGGGATCGGAACCGAGAGCAACTCCAGGAGGTCGAATGAATAGACGTGGTCGAGGTGATGAGTCACGGCCCACTGGTGATAGTTGATGTCCAGCAAGGCGATACCGACCAACATGAAAACGCTGCCCAAAAGTGTGTAGAGCACATACTTGAGAGCTGCGTAATGGCGCTCAGCTCCTCCGCCCCACAATTTGATCAGGAAGTAGCTTGGGATGAGCATGAGTTCCCAGAATACGAAGAAGAGAATCAGGTCGATGGATGCAAAGATACCCATGGTGGTGGTCTCGAGGGCCAAGAGCGCCATGAAGTACAGGCGAACCTGATTGCGCACAGTGTCCCAGGAATAGATGACGACCAGCACGGTGAGAAACGCAGTCAATCCGACAAAGAGCACGCTGATGCCGTCGACGGCGAGATGGTAGCCGATGCCGAGCGCCGGCATCCAGCGCGCATGCTCGGCAAATTGCATCGCAGCGGAATCCGGGACGAAGCGAACCAGCACTAGGCAGGCCAGGGCCAGTTCCACCAGGGTGATACCCAATGTCGTCGTCTTGAGGAGATCTTCGTCTTCGATCAACCAGAGCACCGCAGCGCCGACGAGCGGGAGGAAGATCAGATACGAGAGAATCGGAAATCCAAAGCTGAACTCTTCAAGCATCGTGTGTCCAGAAATTCTGCTGTGTCAGCGTGATAAATACCCGTTTGAACCGCTTCCGGTCCAAATCAAAAGAATGAGGTGCACGAGAATAAAGAATCCCGCCACAATGATGGCCGCGTACTGATGCACCATGCCGGTCTGGAGCCGCCGCCACGAACGCGCCAAGAGGTGGTTTGCATAGCCGATGATGTTCAAGCCTGCATAGACCACGTGCTTTTCGGTCCAAGTGATGGCCGCCGAGCTGGCGTCTGTCCCCCTATCGATAGATCGGACGAGGCCGTCGATGATAGTCCGGTCAAACCAGTCGCAGACTCTTCCGATCTGCTTGGTCGGCTCTACAAACAGCCGGTCGTACAGTTCGTCGACAAAATACTTGTTCAGTAGGGTCGTGTATACGCCCGGCATCCGTGCGGCGAGTGCATTTGCCGCGGTCGAGGGCCCGCTGTAAAAGTAATGCGCCAACCCCCAGCCCAGGAGCGCGATGATGGTGGCCGTGCCCATTAGCCCGAGCATCAGGGCGGGCGCGGTGGTATGTTCCTCGCCGGCCACACCTGCCACTGAGTGCAGGAAGTGGTGGAACCAGCCGTTTTCAGGCGGAACACCGGGGAAGCCGCCGATGACGGAGAGAGTGGCGAGCACGACGAGCGGCCCGATCATCACCATCGGGGATTCGTGCACATGCTCGGCGGTGTGGTGATCCAGACGCGAAGTGCCATAGAACGTAAGATAGGTCAGGCGGAACATGTAGAACGAGGTCAGGAAAGCGCCGACCGCTGCCATGCCGTAGAGCACATAGTGATGATGCACGAAGGCATGGCCCATGATTTCGTCTTTGCTCCAGAAGCCCGCCAAGGGCGGAATTCCGGCAATTGCTATCGTGCCGATCAGAAAGAGCGTGTGGGTCCAGGGGATCTTCGACTTCAACGCGCCCATCTTGCGAATATCCTGCTCGCCGGACAAGGCGTGGATGACGGAACCCGCGGACAAGAACAGGAGCGCCTTAAAGAACGCATGGGTCATCAGATGGAAGACCGCTGCCGTGTAGGCGCCTAGACCACAGCCGAGGAACATGTACCCGAGCTGGCTGACGGTTGAATAGGCCAAGACGCGCTTGATGTCGGTTTGTACCAGGCCGATGGTGGCTGCGAAGAGGGCGGTGAGTCCGCCGATCCAGGCGACGGTCGTCATGGCGGTGGGCGACAGGTCAAAAATGGCGTGATTGCGGACGATCATATAGACGCCTGCCGTGACCATGGTGGCCGCATGGATCAACGCACTGACCGGGGTGGGTCCTTCCATCGCATCGGGCAGCCAGGTATAGAGCGGGAGTTGCGCGGACTTTCCAACGGCTCCAACCAAGAGACAGAGCGCGATGGCGGTGGCCATTTCAGGCGAGAGCTGCGCGGCGTTTTGCATCACCTGGGTGTAGTCGAGGGTGCGAAAATTCACGAACACCAGGAAGATCGCCAGGAGGAATCCGGCATCACCGATTCGATTGACCACAAAGGCTTTAGTGGCCGCTTTGGCGGCGGAGACTTTGTCGTAGTAGTAGCCGATCAACAGGTAGGAACAGAGTCCGACGCCTTCCCAGCCGATAAAGAGGACAACGTAGTTATTGCCCATCACCAACAGAAGCATCGAAACCATGAAGAGATTCATGTACACGAAGAATCGCGTGAAGCCGGATTCGCCGTGCATGTACCCCACGGAATAGACGTGGATCAGGAACCCGACTCCCGTGATGACCAGCAACATGATGCAGGTCAGTGGATCGATCAAATAGGCCAGATTGATTGTGAGGTCGCCGCCGAAAATCCATTTGTAGGCGACGACTTCCCGAGCCGCGCCTGTTCGGAGGGTTTCCGTGAAGACGGCCAGCACACAGAGGAAGGACATGAGGACCGATCCCCACGCAAACCGGTGCGCCAGGTCGTGGGAATAGCGATGCCCGAAGAGACCGTTCACAATGACGGCCATCAGCGGGAACAGGGGAATCAGTTTGACGATCAGATCGATAGAGTCGGACACGTTACCACTTCAACAAATTCATTTCGTCGACGTTGGTTGAAATTTTACCGCGGAACACCACGATGATGATGGCGAGTCCGATGGCCGCTTCCCCCGCTGCAATGGCGATAATGAAAAGCGCCACGATTTGGCCCTGCATGGCTTCCAGGTAATGGGAGAAGGCGACCAGGTTGATAGTGGCCGCGTTCAGCATGATTTCGACGGACATCAGCACGATAATAAAATTGCGACGGATCAGCACGCCGAGTAATCCGGTCGCAAACAGCACCGCACTGACGGCCACGTAGGCGGACAGAGGAATCATGCGTCGCGCCTCGTTTCGATTGACTTGGGGGTCTTTGCGAGGACGATCGCGCCGACAATCGCCCCTGTCAGAAACACCCCGATGATTTCAAATTGCAGCAAATAGTCGCTGAACATTTTGATCCCGATAGCATGGGCGTCTCCGTTCAGCAGAATCGCTGCCGGTGAGGCATCGCCCCTGGAGCCGCCGAAGGGGGATCGCACCAACAAGAACAGGAGATAGGCCAAGCCGATTGCCGCTGGAGCTAGGAGATACGGAGCCTTGGCATGGAAATAGCGGTCGTCTGTCTTGAGGTTCAGCAGCATGAGGACGAATAGATAGAGCACCAAAATGGCGCCGGCGTAGACGATCACTTGGACCGCCCACAAAAATTCCGCATTCAGCATGACGAAGAGCCCTGAGACGTGAAGGAGCAGGGCGAGGAGCGCCAGACCGCATTGCACCGGATTCTTCAGCGCGACGGTCAGAATGCCGGCGACAATACTTACCACTGCGAAATACGCGAAAAACACGAAGGCCATAACGGTACGATCAGCTCAAATGTTTGGGTTGTGACTGTGTGGGCTTGAGAACCGACTGCGGAAAGTAATAGCGATACTCCCGGCTCTCGTCCGAATTCTTTTCTTGGTTATGGGCGTACAGATATTTTTTGGCGTCCTCGAGGTGACGTTCACCGACCTCGTAGAGCCGTTTCTTGTCGAAGAGGAGGGTGCGCTTGTCGTGGGTTGAGTATTCGTACATCTTGGTCATCGCGAGCGCATTGACCGGGCATGCCTCGACGCAGTACCCGCAAAACACGCATTTTGTGATGTCGATATAGAACTCACTGGCAAAACGTTGCAAGGGACGTTCTGGGTCTTCCTGACTAATCACTTTGATGCAGCGGGACGGGCAGGCGGCTTCGCAGAGGTCGCAACCTACGCAGCGGTCTCGGCCGTCTCCGTAGCGAAGCAGTCCTAAGGCGCCGCGGTGTCCGTCGGGGATGGTGCGTTGTTCGCGCGGGTATTGGAAGGTGATGGGGCGATGGAACATGTGCTTGAAAGTCACCTTCATGGCGTCCCAAATTTCGTAGAACAACGCCGCCTGCAGAATTTTTTTGGTCAAGGCCCCGACACTCATTCCCACCTCTGATGACATCCACTAAAAGACGGACGAGCTTACTCTTACGCACCAACCTTTTCAATCGTGACACGCGTAGATTTGAAGTACGGCACTCCTGTCACTGCATCCACCTCCACGGTCATCAGGTCCTTCACGGCCGGCTCATTAAAATGCTCGGGAAAGAAGCACGATCCCGCCTGGATATCGGGATCGGCTTTTACGCCGGCTTGTACGGAACCCTGCCGGGAGGTGAGGCGAATGGTGGATTGATCGTTCAGTCTGAGCTTTTCCACATCGGCCGGATTCATTCGTATGCGCCCGTTGTTCGGTTCGATATTGATGAGCCCCGATGCACGCGTAGACATCTTGCCCGAGTGGTAGAGCACTTGTCCGGTCAGTAAGGTAAAGGACTGCGTGTTGTCGCTCGATGTTGGTTGTGCCGTTTGATTGTGATATCGGCTCGTAACTTCAGCCGCGTAGCCGTTCGACAAATAGGCGTCGGCGGATGGGGAGACGCGCCGAGGCTGGCCGAGATTGTAATATCCAGGTAGCAGCTTCATGATTTCATTCTGGACGTCTTGCGGCGATTCATAGGTCCAGTCGTATCCCAAACCGTTGGCCAGCGCGGTCATGATATGCCAGTCCGGCAGGCTTTCTCCGACCTGATCAACCGCCTGACGCACCCGGAGCACTTTGCCCTCTAGATTGGTGAAGGTGCCGTCCTTTTCCGCATAGGTGGCAGCCGGGAGGACCACATGCGCCATTCGCCCTGTCTCTGTGAGGAAGGGGTCTTGAACGATGAGCAGCTGGAGCTTTTCGAGTGTGCCCTTCACATCCATGGAGGCGGGCAAAGTGGCTAGTGGATTCTCTCCGATGACATACAGTGCCTTGATCTGACCACTTCGAATACGGGCCAGAATCTCCAGGAAATTGGCTCCGCTTCCGCTGGCAGGAAGTGTCACATCCCAGGCTTTCCCGAAGCGTTCTCTCGCTCCTGGATCATCGAATCGTGCCTGGCCTGGGAGGAATTCCGGCGCAACGCCCATATCCACTGCGCCCTGTTCGTTGATTTCTTCCGTGACCGTGGTCACGCCGCATCCGGGTTGACCTAGCTTTCCCGTCACCCAGGCGAGATCGATCAGCTTGAGAACATTCTGGTAACCGTTCGGCTGCCGGACAATGCCTTCTGCGCACAAGGCAATGGCGCGCGGCGCTTCAGCAAAAATCGCAGCCACTTCCCGGATCTGTTCGGCTGAGATGCCGGTCTGCGCTGAGACGTGGTCCAGAGAGACCTGTGCCATAGCTTGCTTCAATGCGGCAAAGGCCTGCGGGTGCCGGGTGGTACTTGCTTCATCGACGAGATCTTGCTCAATTACCGACTTCACCAACCCGTCGATCAAGAACGATTCGCTGCCTGGCCTGACCAGGAGCGGATGCGAGGCTAGTTGCGCAATATTGGTATTGGCCGAGTCCACGACGATGACTTGCGAGCGATACACGCGGATAGCTTCCTTGATGCGGACAGCCGTCAGCGGGTTGGTCTCCGTAATATTCGAGCCGATGACCAGTATGGCCTTGGCTTTGGTCAAATCTTCCCAGTCATTGAGCGGACGGCCGACACCTACGGCATGACGTACGGCATGAACGTAGTTCAGGTGGCCGTAGCGTGCACTGCTATCGAGCTGGTTGGTTCTCAGTCCCGCGCGCATGAGTTTCTGGAACAAATACAGTTCTTCGTTCGTGCAGCGCGCGGTAATCAATCCGGCGATGGATTCCGGTCCGTGCTTCCGATGAATGTCGGACAACCGGTCGATCACAGTCTGCATGGTGTCGAGCCACGGCGTTTCCGTCAACGTCTCGCCTGTGCGGACGAGGGGTTGCCGAAGCCGCTGTTCACTGTCGATGTACTGGAATCCGAACCGCCCGCGAACGCAGAGTCCACCGTGTCCCTTGGCAGTTTCGGTCCGGTCTCCCCATTTGTTTTTCCATGAGAGCGGCGAGGTGACACGGACGACTTCGGTATCTTTGGTTTCGAGGTGCATCTGGCAGCCATCGCCACAATAATTGCAGGTGGTCGTGGTTTTCTTCATCTGCCAGGGCTTGTACAGATACTTCGAATATTTGTTCGTGATGGCGCCGACCGGACAGACGGCCAGGCAGTCTCCGCAGAATTCGCAGGCCAGAGGTTGGTCCCCTTTGGCCACGACCTGGTTGAATCCGCCCTTCTTCATGAACTGGAGCGCGTCGATCATCAGGACGTCTTTGCAGACGTTGATGCATTCCGCGCAGGCGATGCAGCGATTCATGTTGAAGTCGAGTACAAGGCTCCGCGTGTCTTCAGGAATGAACTTTTGCTTCGCATTGGCGAGATTGGTCACGCCATGCTGGAAGGCCATGTCCTGGAGCTCGCAATGCCCGTCTGCGTCGCAGACGGGGCAGTCCAGTGGATGAACCGAGAGATGTTTTTCGACGGCTTTCTTTCGTGCCGCGAAGAGGTCGTCACCGTCGGTGCGGACTACCATACCGGCTGCCGCCTTGGCAGTGCAGGATCGAACCGGAGCTTTCTTGCCCTCCTGCATGACCAGGCACATACCGCAGGATCCGAAGGGATCGAAGGTATAGTGATAGCACATGGCAGGAATAATCTTGCCCGTGCTGGCAATGACATCGTACAGCGAGACGCCGTCTTTGGCCGAGACCGTCCGTCCGTCGATGGACAGTTCGATCGTGGCGGCTTCGACGTCTGGATTGGTTGCTGGTTTCAAACCCATGGAGTTACCTCAAGTCAAAAGCGATGGGGCGAAAGAATGAAGCGGCGCCGCTCACTTTTTCCTTTGTGCTGTATCGGTCTTCATCGATCGCATTCGCCCATGACAATATCGTATGTGCCGAAGATCGTCACGGCGTCCGCGATCATGTAACCTTTCGACATATGATCGAATGCGCCCATATGGATAAACGAGGGGGCGCGGATTTTCAGTCGGTACGGCTTCCCGCCGCCCGTGCTGACGATGTAGAAGCCCAATTCGCCTTTATGCGCTTCGGTCCCGCAGTAGATTTCTCCGGGAGGCGCGTTAAACCCTTGCGAGAAGAGTTTGAACTGCTGAATCATGGATTCCAGGTTCGTGAACACGCGTTCTTTCGGGGGCAACGTCACACTCGGAACGTCCGCCATGATCGGGCCGTCCTGGATTTGCTCAAGGCACTGGCGAATGATCTTGACGCTTTCGTAGAGCTCTTGCACGCGGATCCAGTACCGGTCATAGGTGTCGCCGTTCTTGCCGACCGGGACGCTGAATTCGCATTTTGGATAGGCGGAGTAGGGCTCGTACTTACGAAGATCGTAGTCGACGCCGGAGCCTCGTAGCGTCGGCCCGCTCAAGCCAAAACTCAATGCATCTTCGGCCGAAATCACGGCCACTCCTTTGGTGCGCGCCAGCCAGATGCGGTTCTTCTCCAGGAAGATCACGTACTCGTCGATCTTTGGAGGGAAATAGTCGAGGAATTGTTTTAGCTTGGCGAACAGGGAGGGTGTGAAATCGCGTTCGACGCCGCCGATACGGTACCAGCTCGTCGTGAGGCGAGCGCCGCACAGTTCATCAAACCAATCGAGCAGAATTTCACGGTCCCGGAAACAATAGAAGAAGACCGTCATCGCCCCGATGTCGAGGGCCTGCGTACCGAGCCAGAACTGGTGGCCGATAATGCGCTGGATTTCCGCGACGATCGTGCGCAGGTACTCTGCACGGTCCGGCACAGTGATGTTCATTAGCTTTTCGACGGCCCTGCAATACGCGAAGTTGTTGTACATCGCACACACGTAATCGAGGCGGTCGGTGTGCGGAATAAACTGATGATATGTGCCTTCTTCAGCCAGCTTTTCTACACCGCGGTGGAGAAAGCCCATCACCGGGGTGGACTTGACCAACCGCTCGCCTTCCAGCTCGAGGATGACTTTCAGCACGCCGTGCGTGCTGGGGTGCTGCGGCCCCATATTGAGGAGCAGCTCTTCCGTTCGCAGGGTTGGAAGCGTCGCGTCTTCCGGATGTTCCGGGTCGACTTTATAGACTGTAGTTCGTTGATCTTCGAACTGTGCCATGAGCGTTTAGTAGTCCAAAATTGCCGCCCTACCGGGTCGGCTCGTCCAAAAATTCAAATGTATCGCGCCACCCTTTGCCGCGGAGCGGAAAATCTTTGCGTAGGGGGTAGCCTTCTTCATATTCGTCCGGCATCAGAATGCGACGAAGGTCGGGATGGTTCCGAAACCGGATTCCCATCATGTCGTACACTTCGCGCTCCATGAAATCAGCGCCCTTCCAGATGTCGGTCAAGGAGTCCACAATACAATCCGACTCCGGAACCCGAGTTTTCAGGCGAATGCGCTGCCGGGTTCGAATTGAATAGACCTCATAGACCACTTCGAAGCGTTCCTCGTCATCCGGCCAATCGACCGAACTTACATGGATGATGTAGTCGAACCTCATGGCCGGGTCATCGCGTAAAAACTTGCCGATATCGTGCAAGGCCTCACGTTTGACGGTGACGGAAACATCCCCGCGCCACTCCACCACCTTGGTGCAGGCGCCCGGAAAGGTATCCTCGATACGTTTGGCCAGTTGACTCATTCGGTTAGTTCCCGTGCGTCAGACCTTCAGAGCGTCCTTCACTTCTTTCGGCTGCGCGAGGAACACGCGCTTTTGCATGATGCGCTCCTGGAGTTTCAGAATGCCATCGAATAAGGCCTCCGGAGTCGGGGGGCACCCCGGCACATAAATATCGACCGGCACAAATCGATCCACCCCCTGCACCACGCTGTAGCTGTCGTAAATGTTTCCTGATGTTGCGCACGATCCCATAGCAATCACGTACTTCGGTTCCGGCATCTGGTCGTAAATCTTGCGAATAACCGGAGCCATGCGGCGGCAGACGGTTCCGGCCACGATCATGAGATCGGACTGGCGGGGGGAGGCCCGAAAGACCCCGGCACCATATCGATCCATGTCGTAACGGGACGAGACGGCGGCGATCATTTCAATGGCACAGCAAGCTAGTCCGAAGGTCATCGGCCACAAGGACCCCTTCCTGGCCCAATTCACGGCTTTCTCCACCGTAAGAGTAATAACATCGGGAGTCCCGTCTTTGTCATGGCCTCCCAGTTGAATTAATCCCATTCCAATGCTCCTTTTCGCCACGCGTAGACATAGGCGACGAGGAAAAGTCCGATGAAGATCAGCATCTCTATAAGTCCAATGAGGCCGATCTTGTTGAAAACAATAGCCCAGGGATACAGGAAGATGACTTCCACATCGAAAATGACGAACAGCATAGCAAAGATGTAGTAGCGAACAGGGAACGGCATCCGGGCATCGGAAAACGGTTCAGATCCGCACTCATAGGTGGATAGCTTTTCCGGTTCAGGATACTTCGGTTGGACGAAGTAGCTAATAAGCAATGTGCCCGCGCCGAATGCCAACGCGACGAACACAAACACCAGGATCGGAAAATATCGACTCAGGTACTCCAGGAGGAGTTCGGAACCGGCCATTGGCTCGAACCTCAACAGGTTTGAGGACTTATAGGGATAAGAAGGAGGTCGGAATCTTAGCCCCTGCCTATTTTTAATAGCAAGCGCACAAAGGACCTAGGCCATTAGTCCCGAAAGTCCTAGAAACTGAATACTGTCCAACAGTTAGACATCATGGAGGATTGAAGTTATGGATCGGGGGAATTTGCGTTTTTCTCGGGAAGCGTTGCCGATGTGTCGATGGCGGTTGGGGTATTCGAGGATCCTGTTTTCATTTTGTTGGCCGGGGTTCTCAGGGTAATCGGTGGAGAGCCGGCGCTGATATCCCATTCTGAAGTCATGGGCGTGGCGGTTTGAACCTTCAATCTGCGGGGCATTTGAGTGTTGATCCGCCGCTTTTCTGTTCCCACGCCGTGCCTCATATGGACAGCCGTGCTGTCGGTACTTGCCGATTGTCGTGCCGGTGCGAGGTTCACGATAACACCCGTCGAGAATTGAATCAAACTGTCGGGCGCCCTCCCGTTTCTTGACAAGCCTCTGCTCTTTGCTAAGGTTGCTACAGATAGCCCTCCTAGGTGTCATCAATATGAGGACATTACCCATGCGCTCCACCCTGATCCTCCTCTCTTGCAGTCTCGTAGCCGTGACGGCCATCCCTGCGCACGCTCAGAATGCTCAAAGTGTTCGTCTGGGGGAAGCCGCACTCACGTATGCCGCCGGCTCGATTCGGCAGGAGATGCCGATCGACGGGGTGATCAATGTGATTACGGGGGACAATCAACTCTCAGGAAACCGGATGATGTTGGGCTGGTCCGGGACCGATACCCTCTATCTCAAGCTGAAGAATCCCGGTGATGCGGCGATCGGGGACCTCTATACCGTGTACCGGCGCTCGCGCAAAGTGTTTCACCCTATGACTAAGCAGTACATGGGCTACATTATCAATAGAGTGGGGGTGGTGAAAGTCATTCAGTTAGACGCAGCGTTGGTTGGTGTTCAGGTTGTACGGTCATACGGACCCCTCTCCCCTGGTGATCCGGTCATGCGGTTTACGCCGCCCTCAGCAGAAGACGTGGTCGAGACCGCCTCCGTCCATGCCGACATCGAAGCCATGATTGTTGAACTGCAGGCCGATAAACATATGTCGCTCGTGTCTCAGGGAAACCTGATCTACCTCGACAAGGGCCAGGACGATGGCCTTCGGACCGGCGAGTACCTGGAAGTCTTCCGTACCGGCGGGGGGCTTCCTGAGCGGAAAATCGGTGAAGTGAAGATTCTTTCCGTTGAGCCTCACACGGCCACTGCGTTGTTATCCAAGGCCACGGCCCGTGCCCTGATCGGTGACCGCGTTCGCTCCAAACACGCTTCCCCTGTTGAGGTCATGCAGTATGAAAACGGGGACTCGGATATTCCCACTGCGACGGTCCAACCCGTGATGAAAGTTAGGACGGACCGCACTGTTGCGCTGCCGAGCGAGTCCTCTTCCATGAGCAATCCCAAAGTTGAGCGTACTCATGGAAGGGTTAGGATCAATCTCGATGACCTGGCTGATCAGTTGGAATACGAGTCCGGTGAGGTGAAAGTGAAGCCTGCCGGTGTACCCATTCTTGAGCAGTTGGCGGAGTATCTGAGGACCACGGCGGTGTCTCAGCAAGTGCGTGTGGAAGGTCATTCCGACAACATGGAGATCGGACCGTCACTCAAGGGAGTATTCCCGACCAATTGGGAGCTGTCCAAGGCCCGAGCAGCGGAGATCGTGCGGTATCTGATCGAGAAGGGCGGTATGGATTCAGCGAAATTGTCTGCCGTGGGGTATGGAGCGAGCCGTCCCGTCGCCAGCAACGGAACTGAGGAGGGCCGCAAAAGGAACCGTCGTATAGAGGTTGTGCTCGATTCGCCGGAGGACGGGACCCAGGCCCAGTCCGCGAAGGCGCACATGACTGAGAGCGACCCAATCCCCACGAATTTTACGTATAGCCAGCTGGACGCGGTATCCGCATCTGCCGCAGTCGTGCCAACTCCTTCACCATCTCAGGTCGGATCGGCGTCCGTGGATGTACCGATGGCTCCCGCCCCTTCGGATGTCGCAGTGCCGGTTTCGCCTGTGGGCGGGGACACGGCCTTACCCCCTCCGGGTCCATAATGAGTGACGGCGACCGGTCTCTTTCGAGGAGGCCGGTTGCCATAGGGTTCCTGACTCTCCCTCATCTCAGAGAAACTCCCGCTTCCGATCAGACTTCCTCTCAGCATTCTTTTCGCAAAGAGCCGTGATTGTTGCTCTCCGCCGGTATTGTTAGAATGCCGCATGTTCGATGATCGTTCGTCTGTAGCTCCACCGGTAGCTTCTGCGCGCCCTCCTTTGTATGTCGATGTGGTGTTGCCGCGCCGCCTGCACCGCTCCTTTACCTATACGATCCCGCCTTCCCTCACTGGGCAGGTCGCAATCGGTCAATCCGTAATCGTGCCGTTCGGGTCGCGGGATCTCCACGGGCTCGTCACGGGGGTGTATGACCGGCTTCCATTCGGAGCGCCGGAGAAGGGCTTAAAGGCCCTCCGTTCCCTTGCGTCCTCGTCTCCAGACCAACTGCTCAGCTCAAGTCAAATCGATCTGAGTCGATGGGTGGCCGAGCGATATGCCGCACCGTGGGGGCAGTGCATCAAGCTCGTGGCGCCTTTCGTCGATCAGCTCGACCGGCGTCGATCGCGATATTTGCCGACCTCACAGGGCCTCGCCGAATCTCCATCGGCTGCGGGGCTGGGGGGAGTTGAAGCGGAGGTGCTCCTGCGCCTCCGTCGTCGTCCCAAAGGGATTGCTGAGGCCACCCTTGCCAAAGACAACAGGTCCGTGGTCATGCGCGCGTTGCAGACACTGATTCGGAGAGGGCTTGTTGTGCGCTGTGAGGATGCAATTGTGCCCAGAGCAGCTCGTGCGAAGAAACCTCCCTCTGTGGCGGCGGGGCAAACGATACTCGGGAGCGTGACGGTTGACGACCTATCGCCACCGCTTGAAGCGGCAGCCTGGCCTGGTAACGTAACGCAGGCCCTTTCGCAGGACGCATACGCATCGTTCCTGGTTCAAGGGACTCGTGCCGCAAGGCTCTGGTGTCTCGTGCAGGCTGCCCGGGCTACCCTTCACCGCGGGCGACGTGTCCTGATCCTCACGGGTGACGTCGAGAATGCCGGTCGATTGGCCGCCGCTCTAGAAACAACCGGAGAACTGCCGCTGCTTCTGCACAGCGGTCTTTCGGTAAAGGAACGGACAGGGGTGTGGCAATCGGCACAGGCTTCGTCGGCGACAATCTTGATCGGCACCCGCATGGCAGTGTTTGCGCCCCTCGATCGATTGGGGTTGGTGTGGGTGGAAGGTGAGGACGATGCGTCTCTCAAGGAGGAGCAATCGCCCCGGTATCATGCGCGAGAAGTGGCACGACGTCGCGCCATCTGCGAGCGAGCCCTACTGGTACTGTCCTCGAGCCATCCGTCGCTTGAAACCTGGTCGGCCGTTCAGCAAGGAGAAATGACGGCTTGTGATTACCGACACCCAGGGGATTGTCCGAGAGTGCAGGTCATCGATTTG